>JARRNM010000128.1:0-17528 GCA_037384945.1 Deltaproteobacteria bacterium
CCGGATTTGCCCTCCACATTACCACTCAATTTCCCCCAAAGAGTGGCGAGAAAACAAGCAAGAATGTATGCAGCTATGGCTTGGTTCAAAACCGTTTTCCGGAAAAGACCTGCGGTCTTATCCAGAGCAATTCTGGCGAGCCAGCTGAGGCCAATGCATATCAATAAAAAATCTTCCAGTCTCAAGGTAAACCCGCGACCTAAAGTGCCTTTATGAGCTATATTTCCAGCGATGATCTCTGGAGAAAGGAGCATAGAGAAAATAACAAGGTAAAGACCGGCTTCTGGCCAAAGAAAAACACAAAGAAAAATCAAAAGCAGCACAATAAGAAGCAAACTGTGAACTGCGCTGACAATTGTAAGGAGGTAGCCCACCAAAATAGCGCCAATCAAGATTAAAAACAGAGTTGCCGGAGGGGCGCCAATTTTATAATTGGTTTTGGAAGACAATCTTCGCATATCAAGTATCTATCCTTGACCAGAAAAAGGCTGCCACTTCTCCTTAAAGATCGTCCAGTGTGCTTCATGCTGACGAAGGTGGAGTGTTTTAAGACCGAAATCCTGGTGTCTCGCAGTCCGGTATTTTTGTTTAAAAGTAACCACTGCACTGGAGCCGTTATCTTCAATTTTTACATCGCTGATTTGAATATTCCTTTTCGCCGACCGTTTGAAGAGATTTCGCTTGTAGCTCTCCCATTTGTTGTGGTCCATGTCATTTGTCTCGAATTCAGGATGATAACAAGTGACATAACTCGGAAAGTCCCCCTCTTCCCAGGAATGACGCCATTTTTCGATGAAATGTTCGATGGATGACTCTGCAGTTACGCCTTGGGAGTCAACTGGGTCTTGCTTGACGATGGCCTTATTCTCTATAACCGGAGTTTGAGCAACTACCTTCACCTGCACAGTAGGCTGTTCCTCAGTGGACTGTCCTGATGAGGAGTCAGTTTCCTCTTCGTAATTCGGTTGGGATGCAACCGGTTGGCCGGGTCTAATATGCTTCTGGTCAACTATTTGTTCTTGTGGTGGAGTAGCAATGGAAGCTGTTTTCTGGGATTCCGAGACAGGATGGCGATCTGAACTGTTCGTTGCTTCTGCCTTAGCTGTCGAAACAAGAGGGCGTATTCTCTCCTCGGTGTTATTTTGGGCACTGAGCTCCTTCTGATCTAAAGGGCTCCGACGTGCAGGCATGATTCTTGGATAATTCTGCCAAACAAGACTGGCAAGAGCGAAAGTGCCAGCGAGTAGAAACAGGCTGATCGCGGTTCGTTTCCCCTCGGACCCAGGCGCAAATCGCATTTTACCCATGATGTTCTGAAAACTACGCAGAGGTTGGCCGACTAAGTCACGCCAAGGGGAATGAGAACCAGATTTTTCGCCCCGATCCTCATAACTATAATAGTAGTCTGTCCGGTAACGATAGAAATCCGGTGCAACGTCCGGTTTGACATTGTTGAGGATTACACCAAGTACATTGGTGTTCACATTTTCAAGTTGCACCTTGGCTCTCTTTAGAATTCCTCGCCCTATTCGGCCCACCTCGTACACCAGGATGACACCGTCCACCTCAGGAGCCACCTCAAAGGCATCGGCTACGGGTAGAACCGGTGGTGTGTCCACAATTATGATATCGTAGTGTTCCCTTACCTCACGGAGAAACTCCTTGAACCTGGGTGACCTGAGAATTTCAGCTGGGTTGAGCAGACCTTGACCCGCATTGATAATGTGCAAGTTATCCAACCCCGGGTTTTTCAGGATTTCATCAATGCCAAATTCGCCCAACATCAAATCAATGATTGTGTTGGTCACGTTTTTCCAGCCGTTATCAGTCTGCGGGGCACTGAAAGTCAAAGTGGTTTCGAGTTCAACAGTGTAGTCCGGCCTTGATTCCACTTCCCCTGTTCCTACTATGTAGTCTGTTAGGCCCGGTTGTCTTTCGAGACCGAAAATATGGTGGACAGTAGGCCTGCGCAAATCCGCATCTATTAAGAGGACTTTTTCCCCAGCCTGGGCCAGACTCAGGCTCAGGTTGACCACGTTGTATGTCTTCCCTTCCTGAAGAGAAGAACTGGTAATCAGGTAAGCTTTTGCTTTCTTGTCCGAGCGGATAAATTGTAGATTAGTCCTCAACGAACGGTAAGCTTCCGACACGGGAGAGCGGGGGGCAAAGTGGGTTACCAGAGGCTCGCCTCTCGGCTTAGGACCGGTTTCATTCTTCTCACTAAAGGCAAATTCCTGGATAGACGGAATAACTCCAAGTACAGGTATGCCTAAAATCTCTTCTACATCCTCAATGGTGCCGAGAGAGGTATCCATGGTCTCTACAATCAATGCCAGCACCAGACCAACGACGAGGCCAATTATTCCGCCAGTGCCGGTGTTTAAAAGGGTGTTGGGCGTATTGATAGGCTGGGTCGGCTCTAGAGCGGGTTTGATAATCTTAACCTCTTCTATCAGACCCGATTCCTGAATCATGACCTCTTGATATTTAGACTTGAGCTGGGCAAGAAGATCCCCGTTTAGCTGCACCTCCCGGCGCAATCTAGCGAGGGTAAGAACACTGTCAGGGATGGCCATTGCTTGCCCCCGAGCTGTTTCCAACCGTTTCCCCAGGTCCTGCAACCGGCTGTCCATTGAGGTCAGCATGGACCTCAGTTCTTTTTCCATTTCTGAAATAACATTCGCCAGTTCCGCATCCACGGAACTCACTTCAGGATGATCCTCTGTATAGTCGTTGAGAAGGACTTCGCGCCGCAAACTCAGGTCTCTGAATTTGGCTGTGAGCTTGGCTAGTTGAGGGGAAGGATTCTCGACGTAGAATGCTTCTTTGCTGACCCTCTGCTTCCCCTTACGGAATTGTTGAAGCAGTCCTAACTGTCTTTTGACCTCGAGTCTCTTTTGTTGTAGATCGGCGACCACATTCTCGAGGCTGATAAGACGATTAATGGCAGCTTTGGTCTGTGCGTCAAGAGCTACCAGTTTAGTATCTTTTTCGTAATTGCGAAGATTTTGTTCAGATTCCTGAAGGCGGCCTTCAACTACTTCCAGCTGCTTCTCAATGAACTCCCTGGTTTCTCTGACCTTCTTGTTCCGTTCATCGACATTATTCTGGCGGTAGACTTCGGCAACGGTGTTGGCCAGCAGCGCAGTCTCAGTGGGATTTGAACAGGTAGCGGTGATGTTTATGATGTTGGTGTTGCCCTCCTGCTCGGTTGAAATCTGCGATTTGAGCTCATTTACTACTTGGAGATATTTACGGAAACTGCGGACCTGGGCAGAGGAGATATTTCCAGGAATCAGCCCCATCTGTCGTGCTGCTTCTTCGATTACTGGGAAACTGGTTATGATCACCGCCTGAGTTGCCACGTTATCCCAGGAAGTCCAGGACACGGTGCCGAGGAGTAGGGTAGTGAGATCAGTGGCCTTCTCCACTTTAACAGCGGAGGTTGCCTCGTAGATGGGGTCAGGAGTGCGAATTATAGCAAAGAGATAGCTGAAGACCGTAAAAAGTGCGGCAGCCAGGATAACAACTGTTCTGCGTTTGCGGATGATCCGCCAGTAATCGCGAATATTTATGTCATATTTTGTCATCATTGCAAATGCAGGCCTGGCAGTATTCTGGTACTTTAAAAGTTCACCGGCTGAGCCGGTGATTTGTCTAGCAATGCTTGCTAATAAGTGTCTAACCGGAACCTCAGTTTCCGGCTGTCATTCTTAGGAGTCCCGCTGCGCGGGACGAAGAAGAATCTCGTGGCCCTTGGATTTCCGGGAGATTCTTCGCTCCGCTCAGAATGACAATGCGGAGTTTCCGGATGGACACAGATTGGCAAATTCTGAATTGGTTTGATGCACATCCAGTCGAGATATAAATCCCTTCACTCTATTGAATAGGGTACCCTTCGCGAAATTCAACAGGGCACGTCCCCCTTCACAAGTGAGGGAGATTCTGAATTAATTCTAGGCATACTTAAACTCTACTTTTCTATCCTGCTCAACAGGTTTCGTTTCATGCTTAATCAAAAGGCGCTGAACCTTCATAGCTCCTATATACTTGTGCCGGGTAGGTGATGAATCCGAGAATTGGAGCAATCTCGCGCAAGAAGTCGCTTATCCTGCCTATAGTGTTCTTGGGTACGTAGAGCATATCTCCGTTGTGGAGTTTAAGGTTCTGGCTCATATCTCCTTTGTTTAGGATTCTGTCAATATCGCAAGCGAGCACCTCTGGTCTGGTCATGTCGCCCCTCAATATTCTAGCATCGCCGAGTACGGCTCTTTGTTTAAAGCCACCGGCGAGAGCAAGTGCTTCCACCACCGTAAGATCGCCGCGAGTTGGAATGACTCCGGGGTTATTAACCTCTCCAAAGACAAAGACTCTGTTGGGTTTTTCTTCGCCAAGGACCGGTACCACCACGGTGTCTTCATCATTGAGTACCGGGTTTTGAGTTAAGTCACCCTGAGTTATGGTCTTATTGAGGTTGAGCATGATGGCCTGTCCGGTTTTACGTCTCACTGTGACCTCGCGAAGGTTTGCCTTTTCGGTCGGGCCGCCAGCTCTGGCCAGGATTTGGAGTAGAGTGGTTTTGCCGGTTAGATAATAAATGCCTGGTCCGGAATGACTACCTCTGGTTGTTCCTGGTCCCACAATAACTCCAGCAGTTGTACTTATAGCGCCCATCAAGCTGACAAATTTGCTGTTGTACTCCGACACCCGTACAGCCACTTTTGGTTGTTTAATAAAACGGCCAAGTCTCAAGGTGAGTAAATCGTCCACCTCAGATACGGTCAGTCCAGAGACATAAAGATCCTGGAAGAAAGTGAAGGAGATCTTGCCATCGGGTCGTACCTGAACAGTATATTTCTTTTCCTCGATGCCCTCCCAAAGGCTAATCTCTAAGACGTCTTCTGGTCCGATCTTATATTGGGGTCGACCCTCCATGGTCACAAAGACGTCATTTTCCTTCGGAGCTAAAGGGAACGCCCCCTCGCCCTTGTCGGGAGAAACCACTGTTGCAGCACCAAAGGTCACAGCTGCGAGGGACCTAACCTGAGTTTGGCTAGCCCAGACCATCACCCCTTGGCCGTCGCTGGCGGCTAGCAGATCCTGGCGGCCATCTGAGTCAAGGTCACTGAGGGCCATACCGTAATAAGTGCCAGTGGAGCGATAGAAGTTCGGCACTAGTGACAACCCTCCATTTTTCCATTTCCAAACCCATATTCCTTGAGAGTCCAGAGAAGAAGCAATGAGCTCCTGGTCACCATCACTGTCTACATCACCGGTCAGGACTTTCCAGAAATTCTTCTTGTTAATCGGTGAACTCACGCTAGAAAAACCACCTCGACCGTCACCTAAGTAGATGCGGATGCCATTTCGATATGTGCCAGCAAATAGGTCCATATGCCCATCGCGATTCAGATCTCCTGCCGAAACGGCGTAGAAATTCCCCGACTCTAGAGGTGGCAGGTCAGACCATCCACCTTTGCCGTCACCAAGCCAAACTTGAAGGGCCCCATGCGGTCCGATACCAGAGCCGCAAATGTCGAGATGACCATCTTCATTGAAGTCCACCACCGCCACGTCGTTATATTCACCACGAACTGTTGGGCCAACGTCGGTAAGCCAACCTCCTTGCCCATCTCCGAACCAAACCCCAATACCCCCCGGGCCATCCCCACCGGCTCCCGCAGAGATCAAATCAGGATTTCCGTCTGCATTGATGTCATCTGCCCGGATTCCGTGAAACTTTTCTGACTCGGCTGGAGACGTACCTCTTTCCCAACCTTCCCTGCCGCGATTCAACCAAATCTGGATTCCAGGATTATCTCCTAACATACTCAAGGCAAGATCAGGCCGTCCGTCAGTGTCAAAATCGCCAACGGCAATTGAGCGGACGTCTCCCTTGGTTGGAAGCATGAAAGGAGATGACCAGCCGCCCTTGCCATTCCCGTACCAGATAGAGACTGTCCCGGGCACATAGGAGCCGCCGGCGATGTCCGGGTGTTGATCGCCATTCAAGTCGGCCGCAACCACAGTCTGGTAGATCCCGGCAGAGGCCAAGCTCCAAGGCCTGAATCGATAGTCATCAGGATGTTGCCTGGTTGCCCTTCTCTGAATACTGCAAGCGGGCTGGATAGTGAGAAGAAGCAACAGTCCAAAGAGAACTCGGATAGGAATGCTATTTTTGCTTGATATCAATGCCATGGTTCCAATCCATTTCAATTGGTTGAGGCCTGGCACCCCGTCGATTTCCGGCGGACCATCTTAGTTTTCCTAATAGATGTCAAGCCGGCCAGGAAATTCCACGCCTCAACAGTTCATTTTGGTTTGAAGCCCATCAACTTATGCCAATGACTAAAGGTCTTAATAACTATTCTTGTATCCGGTATTACCGCTTCATTATTCAAAGCGCAAATGTCCAACCCAGAGCCGATCTTGGCTATTCGGGATAGGCCAGGGCGACTTCACTGCCATTTCGCATTGAAGAGAGAACCTCTTCTTGGGTAGAACTCGAATCTTGTCTCACATTTGCTTTTACAGAAACGGGTCCTGTCATTGTCTCTGAGTCTCTGAGAACAGTAAGTGGATTTTCCAAGAGCTCTCGTTCAGGCAGCGCCAGGCTGTGATAGATCCAGCCGGTGCTGCCGTTTCTCAGTTGAAGCTTGAGCCAATCACCACTTCTGCCCACCACCTGCAGCCGCGTACCCCTTTGAATGAGTTGCAGCACAGGTGCGTGAATGCTGGGCCCTGATCTGATTTTGGCTACTCTAGCCAGACTTATGTAGATTTCAGCTAAATTCTGTTTCGGGGAGCGCATACCTTCTGGTGAACTAGCTTTGTTGATCCTATTTGGTTGTGCAGCAATGGCTTCTGAATTTCCCTGCGATTCTTTCGCAACATTAAGGGGCTTCTTTACATTCTCCCGTTCAGGTTGAGCGAGGCTGCGATAGATCCAGCCGGTGCTGCCATTTCTTAGTTCCAGCTTGAGCCAATCACCACTTCTGCCCACCACCTGCAGCCGGGTGCCCCTGCGAACGAGCTGGAGTATGGGGGTGTGAAAGCCGGGCCCCAATCGGATCTCGGCCGTCTGGGGTAGACTTTCCCAGGTCTGGGCGCCACTCAGATGCGATGGGATAACCTGGCTTGGCTCATTCGGTTCCCTGGGTTTTGCCTCTACCAGTTCGGCTTTTTCAGTCGATTGTTTAACCGCCTCTGTGAGTTTTTCTTGACTTCGCTCCGGTTTAGGTCTTCTCACTGCCGCTTCCACCTTGATTTTCCTAGCAGCCTTGCTGGACTCCGTAGGCAATTTGGTGCTTGCTTTACTGTTGCTGGTGGGCACAACTATTTTGGCTCTTTGACTCTGGGACTTGCGAGTCGGGTGGCTCGGTTTAGAAAAGTTGGTCCATAGGAGACCTCCTATGAGCATGAGCCCGACTACTGCCGACAGAATAAGCATATTTGATCGTCTGCCCGCCCTTGCCGAGGTCATCTTCCCCTTACTGAGGATACTGCGTATCCCTCCTGTTTTCTGACTAATGGCTTCTTGCCAAGGGGAGGATGGGGTTTCGGTCTCTTGGTCACTTTTTTGCTCATAATAGTAGTCTGTGCGGTAGCGATAGAAATCCGGGGCCACATCCGGTTTGACATTATTAAGGATTACCCCCAGGACATTACTATTCACATTTTCCAATTGCACTTTGGCTCTCTTTAGAATTCCCCGGCCAATGCGGCCCACCTCGTAAACCAGGATAACCCCATCCATCTCAGGAGCCACCTCGAAGGCATCGGCCACCGGCAGCACCGGTGGAGCGTCTACGATGATAACATCGTAGTGCTCCCTCACTTCATGCAAAAACTCTTTAAACCTGGGTGAACGAAGGATTTCAGCAGGGTTGAGCAGACTTTGCCCCGCACTGATAACATGTAAGTTATCGAGCCCAGGAGTTTTCAAGATTTCATCAAATTCGAACTCGCCGAGCATCATATCGATGACAGTGTTGGTCACAGCTTTCCAACTGCCATTAGATCTTCGGAATTCGGGCAACATTCCCTTTTCCAGTTCATATTCAGTATCTCCAGAATCTTTCAAGTCGCTGACTCCCACAATGTAATCTGTGAGCCCTGGTTGCCTTTTAAGGCCGAAAATATTATGGGCCACTGGTCTGCGGAGATCAGCATCGATGAGGAGCACTTTTTCCCCAGCCTGGGCCAGACTCAGGCTCAGGTTGACCACATTGTAGGTTTTCCCCTCCTGCAGGGATGAGCTGGTGACGAGAAAGGCTTTTGCCTCTCTCTCCTTCCAGATAAACTGCAGATTGGTTCTCAAGGACCGGTAAGCTTCAGAAACTGGAGAGCGCGGGGCAAAGTGGGTTATTAATGGCCGGCCTTTTAATTTACTTCCATTTTGCCCTTTTTCTCCGGTGGAGAATTCCTCAACAGAGGGAATAACTCCCAGGACCGGCACGCCCAAAATCTCCTCCACATCCTCGATGGTACCCAATGAGGTGTCCATGGTCTCCACAATCAGGGCCAGGACTAACCCTATAACCAGGCCGATTACCGCTCCGGTAAGTGTGTTGATCAAAGTATCGGGCAGGTTGACTGGCTGACGGGGCTCGAGGGCCGGTTTGATGATTTTGACCTCTTCTATAAGACCCGACTCCTGAATCATTACTTCCTGGTATTTAGATTTGAGTTGGGTGAGTAAATTTTCATTGACATCCACCTCTCGGCGTAGCCTCGCCAGAGTCAGGGAGCTTTTAGGGATACTCTTGGTCTGTGCCCGGGTAGCGGCAAGACGGATTTCCAGGTCCCGGAGCTGTTCATTCACGGTGGCCATCATAGAGTTCAACTCATTGTCCATCTCAGAGAGAACGTCTCGCAGTTCAGCATTAGTTTCTTCAACCTTTGGATGCTTACTGGTATAGTCGTTGAGTAAAACCTTGCGCCGAAAACTAAGATCTCTGAGCTTGGCAATCAGCTTTGCGAGTTCCGGGCTGATTTCTTGGACCGATTTAAGTAGTCTTTGGACCACCCCCCGCTTTTGCTGTGCCTGGGCAAATTCAGTTTCCAGACTGCTCAAACGATTGAGGATAAACGCGGTTTGGGCGTCAATGGCAACCAGATTGGTAGTTTCTTCAAAGGTGCGAAGATTCTGCTCAGCTTTATCAAGGCGGCCTTGCACCACTTCCAGCTGCTTCTCGATGAACTCCCTGGTTTCCCGCACTTTCTGGTTTCGCTCGTCCACGTTGGCCTGATGGTAGACTTCTGCAACAGTGTTGGCAATGAGCGCTGCTTCTTTGGGTGTTTTCGCTGTGGCGGTGATGTTGATGATGTTGGTCTCAGCTTCTCGCTCGGTCTCGACCTTGGATTTAAGGGAGGTAACTATTCTTTGATACTTTTCAGTATTGCGAACCTGTGCGGAGGAGACCTTTTCGGGAATCAGTCCCATCTTTTTGGCGGTACCTTCCATTATGGGAAAACTGGTGATAACCACCGCCTGGGTGGTGACATTATTCCACAGGGTCCAGGAGACCCTCCCATACAGTAAGGTGGTTAGATCCGTGACCCGCTCCACTTTAACCGCGGAGGTCGCCTGGTAGCGGGGCTCGGGAGAGGCAAATAGGGCGAACAGATAGCTCGCGATGGTGCAAAGGACAATTGCAGCTATGACAATTGTTCGCCGTTTCCGAATGATTCTCGAATAATCTCTAATGCTTATGTCATATTTTGCCATGGCTAACCATCCAATTATTTTTCGATCAACGGTTGACCGATGTCCAAAATGAGATGAAAAGCACCAATGTGGTTCCAGTCCTCAGACCAGAAGGTGCACCTCTCCGAGGGTAGATGGCTATTTTCTACCTTTAATTTCGCAAGCCTATCTTGCAAACACTATGCCGCAATTTCCCAGCGATTAAAGACCGACGGCGATCTATCAGAAAATTGCACCGCTTAGCTTAAATAAAATTGATTTCAATATATTGTCCCCGGTGTGGGGGTTAAATGAATGGCGAATCTTGGCGGAGATGTGTTATTTGACGCACAAATCCTACTAATTTGGAAGAGTACGCCAGGGGGTAGCCAGCGAGACGGGCAAGACGGGCGGGACGGGCGAGACGAGGATTAGAGGACAGAGGACAGACGACAGATGTCGGAGGTCGGAAGTCGGAGATCAGAGGTCAGGCGGTAGCGGGCAAGAGAATTCAGTAGGGCGGGCCACTGTGCCCGCCAGAACACTAAAATATCAAGGAGAGAGTAAAGATGGCCAGGTTGCCCAGTCCGTGGATGGTGATGGGGACAAATAGGCTGCCGCTGATCTCATAGGCTGCGGCAAAAAGAAGACCTCCTACCAGACGGGTGACGGGGATTCCATGGCTGATGGGGTGGCAGAGTACAAAGATCAGGGTGCTGAGAATAAGGGCCACAATTACCCCCCATCGTCTGAAGAAGCCGTAGAGTATTCCCCGAAAAAAGAGCTCCTCAGCAGCGGGACCTACTATGCCACCAACAATGAAAAAAAGAACAAGATCCACGGATTGTCTTGGTAACCGGATTCTTATCCAGGTGAGTGGATTCGTGCCGACAGCGAACAGTCCAATACAGACAAGGGAGGCGATTGCTCCAAAGCCGGCCGACCAGAGCAGACCCTTTTTCAAGCCAGAGACCATCCCTGAGCGAGCCAAGCCTATGGAAGATAATCCCTTCCCCCAGATCATAGTAATCAGGACAATCAGGAGTATTTGGAGGAGACGTGCCCCGGCCAGAATAAACATAGGGTGGAAGGCTGACTTAGAAGCCACCACCCAAGTAGCCAGTTCTACGGCAATTACTGCAGCAAGACAGAGGAACAGGGTCTTTAGCTGGATTTCCTTTGTTTCCATCCCAGGGCCCGTAAGGCTTTGTAAGCATACCACTGATTGTACCAGTGATGAGACGTTTTGATCCTTGTCAAAATCTCCTTGATGGCCTGCCTATCCCCCCTTTGCCCTAGGGCATAAAAGGCCATTGAAACCACGTTGGGGTGGGGATCATCCAGAAAGACCAGGAGATCCTTGTAGGTTTCAGGTCGGCGACTTACAGCCAGTGCCCTCACCAACCAGTAGCGGACTGCTATGTGGGGACTCACCAGCAACCTTGGGTACGGCTGAAAGCTACTTATTTCCAGCCTTTTTCTCTCTACGATCTTCAAACCGCCAACTTGCTCTTGCCAGGACATTGATGCCAGAGCTTGAGGGACATCCTTCAACTCCATCTCTGTCCCCCTCATATAGTGGAATGGGATCAGGATACTCAAGCCAACGATTAGACAAAGGATAGAAGCAACCACAGAACCGGTCTTGACATCTACAAAGAAGGAACAGAGGAGACGTATTAGAGCATGGAGGAGCAAATAGAGGGCAAGGGGCAGCCCCATAACAAGAGAGAGAAAAGTAAACTGGCGGAAAAAACTGTATCTGTCGCTCTTGACAGAGAATTCCTCCAATACAGATCCCGGGTTGGAGAGAAAATCTGCAAGGGCGATCTGCAAAATTTTCTTTCCTCCATGGTTGAAGGCCAGCACACCATTATCTTGCACCACCTTGAGGTCAACTGCATCAGCTGTTGCCACGGCAAGGTAGTCGCGATCAAGCAATTCCCTTTCCAGCCGCACATGGAGGGGTATCTTATTTAAGTCTTGCAGATTGCAAGTTTTGAGAAGCTTCTGGTCCAGAGATTTAAAGACCTCCGCTGGATAGAGGGTATAGTCATAGTAGAAATCGTTGATTTTTATGCCAACGGGATTGGACAGAAGGAGAATGTCCCTGAAATCATCGAAAAAGTGGCCGTCAATTTGAGAAGCCCACAACAGTGCCAGCACCGCAACGGGGATGGTGTGCACCACCCCGTGTATCCATCCCCTGCTAGCAGGATGTGGTGGCATCCACCTGAGGGCAGCCAGGAAAACCACTGGTGGTATGACGAAAAAATAAGCTGTGGCTCCAAGAGAAAAGCCCCGGTGATTCAGCACCACCACAGAAGCCAGCCAGCTCACCAATAAAATGATCAAGACAAATCGGTTTCGGGGGAAAACTCGATGCCAGAGCCAGGCCGCTCCGATCGAGAGCAGGGTCACACCTGCACCCACGCTCAGGGTGAAAAAAAGACCGCCGAAAAAGGCGGGAGCGAAGTCCTTAAGGCTGGGCATGGTGGGTTGATTAGGTATGGTGAGATAGCCGGCAGCTTTTAGTACCGACAGGCTGTGGTAGAGATCCAGGTTGGACAGGTAAACCTGTATGGCAGCTATAATCTGGGCAACAAAAAGACCCAGCAAAAGAGCCTTGGCCGTATAGGGAAATCTGTTTTTCAAGTATTCGCCCATCCGATTACAGCACGCCCTAAAGATCCTGCTTTAATTTAAACTGACTAAAAATTCCAAATAACAAATAACAAATTTCAAACAAATCACAATGACCAAAATTCAAAATCCAAAACTTGTTTCGGTCATTTAGTATTGGAAATTGATATTTATTTGTAATTTGGTGCTTGTCTTTTGGGATTTAGTAGACTCCATATCTTCTTGATACGCTCGCATCTAGGACAAATCAGCGCTGACGACGGCTAGGCCCGGATTCTTTACTATCACTTGCTGATCTTTTTTACCAGAGCGAGGACACTCTTTTCAGGTCTGAAGCTGAGTTCTTGACATGGAACCTGAGCTGCCAGCTGGCTGAAGAACTCCAGAACAAATTCCATTGCTTGGGAATCCCACAGGGGGGGAAAGGAACACGTAAGGAGATGCGATAGCGAATCGACCCCCGTCATCTCTTTGAGCGAATTCTCCTGTCCCTGTCTGAGGAAGAAAATGCGCTCTAACTTTGCTTCCCGTGGCGAGCCGAATGTGGCCTCACCATGCCAGGGCGTACCGTAAACCCTGAACTCACGACCCTGTTTTCGCACGATGACCCTATCGTCGCTGAGGATATCAACATCATTTTCTTGATCCCACATTCTCGCCAAAGTGCTTTTCCCGGTCCCGGATTCCCCTAGAAAAAGAACTCCCCTATCCTCAATTACAATGCCGCAGGCGTGAAGGGTTACTCCCCTTTCCTGCGCCAAGTAATGCATGAGCAAAAGTTCAATGGTGGGACCAAAGTAGGGATCGATAGAGCGAGTACAGTTGTTGGTGAAGTAAAGGTCGGCGTTTTTGAGAGGCTGGGGAAAAAAGAGGGTTCTCTGGAGATCACCCATTTCTGGGAAAAGTCTTATTACAGACGTACCGTTTTCACCGTACAGAGTCCAGATAGGGGGACACTCGAAAACCTTTTCGCCAACCACTATCTCAGGTATGCCGCAGTGGAACCGAAGGCTGATATCCGGTTTCCCTCGGCCGATAAATGGCAGATAGGCTGGCGCTATTTCCCCCGAGGTCTTTCCTTCAATGGAAATAGCTACGTTTCCAATTCTGATGATGGTGTTTTCTTTTGACATAAACATGCAACGTTAAGGTTAAAAGAACCACAAAGAGTACGAAGAACACCAAGGGCATAGAGCATAGGGCATAGAGCATAGAGAAAATCATAGGAAACGGTAAATGGTAAAAGGTGAAAAGTTGCAGATTAGAACCGTTTACCGTTCACCGTTTACTGTTTACCAATTGCTCTGCTCTCTGCGTCGTTTGTGTACTTTGTGGTAAAAACCACCGAGAAAGACTCCTTTTAAGCCGAGCCAGCCACAGGTAAAGCCTGCTCCATATTCTTACTCTCAGGCTGTAAGGGTCGAGGATTCGCTGATCTCGCTCCAGGCAAACAATCTTGCCCAGGACTTGCTCCGGTTCCACCGGGTGATCGCAGGTTGTGGAAGCGTCGCCCCGCAAGGTAAAGGAGAGCCCACGGCCACTCCTTTCCTCTATATTCACTAGGCGATGGGCAATGAAGCCGGTATGAAAGCGATAGAGAATAATGTCCCCTCTCTTGAGCTTGGCTGGCGCCACAGGCTTAACCGTGATCAAGTCGCCATTACGAATGGTGGGATGCATGCTTGTTCCAGGGGCTCGAAAACGCACCTTGAAACCAAGGCTCAACAACTCTCCACTTAATTCAGATAAGAGGGGGAGGGAAGTTTGATTGTTCAATGCAAGATGTGCTGCCTTCAAGGGGTCAAAAACCATCACGATCCCGGGGCGGTGCAATAAGAAGGGGCATCGCAGTCAGTCCATCCAGGACCAGTACCAGGGCTGTTCTTGCAGAATCCCAAAACCGCGGTTCTGGCATCCAGTCTGATTCTCGTTACCTTTGGTTTGTCGTACCTTTTCTCTTTATTTTCCTTTTCCATAGGCTTTCTCTTCAAGAGGTTTCAGGGATTCAACCCTTGCCCTTGCGCTTTCCACCCAGTGGACTCACCATCAGGTGAACATATACACCTTTCCTCAAGACTGTATGGCCCCATGCCCAAGGCTTTCGCCCTCAGATGAGTAATCCGGCAGAGATAGTCGACCGGCATCCCCGGGTCATTTCTCTCCAGCTGCGACCAGCCAGGACATTGGTCGCACATATGGACCAGCCGGCATTCCATGCACGGGTTGTCCCTGACCGCTCTCAACTCCCGGACCCTGGGAAAAAACTCGTGCCACCCCTCGGCAAAGGTTCCATGACGCAGATCGTAACTGGGTGTTCTGGCCATATTGCACAGGCTGAGTTGTCCGTAAGGGTCGATATGAAAGTTCCACAGTCCGGCACCGCAGCGGAAGAGGTGTTCTCGGTCCGGTTCCTCACCTTTGGCTCGCTCATAGAGGCGTCTGAACGTTTGACACCGTTGAGGATCTCCTAGGTCCAGCTCGACTACCTGCTGAGGGGAGATCCGCAGTCTCCTCATGTCCTTGCTTCCGTCGAGGTTCCCATTGAGGAGGGCATCGAAGCGGAATTCCAACCCGAGGCCTTCAACAAACTGCTTGGTGAGAATGAATTCGTCTTTGTTTTGGTTCATGACTACTGTTTTAAGCTTCAAAGGAATCTCCCCCTCCTGGAGGAGATCTATTCCCCGCCTGCATCTTTGGTACGAACCCGGCATTCGGGTCACCTTCTCATAGGTACCCTCCGTGGCGCCGTAAAGGGTGATTTCTACGAAGCGAGGGGGAAATTCCTTCAGAAAATCGACCAGAGAAGGGGTAATCAGCGTGCCATTGGTGAAAAGGGTGATAAGAAACCCCTTTTTCTTTGCATAGAGGTAGATATCTTCGAAGTCCGGCCTCAAGAGAGGTTCCCCTCCTGTCAAGAGCAACCAGAGAGTTCCTTCTTGGGCCATATCGTCAAGGAACCGGTGGATTTCAGTGGAGGAAAGCTCTTTTTCCCTTGCCTTCTCATGGTGTGCGGGTTGATTCACATAGCAGTGGAGGCAGCGGTTGTTGCACCGGAAGGTGAGCTCCAGAGTCCCGGACAAAGGGATTCTCTTCCCCTGGGGATGCTTGATCAGCCGCCGGGCATAATCCTGAATGCTGATTTCATCAATGCAACTCATGCCTCTATCCCTCCGGCAGGATAGAGCGATGCAAAAATCCGGCCAGGTTTTCAGACCGTTCTCAGAAGCCCCGCCCCCAGGTCACTTTACGACTGAGGTTTCAGATTTCAGTGTTCCCCGCTTCCGCTTCGCTTCAGACGGGATTTCCGCTTCGCTCCAACAGGTTTCAGCTTTTTCGCTTTACTTTCCTGAGCCCTGATCCCTGACCCCTGATTTATTACTCTATGCCCTATGCCCAAATTCGCAATTCGAATTTCGCATTTCGAAATTCTGTCCACAGTCGTCTGCTTGCCCCGTGAAATTGCGTTAGCACTATTTCACTGGGGTCCTCTGTCGTGTTCCCCGTCTCGCCCGACCTCCCGTCTCGCTCGT
The DNA here is from genome assembly GCA_037384945.1 of Deltaproteobacteria bacterium. Classification (GTDB taxonomy): domain Bacteria; phylum Desulfobacterota; class Syntrophobacteria; order BM002; family BM002; genus BM002. The sequence goes on from JARRNM010000128.1 coordinate 15,862, forward strand.
CTCGCGGGCTCCTCTATGCCCACTACTTTCCCGCCACCGTATTTATGAAACACCCTCCACCTCCGCCTCCGCCGCTGCTTTCACTTGTTCCAGAGGTCGTACTTTGCGTGCTATTAGTCACCTCCTGGGAGTAGACGGACTCGTCACCATCAGCGTCCACTGAGGTCACCACGTAGTAGTAGGTACCTCCACTTGCAGCTGAAGTGCTAACGTATTGCGCCCTAGTTGCAGAGACAGGTGTGTCGTCATATTGAGTTCCGGTGATAGGGGAGGTGTTCGCCTGGGTGTAGGGTCCTCCAGGTGTGGTGCTCCGGTAGAGGTTGTAGCTTGCCACTGGGTCGCCATTGCAGTCTGTGGCCCCATTCCAGCTCAGGGTAACACCGGTGGTAGTGCGCTGGGCACTGAACCCCTCGGGTCTGTGGGGCAGAGGTACCTTGAGGGTCATGGCCGGATCGCCAAAGAGCAGAAAGGTCCCTGCGACTTCTTCATACTGGCTTCCCTGGGAAAGCAGGGTCTCCTTGGCATGGGCAATGGCCTCTCCCAGGGTTCGCATATCCTGGGTGAAGATGGCATCGAAGAGGGCACGGTCCAGAATTTTCTGCCCCTCGGTGGTGGTCATGCCCGAGGGCATAAAAGCGGCAACCGCCCCTTTATCGGAGGCCAGAAGCAGCTCCTCGGCAAGAGAAGGGAAGTTAAAGACCTCAGGATAGGCAAAGTAGCCCGTAAGGCAGCTCATGCTCACAAAGAAGGGAAGTATCTCTTCGTTTGCCGGGTTTGTCAGAGCTGAGACATCGTCTGTATCGAAGATATGCTCATCGGCCCAGATCTGGGTGGAGCCGTGGCCGCTGTAATGGACAATAAGGGCTCCGCTGGTGATCCACCCGCTGAGGTCAGTGGTCAGAGGTGCTGCCGAGCAGGTCTCGACCACCGGACAATAGTCGCCAAGATAGCCCCGGATAGGGGAAGAAAATCCGGCGGGCACCAGGGAGGCCACGGTCTCGTTCATCTCCTCAAAGGCCGCTTCGAAGTCCTCGGTCTGGTTGTCTGAGATAAGCAGAACCGTCTTTTCCCAGTCGTCCTTGGTGTTTCCCGAGGTTTCGTAGGAGAGGATCTTTTGTACCATGAGATCGGCCTCTTCGAGGGAGCTTGCCGGAAGCCTGCCGATAAAGAGGTCTGCCATGGCATCATCGCCGCTCACCCGGACCAGCCAGTCCTCCGAGACGGTCTCCCCCATGTGCTCGGTGGCGGTGAGATAGGGGGTGATAAAGGAGGTCGCCCCGGTGGCCATGTGGTCTTTGGGATCAAAGGTGCCGTCCCCCACCAGGAGCACATAGCGAGGGGAAGGAGAAGTCCAGTTCTGGTAGGCATAACTGAGAAAATCCTTTACCGCCCGCGGGGTGGACAAGCCGTAGGAGAACTCATCATAGATGTCCTCGATGTCCACGGCCATGACCCGCAGCCCCTGATTCTCCCTCAGGGCCAGAAGCTCGGTGAGCCAGGATTGTGCTACTCCAGCGCCATCCCATCCCAGCTCCCGGTGGGTGATGACGATGTAGTCGGCCCCGTTTTGGTCATCAGACAGGGTGGAGGGATTATCCTCGCTTATGGCAACTGGGCTCTTTGCTCCATTCCCGGAAACAACCAGATAGGTCCCCTGCGCTCCCGCC
>JARRNM010000129.1:0-6296 GCA_037384945.1 Deltaproteobacteria bacterium
TTGCCGGGGTACTCGGCGGGCACCGGATAAAGATGGTCGTCGGGGGTGATGCGCTTCCCATCTTGGCCGAGGCTGATTTTTATCTTAGCGGCTACGTTGAGCCGGAGCACCAATTACCAGAAGGCCCCTTTGGAGATCATTTGGGATACTACAGTCTGGTTCATGACTTTCCGGTACTCAAAGTGGAGAGGGTTTTTCATCGAGAAAACGCCATCTGGCCCTTTACCACCGTGGGACGACCACCGCAAGAGGATTCTGTTTTCGGGGCTTTTATCCATGAACTCACCTCTGCTCTGGTGCCTTCGGTCTTTTCCGGTGTCCATGAGGTCAATGCGGTGGATGCTGCAGGAGTGCACCCCTTGCTCTTGGCCATAGGCAGTGAGCGCTATGTGCCCTATGCGGAAGAGAGGAAGCCTCAGGAAGTGATCACCTGCGGCCTCTCGCTGTTGGGTACCAGCCAAACTTCTCTGGCCAAGTACGTGTTTATCTGTGCCCGGGAAGACGATCCCGCCTTGAGCGCCCACGACATCCCCCATTTCTTCAAACACTTGCTCGAGCGGGCGAACTGGGAAAGGGATCTTCACTTTATTACCCGGGTTACCATGGACACCCTGGACTATTCCGGTATCAGTCTGAATCAAGGTTCCAAGCTGGTTCTCGCCGTGGCCGGCCCGAAGCTAAAAGAACTGGCTGATAAACTGCCCACCAACTTATCCCTGCCCAAAGGCTTCAGCCGACCGAGGCTGTTTGCTTCGGGCATAATGGTCCTTAAGGCTGGCCCCCACAATAAGGGTAGAAATGAGCCCGACTCAACCATGGAAGAACTGGCCACCTTTTTAGAAGCATCCGAGGAGTTCTCAAAATTCCCCCTTATCGTGGTGGCAGACGATGCAGAATTTACCGGTTCCTCCTGGGAGAACTTCCTCTGGGTCACCTTTACCAGATCGGATCCGGCCACAGATATTTATGGAGCCGGTGGTTTTACCCACTGCAAACATTGGGGATGCACAGGACCATTAATTATCGACGCCCGCTCGAAAACCTACCATGCCCCCCCTCTGGAAGAGGACCCTGAAATAGAAAAGCGGGTTGATCAACTGGGCGCACCTGGCGGTCCACTCCATGGGATAATTTGACGGCTGTAGGTTCCCGCTAAAGGTGGGGATATTTCCTAAGCTCACGTCTCTTGGGTTGTATTTGCAATACTGGAATACGCCTATTGACTTTGCTCCGCATTATGAAGGCCTGAGGAGGCCTGATCGAAGATTCACCTCAGAGTCACAGAGGACGGTATTCTTTCTCCGGCCGGGAGACGACGGCCGGAGAAAAGAGCCTCCGCCTGCGCCGAAAGCTTTTTAGCCTGGCTCCAACCGTTGACCCGAAGCCACCCGGTTACTAGATCGTGCCCGCAGGGCTGCGATATTTAGCCCGATCGCCGTCTCCCGAGCGGGCTAATAATATAGTTCTCTCTGTGCTCTCCGTGCCTCTGTGGTTAGTAAATATCAGTGGATATCCAAATCTAATATCTAAAGCATGCGGATCTAACCCGATAGGCCTATACTGGAATGATGGAATAATGGAAAGGGGCTAAGACTAAAAGGAGTTTTCGCCAGACATGGCTGAGAGCTATGGCTTAAAGTCGAGCATTGATTTAAAGACCGCACATTTTCGGCAGATCCTCATCTTGCTTTGCCAGTTTCCCTGAACCTCTCCCTGACATATGGTTCCACTAATAAACCAGCAGAGATGTCCGCTGTGAAATTCCCAGGCGGGACATTTATCTCTGGTTTCTGGAGGGCACCCTTGCATATCCCAACAAGGCTTCCTCCCATCAGTGGTCTCCTTCATGGCCAGAAGAAAAAGGGACTGTCTTTGCACATGGCTTGGAATGTTTCTCCAACCTTGCTCGAAGCTCTGGATTGCCTTGAGAGAAACTGCCAGAAGCTGAGCCATTTCCCTTTGAGATTTTCCCAGACGCTGGCGAATTTTTGAGAACTCTTCTTTTTCCATCCCCTTGCCTTAACCCAGTGACCAAATCATTTTGTCTTCGCAGCACCCTTATTAAGTTTGTGGTACGTATTTATAGCTAGAGTCCATCCGGAAACTCAACATTGTCATTCTGAGCCCTTCGGCAAGACCTGTCGACGAGCTCAGGTCGAGTCGCTCAGGATAAACTCCGCGAAGAATCTTCCGACAACCCAATAGCGACGGGATTCTTCGTCGTCCCGCCATTGGCGGGGCTCCTCAGAATGACAACCGGAAAACAGGTTTCCGGATGGGCACTAACTAATAAAATTTGGTGGAATTATATGCCACAGTGTGGCACCAGAGCAAGTTTTTTTCCCTCTTCTTGCCTATTGCTTTCAGGGTAATCTTTCAATTCTCCATTCGTTGCCCGGGATGAATTAGTGTCCGAAATTCTTACACTCATAACCTACTGTTTTACTAAAATAAACATCTAAAGCACTAGATATTGTCCCGTATCCAAACAATGTAAAGCATCTCCCCACCCTGGTGGCAAGGACCACCTGGAAGGATTGATTCGGCCTGAGGAAAACCAAAGATCATTAATTATTTTCTTGGAGTTTCTTATAGTTACATTCTTCTCCTCCTTCCATCTCAGCGTAAATCCCCATTATCAGTACTGATCGTTAGGTAACGCTGGCACAGGAATTGCTGCCACATTGTGGTACTAAACCCCAAATTTGCTATTTACTTCTCGGAAAATTATTCCAGGTTTTCAGTCAAGGTAATCAGTGTCGCAGGTGCAAACCATTCTGGAAACCGTCAATAAAGAACCTGATCAGTTGTCTACTTTAAAGCTCGAGGAGGGGAAACTATGTTGGCCGATGCACTGAAGGATCAATGGATCTGTTCCTGCGGCAACTGGGTGGATCATTCATTTGAGTGGTGTCCCGACTGCTGCGAGGACAAGTTTAACTATCTCTATAATGACTGGAGACAGGAAGAGGCGGTTGCGAATTTTTGATTCTGAGACCGCACCCTTTTCTTCCACTTCTGCTTCTTCAGCTCAAGCTTCTCTGCTCATTGAAGCTCTGAGCAACTTGAGATTAACTAAATCTATAGGCCCAAGGAGGCGAACATGGTTATGTTAGAAGCTGATCTCTTAAGAGGTCTGGATCGGCAAGTTGTAGAGGAAATCAAGGAAATTATGGTGCAGGAGTCCTATGACGAGGGCGTTGTGCTGTTTGAGAAAGGTGAAGCTGCCCTTGACTTTTACATTCTCATCAAGGGAAGCGTTGAGTTGAGTATTGGAGAAAACGGCTATGTTACTCACGTGGTGAAAAATCCGGGAGACGCTTTCGGCTGGTCCAGTCTGGTTGACCATCACGTCTACACCGCCACGGCGGTCTGTGCCGCCCCGACCAAGTTGCAGAGAATTAGAAACCAGGACCTAGTTGGGATATTCGAGAGACATCCCGCGGACGGTGTCACCTTCTATAAGCATGTTGCCGGAGTTATCGGTAGAAGACTAACAACGACCTATAGCTTTCTCCTGCGCTCCCATGGAAGGACTTCACGCTACCTGCGGAGGGCAAGCAGCTATTAATGCTCGGCCCATGAGGCTTGTTACTTCACCGACTTTCATTTCATGCGCTTTTCTGTAACGGCTCTCTGCAAAGAGAATCTCTCCCCCATCGAAACCTCAAGGCCTCTGGCACAAGGTGTAAAAGGTACTGAGAATGAGTCCCTTACACCTCTTATGGGGAGGCTGGTTTTTTTGGGCTGTGCAAAAAACCTATTCCCACACTTTATGGAGGAAATCGTTATGAGAAAGATAGTCATTTTAGGGGCAGGGGCGGGCGGCACCATGGTCGCGGCTAACCTGCGCAAGGAGTTGAAAGAGAGCGAGTGGCAAATCACCATGCTTGACAAGGAGGAGCAACATCACTTTCAGTCAGGATATCTTTTCATACCCTTTGGCATGTACTCCAGTGAGGACGTGCTCAAGCCCAAGCGCGACTTCATACCCCAAGGAGTGGATTTTGTTGTCGACAATGTTACCAAGATCGACACCGAGCAGCGCCAGCTGGAAACGGAGAAAGGGGACACCTACGATTACGATTACCTGGTCATTGCCAGCGGCTGCAGGATCGTCCCGCAGGAAGTAGAGGGAATGATGGATGCTTGGCGCGAAGACGTCTTCGACTTTTACTCCCTGGATGGAGCGGTGGCCTTACGGGATAAGCTAAAGTACTTTGATTCTGGTAAGGTGGTTTTGAACATTGCCGAATTTCCCTATAAATGTCCCATCGCTCCCATGGAATTTGTTTTCATGGCCGACTGGTTCTTTCAGGTGAACGGTGTCCGGGACAAGGTGGAGATTGAGTTCGTAACCCCTATCGACAACATTTTCACCAAACCGGTGGCGGCAAAGGCTTTGGCTGAGTTTGCCAGAAAGAAAAATGTCAAGGTTACCCCCTATTTCGATCTGGCCAGAGTGAATGCAAAGGAAAAAACTATCGAGTCACACAAAGGCGATAAGGTGGGATACGACCTGCTGGTATCTATACCCCCCAACTTTGGTGACAAGGCCATTACGGACTCCGCTATGGGCGACCCCATGGGCTACATGCCGGTGGATCAACGGACTCTGAAAGCCAAGAATGTCGATCGGGTCTATGTTGTCGGAGATGCTACCAATGCGCCGACTTCAAAGGCAGGCTCGGTGGCTCATTACATGTCCTACACTATTGTGGAGAACCTGGTTCGCGAGATAGACGGCCATGATCCCCTGCCCAGCTTTGACGGCCATGCAACTTGTTTTTTGGCTTCCGGGTTCGAGAAAGCCATTCTCCTCGACTTCAACTATGAGGTGGAACCATTGCCCGGCAAATTTCCGTTCCCGGGGCTGGGACCGTTCACCATGTTGCGGGAGACTTTCGGCAACCATTGGGGCAAGATGATGTTCAAGTGGGTGTACTGGAATCTTTTAATGAAAGGCCTTGAACTGCCGCTGGAGGCCCAGTTCAACATGGCGGGCAAGCTCAGGCAGGCGGCATAGCCCGGGAGGGTATGGGTATGACTAACAATCAAGCAATAATGGAACGACTCGACACTCTGGAAAGGGAGATTCATATCTTGACCGACACTGCCAGGTCCGTGAGGGAACTGAGGGATGATCTCACTCCCAGGGTGAACGAAACGGTCCAGGCACTTATCAAGGGACTGGTGGAAATAGAGGCGGATTTTCAGTTGGAAGATTTGACTTTTCTGCTGAAAAAGGTTTTGCGCAACATCAGAAATATGAGCTGGTCCGTTGACCAACTGAAGAACCTCATTGACTTTCTCCGGACAGTTGAGCCTCTCCTAAAGTCCACGGTTCCCCAGGCCATCGTTTACCTCGACACGCTCGAGCATCAGGGAGTCTTTGAGATTTTGGCCAGTATGCTTGGGGTACTACAGAGAATCGGCCAAACCTACACTCCCCGCGACATTGACCAGATCGGCAACGGCCTGGTGGATCTTGTGGGAGTGGCAAAGAAACTCACTGCCCCACAGGCAGTGAATCTCCTGCACAGAGCGGCTGAAATCCCGGTCTCCGTGGATTTGTCTCAGGCCAAAGAGGTCGGCCCTTTCAGTATCATGTTTGCCCTCGGTAACAACGAAGTCAAACAGGGCATGGGCGTTCTGCTCGAGCTCACCAAAGGACTGGCCCTGCTCAAAAACGGATCCTCTACCGAGGACCAGGCGATTTCACCTGCCGGGGAGTTGGAGGAGAAGCCCTCCTCTGCTTGACAAAATGAGGAAAGGAGGCGCTGGTGGTCCGCTTGAGTCTGGAAGACGCCATGAAACTACTTGCGGTGCAAACAATTCCCGGAAAGCCTCGGCAGCTGGTCCGCTTTCTTAACTGGATGGAAAGGTTGGTTGAAACCCGGGGCGAATCTTTCGTCCTGGCCAACAGAAGTCATCTTTTGAGTCAATGGGAGGAGTTTTCTCAGGTCAAGTTCAAAAACTGTGTATAATATAGTTCTCATGGGAGTGGCAGCGATTGCCTTATCCAGTTTTTATTCTTTTCAACAAAAATATAAAGAATAACCAGAGGAGTTTTGCAATGACAGAAGATCTCAAGTTTGTCTGTGTGGCATGTGACGAGAGCTTCGAAGGCGATACCAGCACGGTTATGACCGAGTGCAAGGTATGTCATCGAATTCACTGCAGCGACTGCGTGGACGAATACGGTCGCTGCGTGGAATGCAAAGAAGCTCAGTCGTCAAGTTGACTGGTAGTGACATAACATTAAACCTCAACATACAGTCTATTTTTACCAAAGA
>JARRNM010000129.1:6346-15269 GCA_037384945.1 Deltaproteobacteria bacterium
TGCGATCGAGGATATGGCCGTTCTTCCTGGCGTCCTCGGGTGGTGCACCCTGCGGCGTACCGTTCTGGTACGCCTCGAGTTCAATCCCGCGGTAGCGCGGGATGGTTGCCAGGTGGCACGGCCATCTTCACGGTCTCGCGACAGCAATTCATGAAATGTCCGGGTTACGTTAATTTCACCATAAGGTGGGAAGAAATTATTACCCTATCCTAGTCCGCCCCCGGCTCACTCACCAAGGAGGACAAGGCATGGAGCCTTTTGCAGATTTGTTGGCCTCGTCGGCTGCAGCCCATGGTCATCTCTGTCCTGGACAAGTAGTCGGCGTACGCATGGCCATTTTAGGTTGCCGCCTCGGAGGTTTTGATGATCCCACCAGTGACGACCAGATAAAAAAATGTATCGTCTTTGTGGAAATGGACAGATGTGCCGGGGATGCAGTCGCCCACGTAACCGGCGCGAAGCTGGGGCGAAGATCTTTAAAGTTTGTGGATTACGGCATTATGGCCGCAACTTTCATAAACCTGGAAAGTATGAAAGCCTTCAGGGTGATTTGCACTGAGGAAGCACGTGACCTGGCCTGCCAATATGCCCCGCAGATCCCCGAGAAATACAAGCAGCAACTCGAAGCTTACCAGAGAATGCCGGACAGCGTACTTTTTCGGGTCCAACAGGTTGAGGTGATATTGAGCGAGTTTGATTTGCCTGGACCGACCCGGCGTAAGGTTTCGTGCAGTCGCTGCGGCCAGACCGTTAGAGACCATCGCGAGGTGGTTATCAATGGGGCGAACCTCTGTCGACCATGCGCCCACGGGGCTTATTACAATAATGCCCGGGAGATCACCTGGCCGGATATGAATTGGGCGCCCTTGTCCCGCGGGCAGCGAGCAGCAGGTAGCAGGCAGGAAAAAGATTAGCCAGCTAGGCAGCCATCAAGGTCGCAACCCACCTGTAGGATCTTTCAAATCTTGAACTTAGAAAGATTTTTTGCAGCCAAAATACAGTCTTTAACTAGTATTTATGTTACACTTCTCTTGAGTTCGGCCTCTCAGTTGTGCTTTACCTCGGGCTTAGCCCCTCCGGTTGTTAAGGTCCATTCCTCAAGCCGGGCAACCTTTAGCGGGCCACAGCTATTTATCTCTTCTTTTTGTTCCCTACCCGGGCACAACTGAGTTGACCCAGGTCAACGTATTTCTCTATATCAGGTGTTACATACAACAAAAAGGCTGTTAGATCATCGACAATACCTACTATCTAACTAGAATAGCAATGGTTGATTTTTATAAGAAAGTACACAAAGTTCACAGAGGAAATATCCACAATGATATTTAAGTCATTGTGTCCCTCGTATTCTTTGGGGATAATCGGAATCCCCGAAATACCGTTTCTTCTTATTGTGGACACTGGGTTGACTGCTCTCTGTAACTGATTAAAGGGAGGTGCCATAAACTAATGTTTTTTACTATTGCCCTGTATACATCCTTGGCCATTTTTTCTCTTGGCCTCATCTACAAGGTCTCTTCCTGGTTTCGATACTCCCTTGGGATAAACGCCAAAAACATCTCCACCCCGGCGAGGATTTTCGCAGCCCTCCGAGGAATTACCCTGACCCTATGCAGTATGAAGGTATTTACCCTGCTCAGGGTCTTCCTTTTCGATGTCATTCTGCAGGTCAAAGTGCTAAAACAAGACTCTCTCAAATGGGCCATGCATATGTGTATATATTACGGCTTTATTCTTCTCCTCCTCATGCACGGCCTCGACAAGATAGTCACCTCTTCTCTTTTCCCGGAATACTATCCGACCCTTAACCCCTTTCTCTTTCTGCGAGATTTTTTCGGAGTTCTGGTACTTTTGGGAGTTGTAATTGCAGTATATAGACGGTTCGTCCTCAAGGTGCCCCGCCTCAGAACCAGCCCCATGGATCTCTACGCCATAATCATCCTGGGGGTTATCATCCTTTCCGGTTTTCTTTTGGAGGCTAGCAAGATAACCTCCTACTCCAAGTTTCAAGAGATGGAGGACGAGTACACGGTCGCAGCCGACCAAGAAGAACTTAAATCGTTAGAGGCTTACTGGGTAGCCAAATTTGGCGTGGTCTCACCTGAGGTCAAAGGCCCCTTTGACGCTGAAACCTTGCAGGCTGGCAAAGAAGCCCACGAACTGAGCTGCAGCCAATGCCACTCGAGGCCTCAGTGGGCCTTCGGTGGCTACACTCTCTCCAGAATTGCCAAACCCCTAGCCATTACCCTGGACCAGGCGAAGGCGAGCTCCATCTTGTGGTACATCCACTTCCTGGCTTTAATGCTCGGCTTGGCCTACCTTCCCTTTAGTAAGATGTTCCACATGTTCACCACTCCGCTGAGCCTTTTGGCCAATTCGGTTATGGACAAGGAAACATCGCTTCCGGCCAATGTTGCCACCAGACAACTTCTGGAGTTGGATGCCTGCATGCACTGCGGGACCTGCAGTGTTCAGTGTAGAGTCGGCGTTGTCTTTGAAACCCTGCGCAATGTCAATATTCTGCCATCGGAGAAGATACCTTCAATAAAAGCGCTGGTTAGGGGTAAGAAACTCAGCCCTGAGAAAATCAGGAGCATACAAGAGGGACTGCATCTCTGTACCAATTGTTTCCGCTGCACTGTGGTCTGCCCTGCCGGAATTAATCTACAGGAATTGTGGCTCAGCGTTAGGGAGGCTCTGCTGCAAAGACACCAACCCGAATTTTTTGTTCTCTCCCCGCTCTCTCTTTACCGTGGACTGATGCAGGATTCCCTGGATACCGAAAAGGCTCATTACGCCGAGCCCATTGAGTTAGCCCTCAAGAACATTTATCCCAATGGTATTCCCTTGCATATGCTGGACAGCAGCACTCCTTTGATTCCCAGGGACGACGGTCTCTCCCCCAAGGTGTTTAAATCGACCCAGGCCACCACATTTTCCCATTGCTTCCGCTGCGTTACATGCACAAATGCCTGTCCGGTGGTTCGCAACTATGCAAAGCCGAGTGAAGCCGTGGGTCTTCTGCCTCATCAGATTATGCACGCCGCAGGAATGGGATTGTGGGATCTGGTCTTCAGTTCCAGAATGCTATGGGACTGCCTGGGGTGTTATCAATGTCAGGAGCACTGCCCTCAGGGAGTGTGTGTCGCTGACATCATTTACGAACTGAAAAACCTTGCGGTCACGCGCGCCAAGGAAAAACTCACTAAACAGACAAGAGATAAAGGACGGATGCAATCATGAAGTACACCTTGCTGCGCTGCTGTACTACTCCCATAGTGTTGCAGCAATACGAATGGTCCACCAACGCGGTGCTCGGTAAACTAGGCATTGGTCTGGTGGATGTCGAAGAATTCGGCTGCTGTGGTTATCCCTTGAGGAACATAAATTTCAAGGCCTACGTTATTTCTTCTGCCAGGAATTTGGCGCTAGCTGAAAGGGAGAACCTCGATTTACTCACGGTGTGCAACTGCTGCTATGGAACTATGAAACACATAGAAGAATTGTTGCACAGTAATGGTTCCATAAGGAAGGAGGTCAACGCCACCCTTGAAAAAGAGGGTTTGACCTACGAGGGCGATATCAAACCAAAACACCTCCTCCAGGTGCTTTACGACGACATAGGCATTGAAGCCATAAGCAAGCAAGTCGTACGTACCTTCAAAGGTTTAAACATTGCAACTCACTATGGCTGCCGCATATTGCGTCCCAGCAAACTCATTAACTTCGACCGGCCTAACTCTCCCACGAAATTTGACGAACTAGTTGAGGTTACGGGGGCCAAGAGCGTTGATTGGCTCAAGAAGCTTGAGTGTTGCGGGTCCCCATTGTGGGGCGTAAACGAAGAACTTTCCCTTGACTTACTTGAGAGCAAATTGAAACACGCCAGAAAAGCTGCGGCGGATTTGCTCTGCGTTGCCTGCTCTTACTGCCAAATTCAATTCGATCATGTTCAGAAAATCATGGTCTCTCGTCGGGGAGCAGAGCATCAACTACCATCCATACTCTATCCTCAACTTCTCGGACTGAGTCTGGGGATAGACAGTGAAACCCTGGGACTGCAGATGAATCAAGTTCCTATCAAGGACATGGAATATTACTTTTTGGATGAAGCGGCCTCGCAAAGTTGAAAGGTCACAGATTGCCGGTTTCTAAAGGAACTGCCCTGCAACCCCTAATAAGGTGGGTTGTCTGTCAACGGAGTTGACAAAAATTTCCGCAGTATTTCGCTCAGGAGGAGCTTTCTCAACCTCACGGGCGGCATTTCTCATCCTTGATGCCGTCGCCTGACGCCGCCGCAGAACCGCAATTCTCTCCGCATCCGCAACCTTCCGACCTTCCCGCAACAATACGGTAGAGCCACCTCGCCGATAGAGCGAAAGCAACTCCGGCAATGATGAATACTATGATAGTTTCTGTCATAGTTTTCCTCAAAGGCATGGGCTAATTAGTGGCCAATTTACCACCGTCGATAGAGAAACACCCTATCTAACCATTCTCCTACGAATGGTTCGACAGGCTCCCAGACAACAGTCCACTCTGCCCCTTGTCGCAGCTTTCTTAATCTATGGGCGACTGAAATTCCCATAAAGCCTATAAGCAGCAAACCAGCAGAAATTAGGGCAACTAATAACATTGGAAACAAAACAACGAGGATACCAAGCACAAGGAAAATAGTGCCGGGTAAATACAGGGAAAATCCTCTCCATTTTCTCTTCATTGCTCTACACCTCTCGGGTAATGAAATAGCTCCTATGCACTTGACTCCCCATAGATAGAAGACTTGAAGGAATGAGTAAAACATCCCTCCCGACGCCGGGAGGGCTTTGGCCCATGAGGCGACCCCATAGGGGGCTCACAGCAACAAAGGTCAGTGCAATGTCCGTTTCAAAATCCCCCCAACCCCCCTTTAGTAAAGGGTGGCAATTTACCTAATCACTTCAGAATATCCCCCTCTCCTAAAGGGGGATTTATGTCTCAGCTGGTCATTCCTCAAACCCATTCGCATATTATCAATTGACAAGCAAAGCTAAACTATACCACCTGCATAGCAAGTGATTTTGAAACTACTCAGCCCTCAAGAGCAGCGGCGGGGCAGGCCTCTTGGTTACTGTTGCACATTTTAAACGCCATTACCCCGCCTTTTCCAGCCCATGCGAGAAGGATTAACTCTTGACTTCTATCTTTTTAGGCTTGCTTGCTTCAACCTTTGGCAAAGTGACGGTAAGTATGCCGTCCTTGTAAGTGGCCTCAATACCGTCGCTTCTAACCTTTGTTCCCAAGTTCAAGCTTCTGGAAAAAGATCCGAATTGCCGCTCAACACGATGATAGTTTTCCTTTTTGTCCTCTTTCTCCAGTTGGCGCTCGCCCTTAATGGTGAGCAAGCCGTCGGTAAGAGCGATGTCGATGTCTTTGACGTTCATGCCTGGAAGCTCAGCTTTGACAATAACCTCTTTTTCAGTTTCGGAGAGGTCAAAGGCCGGCACCCACTCTCTCTCAGCTGTCCAGAAATCTGGCAAGCTGAGGTCTTCAAAAAACCAGTCGAAGAAATCCTTTCTCGGCCCGGCTAGAGCTCCGCGATTTCTCCTCCAAGGTACCAGTTCGAACATGTTTATTACCTCCTTATTTAATAATTTCAATATACTAAACCTTATTGTGTAATAATTTAATCACCATTTTTTTGCCGTCAAGGGGTCACAGAGAAAAAAAGGGCGGGTATTGCCCCGCCCGTTAAAATTAGTCCTGATTTCTCGGACTTCTACTCTCCTTGTTCTACCGTCAAGGTTGTGTAAAAAGTCCTGGTCCCTCGCTTGATCAGCAAGAGCACGGATTCTCCCTTCTTGGTCTTCCCTAGTATTCTCTCGTAGTCCTTTGTGGTCGTTATCTCTTGGCGGTCTATCTCTTTAATCAGATCCCCGCGACGCAAGCCGGCCTCATCTGCAGCTCCACCGGGATCAATGCCGGTGATCAGCACACCTTTTTCGTCTCGGGACCAGTTGAACTGCTCAGCCAGATCCGGAGTCAAGGTCTGCACCGTGAGACCGAGATCAGTCGTAACGGCTTCCTTTGTCTCGGTAGTCTCCCCAGGCATGGTCCCCACCTTTACGGTGAGCGTTTCAGTCTTACCGTTTCTTATTACCTTCACTTTGACATTTTTGTTAGGGGGTGTACTAGCAACGATTCTTTGCAATTCATTCGGTGTCTCAATATCTTTGCCGTCGAAGCTGATGATGATATCGCCACGCTCCATTCCCCCTTTTTGTGCCGGGGTATCATCCATTACTTCGGCCACTAAAGCCCCTTTGGCATCTTTGAGTTTGAAGGATTTGGCGATTTCGTCCGTGACTTCCTGGATACTAACCCCCAGCCAGCCACGAGTCACCTTGCCTTTTTCCAGTTGGGGCAGCAAATCCTTGGCCATATTGATGGGAATGGCGAAACCAATACCCTGGCCACTGGCTACGATTGCTGTGTTGATTCCTATGACTTCACCATTCATGTTGAACAGAGGACCACCACTGTTGCCGGGATTGATCGCCGCGTCAGTCTGGAGAAAGTCATCGTAAGGCCCGGCTCCGATAACCCTTCCCTTGGCACTCAGAATACCAACAGTGACTGTACGCTCAAGTCCAAAGGGGTTACCAATGGCCATGACCCACTCGCCAATCTCAGCTTTACTGGAGTCTCCTAATGGTGCCCCAGCCTCTACATCCAGGGCAGCTTTGGTTCGTATTAAAGCCAGGTCTGTCTTTGGATCTTTACCCACCACTTCAGCAGTGTACTCTTTGCCATCGTCTAGACGAACTGTGATTTGGTCGGCACCGGCTATAACATGGTTATTGGTGAGAATGTAGCCCTTCTGGGGATCTATGATAACCCCTGAACCCAGACTACGTTGTTTGCGCTCCTTGGGAATGTGTCCAAAAAACCGCTCAAAAAAATCATCCCCGAAAAAGTCCCTCCACGGTCCTTCGTTGCCAAACGCCCTTGGCATGGGCCCCCGTTTGATTACCTTGGTGGTGGAGATATTCACCACTTCTGGTCCAACTCGTTTCACCAGTTCCGTGAAAGAAGCAGGGGCGTTTGCGTAAGGTTGCGCTGCCTTCTCTGCCCCAAAGCTGAAAGTTGGCCCCACAGATAAGACCAACAAGGCCACCAGAGCAATTGAGAAAAGGGTTCTCCCATACTGCTTGAGATGGCCGGGTTTTGAGATATTCATCGCCATATCATCTCCTTTCGAAACTCACAAAACAGCCAATCTGAAATATTTGTCTGGTCCCGGCTACTTCGCCACTGGACTGGTAAACTTGAGGCTTAACTTCCTATGAGCTGTTAGACATTTAGCTATGCTCAAAGTTCCTCCCTCCCTGTTCAAAACTTTCCCCAAAAATCACTGGATCATTCTTCTAAATTGCGTTTAAGAGCCAGTTTGCACTGGTTTGCAAATGAAAGTGGCCTTTGCTGATGTCCCTTCTGTCGTTCCAGAGCTCACGGTCTGGTCACTTCTAGCCCAGCTGTGGCCGGGGGATGGCGCCCACTCCCTGTTCCCCGTTCCTAAGGAACGGGACCAGGGGCTCCCCCAAGCACAGCCGGGGAAGTGACACAGGCCTTCCGTCAGCCCTGTTGAATTCCGCTATGCGGACCCGCCGAAGGCGGGATTCAACAGGGCAGGTCACTCAGAAGAGACATTAGCAAAGGCCAAAAGGGGAAGCTGCGAAACAACGAGCATCTGAGCAACCGATCTTCATTCTCTCAGCCTTGCGAGGGTCTGCATGAAGATATGGTGCTCACTAAGCAGGAACCCTGCCAATAGATGCCGCGAAAATGGATCAGCAAGCACCAACCCAGTCCCGCTTAGCGGGACTGGGAACTCCGAGCGAACTGCATAGAGATTCGGTTGCCTTGCTTACACTGCGAATCCTGCTTTAGCAGGAATCAATCAGGCCCGTTGTGGAGTAGCTTCCCCGTGGCCGATGTCTCTAAAATATTTTTGCGGAAACTCCTGTCCTTGTTCCCTTGCCAACAAACTGATAACTAATTAATATAATCCTCTTTCTAATTATGTAAAGTCGCTGGCGGAGATTACTCCCATGGAAATCTGGAAATTTAATGATCCAGAGCCCCTTCGCCCCTTACTGACAGCTCTGCAGGCCAAGGCTCCCCATCTTCTCGAGGTTGCCCGGCGGTTTTTAGCTCCAAATAATCAATCTAGCCGAGAAGATCTCGTCTGTCTTGCCAGGGGCTTGGTTGATACCTGCTCGGAGGTGCGCCAAGCCACGAGGGTATTGATCTTCAGCCCTCCTATTGAAGATGAGTTGAACCATTTTCTCCGACTGCTCCGCTGGTTGCCTGACTGGTTACCTGTGAAATGGTATGAGCACAATTCACTACGCCAGGCAGTGGCGGAATTGATTTCCTCTATGGAAAATCCTCAAGATTGCCGTCCCCTTGCCACCCTTCTGCAGGTTATCCTCAAGGACTCTTCATCAGTTTGGCATCGGGACTCTAGCCTTCTCTCCGGTCCCTTATCCAGTGCTGCTCGCAGAAATCTTTTGTCCCTATTAGCGCGGCGCCTTTCCTGCCCCCTTAAGCCTGGTTTGACCAAGCGCTTTCTTGCCAGAGAAACTCTTTCCCCCAGAGAAATCTGTGAGGCCCTTGCGGCAAGCAAGCGTTTCACTCTTAGAGGGTCCCTCAGATATTGGGCCAAAATGATATCTCTTGAAGACCTGGCATCCTGTGCAAAAGTGAACATCTATTCCACTAATACAAGTTCACCGGATAGAGACCTCCTTATCCATTCTTGGGGTCAGCGAAGCAAAGAGGAGATTGCTTTTTTGGACAAATTGATTTCCTACCAGGCAAAAGAGCTCTCAGCTGTCTTTCGTTTGGCACTGGAAGTGAGTCGTAGGACCAAACGCGTTGT
>JARRNM010000130.1:0-8834 GCA_037384945.1 Deltaproteobacteria bacterium
CGGCTGCAAGCCCGCAGCCCGGACTCTGAATGTAGTGTATTTTTTTATCCTAACGCTATATTCCAAGAAAGTCCACATTGGATTCATCCTCCCCCAGGAGATTCCTGGGCTCCGGGCACCCTAAATACCAAGTGAAAACGGGTCTCCTGATCCCCAGCCTAGCCCGGATGTTTCATGAATTGCTGTCGCGAGACCGTGAGGATGGACGTGCCACCGGGCAACCACAGGGTGTTGAACCCGAACCGTACCTCAACGGTACGTCGCAGGGTGCGACACCCGAGGACGACCGGAAGGAGGGCCATATCCACGGTCGCAGCAAGTGATTCATGAAACATCCGGGCTAGACACCTTTTGTTTCAACCAGTGATTTACCACTCACAAAACTTCTGACCGACTGATCGGTCATTTATTTTTTTACTTGAATAATATGCTGTAATATTATACTATCTATCCGACCGACTGGTCGGTCTGATGGAGGCACAGCCAATGGAAGCCAAAGACCGTAAGCAAGGTAAAACCTCTCTTATAATTGAGGCGGCGGCCAGAGTATTCGCCAATAAGGGATACAGTGGCACGCTCATAGCTGACATAGCCAGGGAAGCAGGGATAGGTAAGGGGACAATTTACGAGTATTTCCCCAGCAAACAGGACCTCTTCTTTGCAGTATTCAAATGGTTCGTGGGAATGACTCAGACAGAAGCCAAGGTCAGTGTTTCTGTTTTGGGAGGATCTGCACCAGAGCGACTTATGGCTCTGAACGATGCACTTTTGAGATCTTGGCTCGACATGCTGGATATGTATTCACTGGTTATGGAGTTCTGGTCTGCTTCGGCCTCTTCCAGTATGCGGCAGAGATTCAAAGGGGCCTTTAAGGAAGGTTATAAAGACTTTCGCCAGATCGTTTCAGCTCTCATCAGGGACGGGATAGAGACAGGCGAATTTCAGCCCGAAGTTGATGCCGAATCAGTTGCCGCTGCCTTGGTGGGAGCATGGGATGCCCTGCTCCTGCAAGCTTGGTTTGATGAGGGCTTTGATCCCTTGACCACCTCAAGAAAATTCATGACCGTTCTCATCAACGGTTTGATTTCTAAACCCCAGGTTGTCTCTTCATCCTAGAGCCATGCCGAGGGAGTGAGGACATGAAATCAGGAATAAGAGAACTTTTGAACCGTGCTTTTCTAATAGTCTGCCTCCTAACTCTGCTCCCCGTTAGTTCCCTTCTACAGGCGCAGGAACAACCCCTGACCCCTAAACAGATCCTGGACAAGGTCGATGATCTTTTTAGAAGCCGGTCGAGTCACGGGTTTGCCACCATGACTGTGGCCACCGCTCACTGGAAGCGGTCACTAACCCTAGAGATGTGGAGCAAGGGCAAAGACAAATCACTTGTTCGCATACTCGCCCCCAAAAAAGAGAAAGGCACAACAACCTTGCGTTCGGGCAACGACATCTGGAACTACCTGCCCAAGGTAGACAGGGTCATCAAACTCCCCTCATCCATGATGGCCGCCTCTTGGATGGGCTCGCATTTTACCAACGATGATCTGGTCAAGGAGAGCCGCATGGCTGACGACTACACCTTCGAGATTACCTTTGTAGGCAAAGATGCGGGTGAGGAAGTTGTGGAGGTCACCTGTCATCCCAAACCGGAAGCAGCGGTAGTCTGGGGTAAGGTTTTGGTTAGAGCGCGACTGAAGGACTATCTGCCGCTGTCTATCAAATACTTTGATGAGGATCTCCGGCTTGCCCGGACCATGACTTTCTCGCAAGTGTCAGAGCTGGGTGGACGGCGACTGCCTGCGGTAGTGACTATGGTCCCGGAGGAAAAACCGGATGAATCTACGATAGTCCGCTATGAGAAGATGGAATTCGATATTGGCCTGGACGACGACTTTTTCTCCTTGAGGACTTTGCAAAGATAGTGGTTTTTGGAAGGAAACACTGGTGAATACTCTTCAATATGGCTGGCGAAATCTCTGGCGCAACATTAGGCGGACTTTGATCACCCTGACTGCCGTGACCTTGAGCACTGCCATCCTCATAGCCAGCTATGGGCTCATGGACGGCCTCATGCAGCACGCTATATCCAATGCTACGAATCTCGTGGTTGGCGAGGTTCAGGTCCACGCCCAGGGGTATTTAGCAGATCACTCAATCTACAAGGCCTTGAAGCGGCCCGACCTTATTTTGCGGGCTGCAAAAGAGAAGAACGTCGCCGCCGCACCCCGCCGTTACGGCTATGGACTCGTGGCGGTTGGAACCAAATCTGCTGGGGCCCGATTTTGGGGGGTGGAGCCGGATCTGGAACGGACCACCTTTGACCTGGCAAAACATCTTCAAGAGGGTCGCTTTCTCCCACCGACTAGCCAGCGGGGTGTGGTTCTGGGCCAGAAATTAGCTCGGTCTCTCCAGGCCAAGATCGGCTCAGAGATCGTAGTTGTAGTGCAGGCTGCCGATGGCTCTCTCGGTAACGATCTCTACACAGTAACCGGCATCCTCAAGCCTGTGGGAGACAGCATCGATCGCAACGCTGCCATTATCCATGCAGCAGATTTTGTCGAACTCTTTGTTTCAGGAGACCGGATTCATGAGGTGGCCCTGAATTCCAGAGAGAGATTGTCCCTGGAGAAACTAACAGAACTCCTCTCCGTCGCAGCCCCTGAAGAAGAGATAATGACCTGGCGCCAACTTCTGCCCGAGGTCTCTGACATGGTCAATCTCTTTGATGTCTCTATGTTGATATTTGGCTTGATCTTCTTGCTAGCTGCTGGGATGGGCGTGATGAACACCATGCTCATGGCAACCTATGAACGAATCCGAGAATTTGGAGTTCTCAAGGCCTTAGGGGCCACTCCATGGCGGATCATCAGGGATGTTGCCACCGAGGCTTTAGTACTGACTGCTTTGGGGACGATTTTGGGAACAATATTTGGCTTGGCAAGTTCCTACTATCTACAGGGAGTCGGTCTTGATCTCAGCATCTTCGCCGGCACCTACTCGGTAGGCGGTGTAGCCTTTGACCCTATTTGGAGAGCAACCATCAGCGCCAAAATGGTCTATCTTCCCGTGGCCCTCATGCTGGTCATTGGCTTGGTCGCCTCCCTGTATCCGGCGGCACTGGCAGCACGATTGGATCCGGTGAAGGCTATAAACCGACCATGAGAGGGATGTGGGATGTGAGATATGAGATGTGGGATATCGGATTCATTGTCAAATTAAGTATTTTATCTCACATGGCAGATCGCACATCTCACATCTAGGAGAACAATCATGATCGCTCGACTGGCTTGGCGGAGCATATGGCGTAACCGCAGACGGACCCTGATCACCATCATTTCCATTGGTTTTGGTCTGGCCTGTACCGTCTTTTTTATTGCCATTGCCGAGGGCGTTTATGCCCAATTCATAGACCAAGTCGTTCGAATGCAAGCTGGCCATATCACCCTGGAAAACCCTAAGTATCGGAGTGGACCGGCTGTCGATATCTGGTTCGAGGCTCCAGAATCTCTTCGGTCCCAGATTGAAAGATTGGACCAGGTTGAAAGGACCAAGCTGATCATTTTAGGCCAAGGCATAGCCCGATCCGCTTCGGGAGACGTTAGCGTCACTTTGATGGGGATAGAACCCTCAGTAGAACTCCACACCTCGCCCTTAGTCCACCATATGGTAGAGGGCAGATATCTGGATAACCACGACGGTCCGTGGGTTGTGATCGGAAGTGGACTTGCCAAACGGCTAAAGCTCGGAGTGGGCAAAAAAATGGTTATAACCACCAACGATACAGCCGGTAATCTGGTGGACGAACTGTGCCGGGTCAGGGGGATCTTTAAGACAGGCTCGGTGGAAATTGATGGATACTTCATTCAGGCTCCCATTGTTTTTGCCCGGCACCTTTTCGCTCTTCCTAGGGAAGGTGCCACTCAGTTGGGAGTGGTCTTGAGAACTCCCCAGGCACAGGAGGCTGTTTTGCAGAAAATTCGAATGATGGTGTCTGAACAAGACATTGCAGTCCTTCCCTGGCAGAAAGTAATACCGGAGATTGCCTCCTACATAAAATTGGACAGAGGTTCAAACTTGATCTTCCAAGCAATCCTCGTCTTTTTGATCCTCTTTACCATATTCAACACTATTCTTATGTCTGTACTGGAAAGACAGCGTGAGTTTGCGGTTTTGTTGGCTTTGGGGACAAAACCCCTGCTTCTGAGGCTTCAGATTCTCCTGGAGTCGGTTTACTTGGGGCTCATTGGCTGTGTACTCGGTCTAGTCGTTGGTGGCCTAGCGGCTTGGGCAGTCCAAGTATGGGGCATAGATCTGAGGTC
Source organism: Deltaproteobacteria bacterium (assembly GCA_037384945.1). Classification (GTDB taxonomy): domain Bacteria; phylum Desulfobacterota; class Syntrophobacteria; order BM002; family BM002; genus BM002. The sequence continues at coordinate 4,320 of JARRNM010000130.1, forward strand.
CCTATTAGAAGAGGGCATCACCATTTCGGGCTTTGCCGTGAGCACCAAGATGCATGCCCGGGTGACCATAGGACTCCTTTTGGGTACGGGGGGGCTTGTCTTTGCAGCTACGCTAATCTTAAGCCTCATTCCAATGCATCGTGCCACTCGCTTGTCAATAGTCGATCAGCTGCGATAGGAGGAATCCATGGCAAACATTGTTAGCTTGCAAAAGGTAACCAAAGACTATGGGGAAGGAGATGCTCTCACCCACGCCTTGCGGGGAGTTGACCTAATGGTTGAGGCCGGTGAGTTCACCGCAATGGCCGGCCCATCGGGTTCAGGCAAATCAACCCTGTTAAACATAATCGGCGGTCTCGACCGACCCACCGCGGGACGAGTAGAGGTTGACGGCCGGGAAATAAATACCCTTTCCAAGACTGAACTTAGCCTCTTGCGTCGAGATAGAATTGGTTTCATCTTCCAGAGCTACAATCTCATTCCGGTTCTCACTGCTTTGGAGAACGCCGAGTACGTGCTCATGCTCCAGGGAATTCCCACTGCCGAGAGGAGGGAGCGAGTGAGAGAGGCGCTCAAAGAGGTAGGACTGGAAGGCTTGGAGAATCGCTATCCCCGGCAGCTTAGCGGTGGCCAGCAGCAGCGGGTGGCTATCGCTCGGGCAATAATATCAGAGCCGGGTTTAGTTCTGGCCGACGAGCCCACCGCTAATGTGGACTCTGAGACGGGCAAGGCATTACTGGACCTTATGCGCAGGCTGAATGAAGAAAAAGGAGTGACTTTCTTTTTTTCCACCCACGAAGAGGCTGTGATGAAGCGAGCACGTCGGCTCCTGCGACTCCGGGACGGTGTTATTTTCAACGACCAAGCCCATTGACAATTTTTCGGCCCAGAGTGGCTTGGCCATAAAGGACAAGAAGGAAATGGTAGTGGCAGATGTGGGATATGTGATATGAGATGTGAGATAAGAGAGACAAGAGAAAAGATCCCACATCTCACATCCCGCATCTCACATCCCTCTGTCCTCCGTCTTTTTCGAGAGCTAGTTGCAGCCGCGATTTGCGCTGCCCTGTTTTGCAATCCCCATACGGCTTTGGGTTTAGTGGGTGACACCGAGTCCACCTTCGGCTTGGACGGCAGACTGAGCACCACAAATCTCCTTACAGATAACTACAACTTCGAGCCCTTTTTCGACAACAACAGCACTGATCAAACTTCCCAAAATGTTTTGCGACTTATAGCTGCGGGGCGGCCTACCGATCAACTACATTACGAGGTGCAAGGGCTGCAGTCCTATACTTATTTCAGCAGCCGGCGGGAAACGGGGGCCTTATATTTTGGCACCGGTGGAACAGACACTCGTTATAGGGCCCTGGACGCTTCCTGGGATTGGTACAAGGCTAGCAATAATTCGGCTTCCATGTGGCTGGACAGATTTAACCTCAAAGCGACTCTTGCCAAGGCCGACATTATCGCGGGGCGCCAACCCATAACCTTTGGCAAGGCCTACTTCTGGAATCCCCTTGACATTTTTCTTCCCTTCGACCCCAGACAGTTTGATAGGGACTACAAGGCAGGAGTGGACGGTTTGCGCATGGACGTCCCTTTTGGTCCTTTTGCCGGCATTAATCTAATTGGAGTTGCAGGCCGGGAACTCGACCCCTCTGGAAAGTACATTGACCACGGGACCTTGAATGCATCTTGGTACGGTTCAGCCATCCTTGCCAGGACCTTTACTACCTTTCAAGGCTGGGACCTGGCAGTACAGGGTGGCAAGATCTACGGTGGCTATCAACTCGGTGGCGGTTTAGTGGGTGAGATTGGACCTGTAGAAACGCGGGTAGAGGCTGCCTACTTTTGGGCTCAGGATAGCGAACCGCTCCCTTACCCATTGGCAGGAGAATTGCTTGAAGATAGTTTTACCGGTGTGGTTGGCTTTGGCCATCGCTTTGAAAACACCCTTACAGTTGAGATCGAGCACTTCTATAACGGTGCAGGTGACTCCAATGACCTGGACGCTTCTTTCGCCCGCTTTGCCAGCGGCAACATACTGCAAATGAGCCGCGACTTAACTGGCTTTCTCATCAGCTATGAGTTCGAACCCATCATCACCGGTCAATTAACCGCATTATATTCGTGGGACGACCCATCTGCTCAAATCCAGCCCATCTTGACCTGGTCGGTCTCCAATAACACGGAACTCATACTTGGAGCCAGCATAAATCTTGGTGGCCGCCCCACGAGAGATTCTTCCGGAGAGGTTAAACTCAGAAGTGAATTCGGCACCTTCCCCGATTTTTATTTCATGGAGTTCAAGGTCTATTTCTAAGTAAAATTCCCTCTATTCAACGGGAATATTTTGCAGGGGCTAGGCTCCGTCCGTGAAGCTTCTAAACCGCAGAATATCGAACAAGGAATTTCGAATATCGAAGTGATTCACTTCGACATTCTGCGGTTCCTTGTTCTGCTGTTCGATATTCAACTGTCTTTGAAGGGAGTTAGGGGGATTTTAAAGACAAAAGGCCATCCTTTATTGGATGGCCTTTCAATTCTACCCTATGCTCTATGCTCTTTGCCCTATGCTTTGTTATTTCTCCAGGGTCATCTGGATATAGTGGCAGGGACACTCTTTGGCGCAGAGACCGCATCCCTTGCAGAAATCCAAGTCAAATTCATACAGCCCGCTCTTGGGAGAGATTTTGACCGCATTGTCCGGGCAGTACATAAAACAATTGCCACAGTTGAAACAGAGTCCGCAACTGAAACATCTTTCAGCCTCATCAATAATCGCCTCAGGATCAAGAGGCGGATAGATTTCCTTGAAATGCTTCAGCCGCATGTGAATGGGCAAAGCTTCTTTTTCGAACCGTTTCTTCTTCTGATAATAGTAGGTATTGAGGTCCTTGGAGTAGATAACCGGCGGTCGTGCCAGCCGACTTTCCACACTGCCGTCGATGTAGTCCTCGATGGCAGAGGCAGCCCGGGTTCCCTGACCTATGGCAGCTGAAACCGTCTCCAACCCAAGGACCACATCACCACCGGCGAAGACTCCCTCCACACTGGTCATGAGCTCTTCGCTGGTGGCAATCCATTTGCCGTCTCTTTTCTGCACCTCTATACCATCATAGTCCACTGCCTGACCTGTAGCCAGGATTACCGTGTCCGCCGGAATAACCGATTCAGAGCCCGGGATAGGAACCGGTCGGGCCCGACCGCTGGCATCAGGCTCCCTTAACTCCATCTGCACGCAGAGGATGCCCACCACCTTGTCGTCATCACTGATGATCTTCACCGGATTGGTGTGATAGCGGAACATGACGCGCTCTTCCATGGCCTCATCGATTTCCGCTGTAATCGCCGGCATCTCTACCCTGGTGCGGCGGTAGACCACGCTTACGTTGGCGCCTAAGCGTTTTGCTACCCGGGCACAGTCCATGGCCGTATTGCCGCCGCCGATGACTACCACATCCTTACCCACGTTCATATACTTACCACTGTTGACTTCTCTGAGGAATTCCACGCCGGTGTAAACATTTTTGCTCTCTTCCCCGGGAAGATCTATGGACAATCCCTTCTGAGCTCCGATACCGAAAAAAACAGCGTCATAGGTCTGTATGAGTTGATCCATGGGTATATTGACCCCGACCTTGACATTGCACTCCAGCTCAATGCCCAGCCGGAGAATGTTTTCAAGCTCTTGTCTCAGAATGTAGTTCGGCAGACGATAAGAGGGGATACCGTAACGCATCATGCCGCCGGGTTCACTATAGCCTTCGTATATCTTCACTTGGAAGCCCCGCTTGGCCAAATGGAAGGCACAGGAAAGGCCGGCCGGCCCGGAACCGATTACTGCCACCTTCTCTTTTCGCGCCTCAATAAGCTTTTTGTGTTCCAGATTTTCTTCCAAACCGTAGTCACCCACGGCGCGCTCCGCACTGTTGATGGCCAGAGGCGTGTCAAAATCCCGGCGATTGCACCCCTCCTCACATGGATGGGGGCAGACCCTGCCACAGATTGCCGGCATTGGGTTGGTTCGGGTCAACACATGCCAGGCTTCTTCATAGTCCTTTTTCTCTGCCAAGATCCTGAGAAACCCACGAATATCATTGCCTGCAGGGCAGTCCTGGGTACAGGGCGGGGTATGCATGATATTTACCGGCATCAGGGTTCGCCATGAACCGGTCTTGTATGGAACGACATTGCGCAAATCCAGAGCTAATCCTAAAGGTAGCTTTTCCATAAGCAACTAACCTCTCCCCTTGTGATTAAACTGGTTGTATCAAAATCCCCCTAAATCCCTCTTTACAAAAGGGGGACTTTAAGATTTCTCTTTTTGAAAGGACTTCTCAAAAACTCCCCCCCTTTTCTAAGGGGGGGTTGGGGGGATTTCTTAATCCTTACAAATTAAACCTCTCAATATTCTGGTTGGCAATTTCTTGAATCTCGGCCACTTCCTCTGTGGGAACACCCTTTTTGAAAAGATGTTTGAACCTACCTTGTAATTTCAGGTATTCCTCC
>JARRNM010000131.1:0-8828 GCA_037384945.1 Deltaproteobacteria bacterium
GAGTCGTAACGATGGCAAGGGGGACCAGCCACATTGTTAAATCGATTCCGGTTGAATAGCTCCATTTTGGCCTATAGGTGGCTTTGGTGTTTGAGGCCCTGTATTTCCAGGAAAACCAGGAGGCCAGTATAAAGACCGGAACGACGACGATCAGCATGAGCGCGATGGCAGCAATGATGACAAAGCGCTCGGAATCGCCGATGGGTCCTTTGGGATCGAGCAAGGGCAAAGTGCTACAGCCTCCGAGAAAGGCTGCACCGCATAGAGACCACAACCCGATCAAAACCCCATGTTTGCTTCTCTTCATTTATCCACCCCGGTAACTCAAGGGTCATTTCCCCCCTTGTCCTACCGACCATTTCTTCCGTTAGATAAAAATACATTTTAGAAACGAGCCTAATCGTCCCTTGTCATCGGTTGCCGAAGCCGGTAAGGCACTGGCGCCATTCCCCGCAGGTGGAAGCTAGGCTCAGATTTAGCATTGTTTAAACCCGAATAAGGTTCAGTTGTTCCCCGAGATTGGTTCATTATGTTTGTGACACGAATCAGCCAGATGCACTCTCCCCGTTTAAAGCAAACCCTCTGGCTGATCTTGCTGTGGATAGAGATGAAGCGCTCATTTGTTAGTTGCAAGATACGATAACTGGTGCCGATAGAAAAATAGGGTATTCTCTGTATTTATTGGAGAAAAGAGATGTATTAAAAAGACAGGAAAGCGATCGGATCACGCCAAAAAATGTCACCCATCGACTGGGGTTTGGAGCCGTTTTTGCGACCATCTGACTTTTTGGCTAGTGCCCATCCGGAAATTTTCTAATGTCATTCTGAGCCCTTCGTTTCACTCAGGATGAACTCCGCGAAGAAATTTCCGCCTTGTCATCCTGAGGGCAGCGAAGGATCTCGAGATTCTTCGTCGTCCCGCCATTTGCGGGACTCCTCAGAATGACATCCACCAACATGGTTTCCGGGTAGACACTAGCTATTTTTTCTAAATTGGTTTGCCTATGGATTTCCTTGACCAAGTTGGTGAGGATCTTATATACAGACGTGGAGTTGCTCGCTTGAAGGGCAAAATTCGGAATGCGAAAAATGAAGACCCTCTTTTCCTGAAATATCATTTCTCTTCTGAAATCGTGCAAACCTTCATCTCGGAACACGAGAATGATTTGGGAAGTTTACCTGCCCATCGCGCGACATAGCGTGAATATCCTTTTGCTCTTGGGGCTAGGCGGTGGTGTCGGCTTTTTCTCCGGACTGTTTGGGGTGGGCGGCGGCTTTCTCATGACGCCGCTGCTGATCATGGCCGGCATTCCTCCCACGGTGGCAGCTGCATCGGACTCCGACCAGATCGTCGCTGCCGCCACTTCCGGAGCCTTTGCTCACTACAGGATGGGAAATGTCGATATTAAAATGGGCATAATCCTCCTCGGTGGTACTTTTGCGGGGGGCACGGTAGGAGTCGAGATCATCAAAGTGCTGAGAGGCCTCGGGGACGCAGATTTTTTTATCAAGATTACCTATGTAGTGATGTTGGGGATTGTGGGTTGTTTCATGCTGGTGGAGAGCCTGCAGAGCCTGCGCAAGAAGCCTGATGAATCGGAAATCGTCGACGAACCTCTCAAGGTCCCACCCTACGTCCGTCTGGGGAAGGCGTTGCCCTGGCAGATGAATTTCGAAAAGTCGGAGGTGTCGATTTCGCCGCTGATGCCCTTTGCTGTGGGCGGTTTTGTGGGCACGCTGGCTGCCATCATGGGCCTCGGAGGCGGCTTTATCATGGTGCCACTGATGTTTTACCTGCTGCGCATGCCCATGCACCTGGTAGTGGGCACCAATTTATTTCAGGAGGTTTTTCTTTGCGCCAATGTGACCGTTATGCAGGCTGCGACCAACCACGTGGTGGATCTGGTACTTGCTTTGACGCTGCTCTTGGCATCCAGTGTAGGTGCTCAGTTCGGTGCCCGCTTCAGTGCCCGGTTGAGGGCGGAACAATTGAGAATCCTGCTGGCGATTGTGGTGCTCCTGGTGATGATGAAAATCTTCCTGGGACTCATTCTCTCGCCCGAATTCATGCTGGACGTCAAAGGAGGCCTTTAAGGTGCCGAACGGATTCAGGATCATGCGGTGGATTTTGGTTATGCTGGGAGCATTGCTTCTCCAGGGTCCTTTTTCCCTTTTGCATGCTGTATCCATAGACCTCAGGGTGACTCCTGATCCAATCCAGATCGGATCATTCTTCAGCGGGGCGAAGCTGATGGTTTCTGCTGAAGTTCCCAAGGGAGCCGAGGTCGTTATTAAAGTGATCGGCAAGGTCAGCGAGCAGGAATTGATGCGAAAGGGCAAGCGTTGGGACCTGTGGATGAATGTTGGAGAAGTGGATGTTGAGAACGCCCCCGGTATGTATCTGGCTGCCAGCAGTAACCCTAAGTCGTTGTTGCCTCCAGCCGCCGATTCTTCATGGGGCTATGAGGCATTAGCAGAAAAAGTGTCTTTCAAAGGCCGAGTGAAAGCGGTAACCTCATCCGAGCTATTTCGCGAATTCGTCAGACTGAAAGAGGGTCAGGGTCTCTACGGTGTCTACCCCGGCGAGGTGAAGCTCTCTCCTGCCGGGGATGACCATGATCTAGCTGAAACTTCATTTTGGCTTCCCACTCGAATTGCTCCTGGAACCTACCAGGTCTGTCTCACTGCTGTGGGGAAAGGTCAAACAGTGCAGCAACAGTGCCTTCCCTTAGAAGTTGCCATGGTCGGATTTCCTGCTTTCCTGTCCTCGTTGGCTCGGGATAGTGAGGTTCTGTACGGATTTTTTGCGGTTGCCCTTGCCATGGCTACAGGATTGCTCACCGGAGTGATTTTCAAAAAGAAGCGAAGCTTAGCCGAACCTCCCGGAGGTCATTGATGGCGGTTTTCGCAGCAATTTATATTTTATTGATTGAGGCTTGCGCAGAAATGCTCCGGTTAAGTTTGATACTTCGCCATGAGCTGAAAAACCAGACAGTTATGATTATATTACTGGTGCTGAGGCATCACACCACCCAGGGGTTTGGTTGCCAGAGGCTCCAGGCTAGAAGAGCGAAAGAACACCATGTCTATTATCACTATCTCTAGAGGCTCCTTCAGCAAAGGTAGAGAGGTGGCGGAAAAGGTGGCGCAGAGGCTGAGCTATGCTACCCTCTCTCGGGAAGTGCTCCTGGAGACCTCGGAAGATTTCAACATTCCGGAAATCAAATTGATTCACGTTCTCCATGATGCGCCATCCATTTTCGAGCGGTTTACCTTCGGCCGGGAACGATATCTCGCTCACATCGAAGCGGCCATTCTGGAACATTTCCAGCAGGACAACGTAGTTTATCACGGTCTGGCCGGCCATTTTTTCGTGCGGCATATTTCCCATGTGCTCAAGGTTCGTATTATCGCTGACATTGGGGAAAGGATAAAGACAGAAATGGCGCGCGAAAATATCTCCCGCGAGATGGCTCTAGAAAGGCTGAAAAAAGACGATCACCAACGGCGGGAGTGGAGTCGAAGTCTTTACGGAGTCGATACCTGGGATCCAAGTTTGTATGATCTGGTGGTGCACATTCATAAACTCAAGGTCGACGATGCGGTGGATATCATTTGTCACACCGCAGGTCTCAAGCAGTTCAAAACCACAGCGGAGTCGCAACAAGCCTTGGACGATCTGGCTTTGGCCGCCAGGGTCAAGGGCGCACTCGTAGAAACCTATCCCACCGTGAAAGTCAGCGTCCACAGCGGAGTGGCCCTGGTCCATGTTAAGGCCTCGGGAATGCAGGAAGCTCACATTATCGATGACATTCACGCCCTCACCGGAACAATTACCGGGGTGCGGGAGGTGAAGGTCCATTTGGTGCCCACCACACTTCTAGAGTGAGGCCTGCTTAGGTCGTTCAAGTCGCAGTTGGGTCGAGTTCTCCTGTTGAGATCTCTCTGCTGAATGTGTTAACCGCTGCAACCTTTTACAACAAAATCGCCCTGCGATTTGACTTGGACAGTTAGCTAAAAACGTCGCCCTCTATGAGATTCCCATCTTGAGATGTACCTTGCCCACGCGATAAGGGGCGCAGCTGTCCGAAACGGAGTTTATCATCATGCCCTGGCACCAGACCGCCCCTCAGTATCTTATTCTGATGGCTCTCGGCTTCGGGATCGGCGGCTACGGCTGCCTTATCGGCGCCGGCGGCGGCTTTCTCCTGATGCCCCTGCTGCTGGTACTCTATCCCCATGATCCCGCCCATCACCTCACGGCCATCTCTCTCGCAGTGGTTTGTATCAATACAATTTCCGGTACAGGGGCCTATGCCCACATGAAGCGGATAGATTATAAATCAGGATTGATGTTTGCCGCTGCCACGATTCCCGGTTCCATTTTCGGGGTGCTCACCACTGCCTCTATTTCCCGCAAATTGTTTGAAGGAGTTTTCAGCGTCTTTTTGATCGGCCTGGCTTTATTCATGTTTCTCAGGCCAAAGTCGGACACCGGGAAACAGGGGGCCAGACGTTCCCAACCCTCTTCAGGAATGACCCGGGCCCTGGTGAGGCCCCATGGCATATCTTATGAGTACACCTTTCGTCCACTCCTGGGGATAAGCGTCTTCCTCGTCCTGGGCTTCCTCGCCAGCTTTCTGGGGATCGGCGGCGGCAGTCTGGTGGTGCCCATACTCGCCTACCTCCTCAATTTCCCAGTAGCCGTCGCCACTGCCACCTCGCAGTTTGTGGTGGCCATCCTGACCTTTAATGCGACCCTGGTGCACATCTGGCTGGGATCATTTCACCATGGAGCACACCGCATCGCGGCCCTGGGCATAGGAGTGCTGGTTGGAGCCCAAGTGGGGGCATACCTTTCCAACAAGATCAAGGGGTCGTGGATTATCCGCGCCCTGGCCTTTGCCCTGGTCCTCGCCGGGGTCAGGATGCTTATTGGCGCCTTGGGCTGATTGGGTTATGCTAATTTGCAGGATAACCAAAAGTGCAAGAGGAGTGCTCAATGTCCATAGTTACAATCTCACGAGGGTCTTTCAGCCATGGCAGAGAGGTGGCGGAAGAACTTGCGAAGCGGTTAGGATACGAATGTATTTCCAGGGAGATTATTCTGGAGGCCTCGGAACACTTCAACATCCCCGAAGCCAAGCTGGCTCGCGCCATCCACGACGCTCCCTCCATACTCGAGCGGTTAACCTATGGTAAGGAAAGGTATGTGGCTTATGTGCGCGAGGCGCTGCTACACCATTTCCAGAGGGACAATGTGGTCTACCACGGGTTGGCCGGCCACTTCTTCGTGCAGGGCATCTCCCATGCCCTCAGGGTGAGAGTTCTCGTGGACATGGAAGTCCGGGTAGCCGAGGAGATGAGGTCTCAAAACATCTCGGCCCAGAAGGCCCGGGAGATCTTGAGAAAGGATGATCAGGAACGGTATCGCTGGAGTTCCCATCTTTATGGGATTGATACCCGGGACCCGAGCCTCTATGACCTGGTTCTCCATATAAAGTGCCTAACCACGGATGCTGCGGTGGACATTATCTGCAAGGCCCTGGAGCAGCCTTGCCTCCAGACCACGGCCGAGTCTCAAAAGGCGGTGGATACCTTGCTTCTGGCCGCCCAGGTGCAGGCTGCTCTGGTAGATGAAATCCCCGCCGCCAGGGTGGAAGTCGAGGAAGGGGAGATCCTGGTTCGTATTGGCGGCCCCTGGGCGGAAGACAAGAGGCTGATCGCCAAGGTCGACCAGGTCGTGGATAACATCTGTGGGCTCAAGGTCAAAGTTCGCCTGGTCAGCCGTTGAGGCCGGTTGCCGCTCCCGACCAAAGGCTCCTGGTCGACCTTCTCAGACCTTTTGAGGGGCTCCGAGTTGAGGTGGTGCAGGTGGTTGATGGCAGCGAAGTGTATGGAGGGGTGGCCACAGTCCATGTGGGGCAACCGGAGTGCAGGAGGCTCAAATTACCGATGACATCAAAGCCCTTACCGCAAAAATTACCGGGGTGAGAGAAGTGAGGGCCCATCTGGTCCCCACCACGTTCCAAGAGTGAGATCACATCAGGTAGTTTGCTCTGCAGTCCAGGGCAGGCAGGGCAAAACTGCGGTTTACGCCCCTTTAATGGAAACTCACTTCAAAATCGACAGGCCTGCACAGCAGATTGAGCAGTGGCGAAGTCTGCTTCTGATTCTTACTGAGCCAGCCGTCGGCACTGGCCCTCACTATTAATCAGGGCACTCACTCTTTGTTCTCGGAGACTTGCTCCCAGCATGCCCACTGACAATCACCGCCGCTCAGATCCCGCAGATACGGATTGTCGCAACTGATGGCGTTCACAACTTCTTTTCCACTTTCATCGCGCAATTCTACCAAAAGCTCGTGACTGCCCCTTCCTTCGGGGCACTTTATGTGGCGCTTGACCCACTTGGATTTCTTAGCCATGATTTATGCTCCATTATTTATAGTCTAGTAGGCTTCCATAGAAAGAGTGTTACATCTTAGCATATCACATAACTGCGGAGCGGTGAAATAATCTCTCATTAGAAATTAACATCCAAGGTGTGTCCCCTCGTTGTCTCCTTTCCCCAGCTCGTTGGAAGAAGTAACTTCTTTTTTGCTCATGCTGGTATACGAAAATGAGCGAGGTATGTTACAGACGCACTAGGCACAACCCTCTCTACGAGCCATTAAAAAGCAAGAAGGGACCTCTGATTAATTACCCGCTGCGCTCATAGGTTCCCACCAGTGTGGCTGTGGCTAAGATGTGGCCATCCATAGCCTTCTCAAGATCCTTTTTTCCCGGTTTGCCCAAGTCCGGCAGGACAGCATCCAAGGCATACAGTTTGTGAAAATAGCGATGGCGGCCAATGGGAGGGCAAGGTCCGCGATAGCCCGTGCTTTGCCAGCTGTTTAGCCCTTCTTTAGTGCCCTCGGGAAGACCTTGGGACTTCATAGCTTCAGGCAAGCCGGTAGCACTGGGAGGAATATTGTAAAGCACCCAGTGGACCCAGGTCATCCTGGGTGCGGCAGGATCAGGTGCATCGGGATCGTCTACGATCAGTGCTAGACTCTTTGTTCCTTCAGGTACCCCGGACCACCCTAAAGCTGGTGAGATATCTTTACCGTCACAGGTATATTTGGATGGAATCTCTTCGTCGGGAGAAAATGCCTGGGATGTAATTTCTAAGGTCATTTCGATAACTCCTTTTCCGGTCTCTGCGTAAGCCGCAGTTCCCTCCGATCTGTGGGTGGTAAGATTGAAGGCTGCGACGAACGTTATGAGTTCCGCAAGGCCTAGAACCATACCAAAACGCAATGAACCTCTCATAGTAAATACTTTTCCCTGAGCCGGTCTCGGCGGAAATTCCCCGCCCCTTCCTCCATGGCCTCTGCCCTATGCCAAATCGCAAATCCGCAGTCCGCAATTTCAACGGCTGGAGTTATTTAGTTACTTAAGAACATCCCCCATTTTCCCGTAATCACTTGACGGCGACCTATTTTTTCCCTGCCATATTCTCTAGGAGGTGTTTCATCTGGCTTAGTTCCTCGCCATATTTGCCCCAGTTGCCCTGTTTGAGGTAATTCAGGGCTTTGTTGTAATGGTCCAGAGCCTTCTGTGCCATGGCAGGAACCGGACCGGTAGGTAGCTGGGTGAGCGCTTTAGCTGTTTGTTCCTCCGGCACCCCTGCTACTGAAAAGACAGCCCGCAGGGCCTCGTCCAGATCCCTACGCATCTCCAATTCATTTCCGTGGACCGCGATCACCCGTTTCAGCTGCGGCATTTCACTTTGTTCCGATTGGAGATAGACGGGCTCTACATATATGAAAGAATGCTCAATGGGGATGATCAGCAGGTTCCCGCGAATAACCTTGGACCCCTGTTGCCCCCACAGGGTCAATTCCGAGGATATATCCGGTTTTTGGTTGATTCGGGCCTCGATCTGCATTGGACCATAGATCAACTTCTCTTTGGACAGCATGTAAATAAGAAGCTGCCCATAACTATCCCCATCGCAGCGGGCGCACATCCAGGCGACCATATTGTCCTTGCCGGACGGAGTCAGGGGAAGCATCAGAATGAACTCTTCGGAGGCGGTGTCCGGTAAACGCATAATTATGTAATAGGGCAGTATGGACTGTTGCGTGTTCTTGTAAATCTCCTGCGGTATGCTCCACAGGTCTTCCTGGTTATAGAAGACCTGGGGGTCCGTCATGTGGTAAGTAGCATACATCTGAGCTTGAATGGTGAACAGGTCCATAGGGTAGCGTATATGTTTCTTCAAGAAGAGGGGCATGTCCTTGATCGGCTTAAACAAGCTGGGAAAGATCTTGCCGTAGGTCTGCACCAGAGGATCGGAAGGATCGATTACGTAATAGGACACGTCTCCGTTATATGCATCAATGACAACCTTCACGGAGTTACGAATATAGTTCGGTCCGGCTTGATTCCTCTTTTGGAGATAAGGCTGTGAATAAGGAAACATATTAGACGTGGTATATGCATCGTGGATCCAGTAGAGATGACCATCATCCCCGACCACGAGATAGGGCTCCGAATCATACGACAGGAAAGGCGCTATGGTGTAGTCGCGATCCGTAATGATGCGGTGGAACATGATGCGGCTGTCGCTGGTGATGTAGGTGGAGAAGAGGACATTCGGGTCGAGGAAATCCCAGGAGTAAACCAGCCTGCGGAAGAAACTGGAGATTTGCACGCCACCTCTTCCTTCATAGGAGGCATACACATTTTGATTGCCCTTGGGGTAATCGAACTCTTTGGTCGTGGTATGAACAATGGAAAAACCCTCGGTTTCTTCGCCGTAATAGATTTCCGGACGGGTAA
>JARRNM010000132.1:0-8811 GCA_037384945.1 Deltaproteobacteria bacterium
GTGATGACCAACCTCTGTTGCGAAACCACGGCCAGAGATGCTTTCGGTCATGATTATCGTGTGTTCTTTGTCGCTGACGCCACAGCAACCATAAATGAGGAACTCCATCTCGCTACACTAAAAAATTTGGCTTATGGCTTTTCTTATATCATTGACACTGCACGTCTGTGCACCCACCTGGCCGGAGGCCATTCCTAATAGCCTTATAGCTTGGGCCATTGCCCCACTGTGTCCACCGCTCGACCATATCCGAAATGCTCCGTGAAAATCCTGAAATGTAAGGACCTCTGTGGCTCATCTTCTGAAACATTTTCTCTCTCTTCACATGATTGGGACTACCGTAGCCAACCACAAGACCACCCATGTATTGTTCCTTATTCGATTACTATCCTGGAAACCTGGTCCTTCCCCGTAGAGGGCACAAGGTGCAGGACGCAAGGCGCAAGGAGAGATTAGGCTTTCTTTGATTATTTTTGCCTTGTGCCTTGCGCCATTCCCTTAAGGGGGCGGCTCAAAGCAAGGCCCTCCCCGGGATAGCGGGATCTTTGACGAGCCTTGATCTTTACACTGGCCGCTCTGCCCATCGTGCCACGTTTGCCAGCACCGCCGCTGGATTAGCGTATGCCCCGAGGAAGAGACGATGATAGTGACATTCCTCAGCAGATCTGAGTTTTGCCTCTGGATATCGAGAGCTATATTGGTGAAAGTCCTCCTGGGCCATGCTCTCAGCCACCAACCTCTCGAGCAGGTCGACTGTGCCGCTCCCCTCGTCAAATTGTTCCTTTGTTCGCCAGACAATTTCAGGAGGGAGGAGGTCCTCAAAGGCTTTTCTGAGTATCCATTTCTCGATGACGGGAGAGCCGGCCAGCTTGAGTTCAGGCGGGACAAGCTGTCCCAACCGAATCATGGAGAGATCAAGAAAGGGCACTCGCCCTTCAATGGCATGGGCCATGGTCATCCGGTCAACCCTTTGTAGATTGACGTTATGCAGTGAAGTCACTGAGCGGCGCAATTCCTCATGCAGAGTCTCATGGTCTCCAATGGTTTTGTAGTAGGTGTATCCGCCGAACAATTCGTCAGCCCCCTCGCCGGTGAGGATGACCTTGACATAATCAGCAGCCAGACGAGAAGTGAAAAAGCAGGGAATACCACTGCGGACGAGATCCTGATCGAAAGACTCCAAGTAATAAATTATTTCTGGCAGTTTTTCCTGAACTTCTCTTTGGTCAAAAACATACTCGTGGTGGATGGTATCAAGATGGTGGGAAACCAGGCGGGCCGCTTCCAGGTCCCGGCACCCCTCGATACCCACGGAGAAGGTATGGAACCTACCTAGGTGTTTCCTTGCCAGGGCGGCAATAATGCTACTGTCGAGACCACCTGAAAGAAAGGCACCCAGGGGCACATCACTCATGAGTCTCTTAACCACCGCCTTTTCGAGGGTTTCTCTTATTCTTGTGGTGTAATAATCCACAGAAGCGGTTTGAATTGAGATTCTAGGAACAGAGTAGAAAGTCGAGAATCCCCGGTCTGAATGAAAAAAGGTCCCGGGAGGGAATTCTGTCACCTTGCTGCAACCCGAAGGAAAGGCTTTGAGTTCTGAGGCGAAAAGCAAAGCCGGCCCTTTTTCTGCAAAGTAGAGCGGTTTAATGCCAATGGGATCGCGGGCAGCGTAAAGCTTGTCTTCATCAGCAATCACAAAGGCATACATCCCGTCTAGGTGTTCCACCACGGAAGAACCGTGATCTTCGTAGAGGTGCAAGATAGCTTCGCTATCACTGGTGGTGGTGAGTTCATGGTGCTTGGCCAGTTCTGGACGGAGTTGCGGAAAGTTATAAATCTCGCCATTGGCAATAACAACCATGTTCCTGTTTTCGTTATAAATAGGCTGATTTCCCCCTTGCGGGTCCATGATGCTTAGTCGACGATGCCCGAGTACACCGGGACGGTGGGGTGAAACAAACATGCCCTCGGCGTCCGGTCCCCGGTGTTGCACCAACTTCATCATAGCTTTTACAAGGGAGACATCTGCTGCGCCCCACACACCGACAATGCCACACATCTGGGTACCTCACTTTTCTTGGTTAAAGAAAACCTGCTCCTTCACACCAAAGCAGGATCTCCCATGGGTCAGGTCAGACCGCTCAGAGCATAGCGCATCGCGAAAATAAACGTAAATGGTAAACGGTGAAGAGATAACAGCCACCGCATGATCGGTTTAGCGTTCAGTAGCAGGTGTCACAGAAATTTTCAAGGAATACTTCTCTGGGACTTCCTCAGTAGTGATGGGACGGCTTTTGTGTAGCGGTTTAAGGGTCCAGTTCACTGCCGATTTCCAAGGAGTAACCGGTCACAAAAGAAGACAGGGCGAACTGCATGGATTCATTGCTTACATTTAGCCTGGATTTGTGATTGATTAAAGTGACTCCTGAATGGTAAGGGGTTAGAATATAAATCTTAAACAGGGTTTGCCTCAGGGAAATTTATCAGGGTTGGCGTGAGGGAGAGTCGCTTCCAAAGGATAAGGCGGACTAGCAGCTTTTGTGGAATATGGACACTTGACTTGGATTTTGCTCATGCAATATAACATGGACCCAAAGTAGGTGATCAACCTCAGCCAGACTTCGGGACATCCTGCCAATCCAGGGGGTTGTCAGCCCATTCGATCCCGGTAATACTTTTCTAAGAAATACGCCCTTATTGCAAGGTACTTGCCTGCCCTATACAGCAAGGATTTCCTATGGTGATCTGCTCCCGAGTTAGAACAATGCTATCCCCCCATTACTATCTCTTGCAAAAGAGGGAATAGAGAGTTCAGACGACCCGGTTACGGGGTTAAAAGTACTAGTTCAAGTTAAGATCCACCAGAAGGATAGGTTCCAGCGAACACGCGTATGGACAATCAAAAAGAATTGGAGGTTGAGAATGACTACTGAACAAAAGGACTTGGATCTTCTCTGCATCAATACTATTCGTACACTGTCCATGGATGCGGTGCAGAAGGCAAATTCTGGTCACCCGGGGACTCCCATGGCATTGGCTCCTCTAGCCTATGTGGTGTGGACCCAGTTTCTCCGTTACAATCCCAGCAATCCCAATTGGTTCAACCGAGACCGTTTTGTCCTCTCATGCGGGCATGCATCGATGCTTCTCTATTCCATGCTCTATTTGACCGGCTATGATCTCTCTCTGGAGGAGATAAAAAACTTTCGACAATGGGGTAGCAAGACGCCAGGACATCCCGAACATGGCCATGCACCAGGAGTGGAGACCACGACAGGACCCCTGGGTCAGGGCATTATGAACGCGGTGGGTATGGCCATGGCGGAGGCTCATCTTGCGGCAATTTTTAATCGTGACGGCCACAACATAGTGGATCACCACACTTATGCGTTTTGTAGTGACGGGGATTTTATGGAAGGTGCTTCCCATGAGGCAAGCTCGCTGGCAGGCCATTTTGGCCTGGGCAAGCTTATCTGCCTTTACGACGATAACCGCATAAGCATCGAGGGAGCCACCGCTTTGACCTATTCAGATGATGTAGCCAAACGGTTCGAGGGTTATCAATGGCATGTGCAAGACCTGGGCGATAAAGCAAATGATCTTGCCGCCCTTGCCCGGGCACTTACCATGGCGCAGGAAGAGAAAGAGCGACCGTCCTTAATTATAGTGCGGTCCCATATTGGCTACGGCTCGCCCAACAGGCAGGACACCGCAAAGGCCCATGGTGAACCTCTAGGTGAGGAAGAAGTGAGACTTACCAAGAAATTCTATGGTTGGCCGGAGGACGAAACTTTTTTAGTCCCGGAGGAGGTGCTCAAGCATATGCGCCAAGCTAAGGAGCGAGGCGTGCGGCTGGAGGCAAAATGGAATGAAAGTTTTTCTGCCTATGAGCAGGCATATCCCGAATTAGCTGAAAAATTCAAGGCGGCGGTCAATGGTGACTTACCCCCTGAATGGGATAAAGGGATTCCGGAGTTCAAACCCAGCGACGGCCCCATGGCTACCCGGGTCGCCTCGGGAAAGGTTCTCAATGGATTTGCTGATAGAATCCCCTGGCTCCTGGGGGGAAGCGCGGACTTGGCCCCGTCCACCAAGACCCTTCTAGATACTTCCAGTTACTTTGGCAAGGAAAACTACGGGGGGCGCAACATAGCCTGGGGAGTACGTGAACACGCCATGACAGCGTGTTGTTCCGGTATGGCTCTCCACGGCGGCGTCCGACCTTATGCGGCGACGTTTTTTATCTTCACTGACTATGCCAGACCCGCCATTAGATTGTCAGCGTTGATGGAGCAGCCAGTCATCTATGTGATGACCCATGATTCCATAGGCGTGGGCGAAGATGGGCCGACGCATCAACCTGTAGAGCAACTGGCCTCATTGAGAGCTATGCCTAATATCCGGGTTATCCGCCCGGCTGATGCCAACGAGGTCGCTTATGCCTGGCGGGCAGCGATGCAGCGTAGCGACGGACCTACGATGTTAGTTCTGACCCGCCAGGGACTGCCAATTTATGACCGATCGAAGGTGGCGGGTGCAGAGAGGTTGCTCAAAGGTGGCTATATACTTTCTAAAGAAAAAGGTGGAGCTCCCGATATAATTCTCATGGCCTCGGGCTCGGAGGTGCAACTAATAATGGAGGCTCAAGAGATCCTGGCAGCTGCGGCCATTGATGCCAGGGTGGTGAGTTTGCCCTGCTGGGAGCTTTTTCTCGAGCAAGGACAGGGATATCGCGACGCAGTTCTGCCACCGGCGGTAAAAGCCAGACTGGCAGTGGAGGCGGGAGTACCTTTAGGCTGGGACCAATGGGTGGGGGACAAAGGAGATGTCCTAGGTATAACCAGATTTGGTGCCAGCGCCCCTGCCAAAGAGAACTTTAAACAATATGGCTTGACTGTGGATAACGTTGTACAGAGAGCGAAGAAATTGCTTGGCAAGTAAGAGATCGCAAAGCGCTATGCGCTTTGCTCACTAGGCACTAAACACTTGGCACTAGGCACTATAATGACAACAGGTCTTTTGTCTTTATTGATGCTTAGTGCTTAGTTCCTAGTGCCTTGTTGCTTTTCCCTGAGGCATAAGCCCTTTGCATCCAATCCTTTCAATGATTAACTAGTGTTCATCCGGAAACTCTACTTGGTCATTCTAAGCCCTTCGACAAGCTCCCCGGGACTATGCCCGGGACAGGCAGGGCAGGCTCCGCTAAGAATCTACTAGAAAACTCGCGGGAGCCAAGAGATTCTTCGTCGTCCCGCTCTTAGCGGGACTCCTCAGAATGACAATCGAAAAAATGGGTTCTCCGATGGACACAAACTAAACAACCTGAGGATGAGCAAAGTTGAGAGCTGAGATGAATAGGGAGCAAGATAGAAATCGATCAACCAGAGTAGAGGCAAAGGCGCCTCCAGTGGATATAGATGAGGAAGAGTGCTTAAAGGTTGGCCCCTTGGATCCCTGTACCATCGTTATCTTTGGAGCATCCGGCGACCTTACCTCGCGAAAGTTAGTACCCGCTCTTTATAACCTGTACCTGCACGATGGCTTGCCTAAGCCGTTCATTATTGTTGGAACCAGCCGAACCGCCCTCAGTCACGAGGAATTTAGAGAAAGGTTGAAGACCAGCTGCGTCACCAGGGCTAGTTCGGATCTTGCTCTCTGGCATGAGTTTGCCCGGAATCTTTACTATAAACCGGTGAACTACGATTCACTGGACTCCTATAGGAAATTGGCGGAGTTTCTCAGGGAACTGGACGATGAATACAAGGCAGGCGGTAACAGACTCTTTGATCTGGCGGTTCCGCCCTCTTTGTATCCCACCATTGCCGAGATGCTTGCAGCGGCCGGACTTTCTCGAGAACAAGAAAATGGCAACGGCTGGTCCCGCATCGTGGTAGAAAAACCTTTTGGCCGTGACCTGAAGAGTGCCAAGGACCTGGACGAGAGCCTGCACAGAAGTTTTCAAGAGCATCAAATCTTTCGGATCGATCATTACCTGGCCAAAGAGACGGTGCAAAACATATTGATGTTTCGTTTTGCCAATGCCATTTTCGAACCAATCTGGAATCGAAGCTATATCGCCTATGTAGGAATTATTGCCGCGGAAAAGTTGGGGGTGGGGAATCGAGCCGGCTATTATGAACAGTCTGGGGTGATAAGAGATATGTTTCAAAACCACATGATGCAGGTTCTATCCCTCACTGCCATGGAACCACCATCCCTTTTCGAGGCTGAATTGGTTAGAGATGAAAAAACCAAAGTATTCAGATCTCTTAAAGCTCTTGATGAGGGAGAGTACGAGGATGATCTGATTCTGGGACAATACGGCCGTGGAATTATCGATGGGGCGGAAGTTGTTGCATACCGTGGAGAGTCGGGGGTGAGCCCTACTTCTCTCACCCCAACATTTGCTATGATGCGGGTGTTTATTGATAATTGGCGCTGGCGGGGTGTTCCTTTTTACCTAGTCTCTGGGAAGAGGTTAGCTCGGAAGATGACCCGAATAGTAGTCCAGTTCAAGCGAGTTCCACATTCAATGTTTCGCAATGTCTTGGGCGAGGGAATTCTTGCCAACCGGCTGGTACTTGGGATTTATCCCCGAGAGAGGATCACTCTGACCTTCCAAACAAAGTACCCCGGAGCCCGCAGCTGTCTCAGGCCAGTAACCATGGATTTCTACTATGATCAGAACTACAGTGGTCCCACGCTCGAGGCTTATGAGAAAGTGCTTCTGGATTGTATCCATGGAGATCAGATGCTTTTTTGGAGACAAGACGGAGTGGAGGTCAGTTGGTCCTTTTTGACCCCTATTCTGCGGGACTGCGAAACTTGCCTCGATAGAGAAGAGAAACTCCACCAATATGAAGCGGGAAGTTGGGGCCCAGCCGCAGCGAAGAAGTGGATGCAGTTAATTGACCGAGGCTTTTAGCTATCATATAACTACAAAGCACCCAGACAGCCACAAGATATTTTAGATTTTAGATTTCAGATTGTAGATTTACCCGGCTTGGAAACAGAAACTTTCACATTCTGCAATCTACAATCAACAATCTAAAATTCAATCACTTTGTCTACTTCGTAATCTTCGTGGTTTTTGTCTCTGCCAGCATTACGGAAGAGGAACAATTGTTGAAGGAGGAGTGTGAAAATGGAAACGTATTATCATCCTCAGGATCTGCCCAAATTTGAAGAAATTGGTGAGGGAGCGCCTGATTTGGCCAAAAAGTTTTTTGACTATTATGCGGCGGTATTTGCTGAGGGTGAGCTCACGGAAAGGGAAAAAGCACTCATCGCTTTGGCTGTAGCCCACACTGTTCAATGCCCCTACTGTATCGATGCTTATACCCAGGCTTGTCTGGAAAAGGGATCGAATTTGGCCGAAATGACCGAAGCGATTCATGTGGCCACGGCGATCCGAGGGGGGTCATCTCTGGTTCACGGCGTCCAAATGAGAAACGTTGCGAAGAAAATATCTTTATGATCTATTGTCCCATAGGCTTTGAGTAGGAGAACTTTTAAACAGGCACCATTTTCCAATGTAAGACAGCAGCCTCTAAGGTGACTAACTGGAAAGTGGGGAGGTAAAGGGAAGTTGGAGTGATAAAATAACAATATTTATTGCCACAAGCTTCCAAGAACCAAGAACAAGAACTTTGGCATGCAGCAGTCGCAATCACTAGATAAGCACTTGGATTCCGCCAAAAGCAAGATGCCGGTAGAACCCTTTAGACAGACTCTGGCCAGGCATGGACTCAGCTTGACCAGGGTGAAGACCACTACTCTACAGGTTAACGTGGGTTTGCTCTGCAACCAGGCTTGTCGTCACTGTCACCTCGAAGCAGGTCCAAACCGCGAAGAGGTGATGAGCAAGGAGACCGTGGATCAAGTGGTCTCCCTGGCTGAAAGATTTCCCTTTGAGGTTATTGATATTACCGGAGGGGCGCCGGAGATGAACCCCAACCTTGCAGAGATGATTGAAAGTCTCGCGCCTCTAACTTCGCGGCTCATGCTCCGCTCAAACCTTACTGCTTTAGCCCAGGGTAAGCGGGACCACCTCATTGATCTTTGCAAGAAACACCGTGTGGTTATTGTGGTATCTTTCCCTTCTCTCAATGAAATGCAGTTAGAGTCGCAGAGGGGAAAGGGTGTTTTTCTGGTGTCCATTGATGTTCTGAAGAAACTGAACTCCATAGGGTACGGAAAACCTGGCTCAGGCCTGGAGCTCAACTTGGTCTCCAATCCCACCGGGGCTTTTCTGCCCTCCTCTCAGGAGCAGCTGGAGAGGAGATTCCGCCAGGTATTAAGAGATAAGTGGGGAATAGTTTTCAACCATCTCTTCGCCTTCGCCAACATGCCCTTGGGAAGATTCCGCCATTGGCTCGAAAGGTCTGGCAATTTGGATAAATACCTGCAAACACTGGCTACCAACTTTAACCCTTGCTCTCTTGACGGGTTGATGTGCCGGTCATTAATATCCGTTTCCTGGGACGGCTACCTCTTTGATTGTGATTTCAACCAAGCTGCCAGTCTATACCTGGAGGGAAAAAAGACTCACATATCTGAATTAATCGAGTTGCCCGAACCCGGAGAGCCTGTCGCCATCTCATACCATTGCTACACCTGCACTGCTGGCTCTGGCTTCACCTGAGGTGGGGCAATCGGTGCCTGAGGGTCAGGCGACAGGCGCATAGCCCAAAGGGCAGAGCGAGGAAAAAACTAGGCACTAGGCAGTAAGCACTAAGCACCAAGTCATTTATCAATTTGCATTGCACATTTCTCAATTATCATTCGGCCTTTGGTTGACATGCCGTT
>JARRNM010000133.1:0-21548 GCA_037384945.1 Deltaproteobacteria bacterium
CCATTGAACCGCCTGAAGTGGAAGGAGAGCCGGATGCCGAGAAGATTCTCAAAGAAATCAACGGCTATCATACCGGGAATCCGGAGCACCACCTCACGGGAAGCGTCGAATTGAAAGACGACGGCTCGACAACTTGCGCATCATGGATCTACTGCGGCGTCTTTCCTTCCCCGGAAAAGAATCTCGCCAAGCGAAGGGAACCGGATCCACCCGGGATGATGGGCGCTCACTTGAACTGGGGATGGGCGTGGCCGGCGAACCGCAGGGTTCTGTACAACCGCGCTTCGGCAGACCCAAAAGGGCTCCCCTGGAGCGAACGCAAGAAATGGGTATGGTGGGAAAACGGGAAATGGAGAGGAATGGACGTTCCGGATTTTCCGGTTGACAAACCACCCGAAGTTTCAGCAGATCCGGAGGGGAGGGGAATCGATGCCCATTCGGGCAGCGCTCCGTTCATCATGAAGCCGGACGGAGTGGGATGGCTTTTTGTCCCGGCCGGTCTTGTTGACGGCCCTTTGCCGACCCACTACGAGCCGGCGGAGTCGCCGTTAAAGAACCCTTTCTACGGGCAGCAGACAAATCCTGTTTTAAAATACTGGGACCGAAAAGATAACTTGCTTGCCGCTGTCTTTGACGATCGCTATCCTTACGTGATCACAACGTATCGGCTCACGGAGCATTACCTCGCAGGTGCCATGAGCCGGTGGAATCCGTGGTTGACGGAGCTTATGCCCGAATTGTTCATTGAAATAAGCCCCGAGCTCGCCGAGGAAAAGAAAATACAGAACAAGGATTGGGTCGGCATCACGACGGCGAGGGGCCGGATACGGGCCAGGGCGCTGGTGACATCACGCCTTCGCCCGCTCAGGATCGGAGAAAGAATCATCCACCAGGTGGGCATGCCCTGGCACTGGGGCTGGCAGGGGCTCGTGACAGGCGATGCGGTCAATGAGCTCACGCCCCTGGTCGGCGACCCCAACGTGAGCATACACGAAGCCAAAGCTTTTCTGTGCAATGTGGAGAAGATATCATGATACAAAACACGACGCGACGACGCATGGGGTTCTATACGGACACCACGGTTTGCATCGGCTGCAAGGCCTGTGAGGTGGCCTGCAAACAGTGGAACAGGCTTCGCGCGGCCGGCAACGGGGTCACTGAAATGACCGGTGCCAGTTATGACAATACCGGCCGGCTGGACAACGCCCACTGGCGCCACGTAAAATTCATCGAACAATTCAGTGATGACCGCAGCAAAAGCCGGTGGCTCATGATGAGCGACGTGTGCAAACATTGCGTGCGCGCTGCGTGCCTGGAGGCCTGCCCGACAGGCGCTATTGTCCGCACCGAGTACGATACGGTGGTAATCCAGCCGGATGTGTGCAAGGGAACGAAAAAGTGCGAAGATGCGTGTCCCTTCGGCGTGATCCAGCTCATCCCCCCTCTGAAGATTGCCAGGAAGTGCACACTCTGCTATGATCGCATCAGCGAAGGGTTGGAGCCCGCATGCTCCCAGGCCTGTCCGACCGATTCGATCCGGTTCGGACAGGTGAACGAACTTATCATCAGCGCCAATGCGCGTGTTCGACAACTGCACGAACAGGGTGAAGCCGGCGCCTATCTTTACGGCGCAGATGATACGCTGGCCGGAGGCCTTAACGTTTTCTACCTGCTCGTGGACCGTCCCCGGGTCTACGGATTGCCTGAATCGATAGATCTTGGGAAATAGGCGGCACTGCGCCATAGATGACGCTAGTTCATATTATTCGTTCTTGACTGCCGACAATACAGAGAAAGCTCAATTCATAATTTGATTTTTGCAAATCGATCCGGGTGCTCTGCACCCGGATGCGAGTTCAACGTCGCAAGCACTGACGTGCTTTTGCCTTCTTGTGTAGAGGGGTCAAGTCTACTCTTGACTTTTATTGCTTCTTTGAAAGAATCAAGAGCAGACTTGACCCCTTTACTTTATAATAATTCAATTAATTTTTCCCTTAACCGGCAGGGTTATAGTAAACATAGTTCCCTTGCCTGGCCTACTTTCTGCGCTGATGCTTCCTTTGTGTCGCTGAATAATCGAGTAAACGACGGAAAGGCCAAGACCGAGACCTTTACCCTCCTTTTTGGTGCTGAAAAAAGGATCAAAAATCTTTGATAGATCTTCTCTGGAAATGCCTCGACCAGTGTCAGCAACTTTTATTTCAACTAAACCTCTATTCGGGAAAAAATAACTCTCCAAGGTGAGACTTCCACCATCCTCCATAGCATCAGCGGCATTGAAAATGAGATTGAGAAGGCATTGCTGCAATTCATTAAAATCACCCAATACCTTGGGAGTCTTAGGATAGAGATTCGTTCTGATTTTAATATTCTGGAGGGTTAGCTTGTACTTGCATAGCAGTAGGCTCTTCTCCAGGAGCTCATTTGCATCTACATCGCTGAATATAAGCTGGGGTTTTCTTGAAAACGCCAGCAGATTCGAGACAATGTCAGAACATCGACTAACTTCACTCCCCGCCAGATCGAGATATCTCTGAAACTTATGTATTTGTTCTGTTGATAGAGAATCTCGGCCTAAGATTTTGATCATAAGTCGAATATAATTCAGAATACCACTGAGGGGATTATTCAGTTCATGAACAACACTGGCAGCTAGTTTTCCTAAAGAGATCATCTTGTCCTGGTGAAGATAATTAGCCTGATCCAGAAACTGTTGTTTCAGCCGTTGGACTTTTCTCAGATCACGAAAAAATGCTACTAAACCAATTTCTTCATTTCCCTGCAAAAGAACCTGTGCCGAAAGCCGCACAGGAATCTTTTCCCCCTTTTTGGAAATTAGGGTAGATTCGGAAAGAAAGAGTTTGTCCTCCCCACCTAATTCTTCGCTATACAACTGATTTTGGAAATTTTCCCACGCCAGGGATGAAAATAGTTGATAAAAAAACATCTTTCCGCACACTATATCTTTTGAATAACCAAGCATTTGTTCCATACTGTGGTTAAAGATGATAATCTTCCTATCGTAATCACACCCAATAATGCCGTCTATCGAGCTTTCGATAAGTCTTTCCTGGAAATTGAAAATCTTGGCCAGCTCTTCAGATGTGTCCATCCACCTTTCTTCTAAAAAGTCGGTATAATTCTGTAGCTTTCTCTGAATGTTATAGCGCTTCTTTGCTCTTTCCAGTGCCGCCATAAGCGCATCATCGTTTATCGGTTTAGTAATAAAGTCGGCTGCATCGAGTCGAAAAGATTTCAATATCTTTTCGACTTCATTATGAGCGCTGGATACAATTACCTCAGTAGATGGATATTCCTTCTTGATGGACTTCAAAACCTCTATGCCGTCAATATCTGGCAGGTCCATCTCGGTGATAATGATCTGAAAAGATCCCTCACCGCATAACTCGATACCGCTTTGCCCATCCGCAACAGTGGTTACACGATAACCAGCGTCTTCTAAAAAAGCGGACAAGGCCTGTCTAGCTTCACCATCTTGGTCTATTAATAGCAACCTCCAATCTTCCCTTCGTATCATATTTCAATCCTTATTTTTTTCATAAGGTAACGTGATCTACAAGCTTCAGTGGTTACCTGCCAGAAAGTATAAATAGGCCCCATACAACCCAGACTTCCACCTGCGAAACGATTCACCCGTCCTCGCCCTTTGAATCGAGACCAGGAAACAGGCCAGAGTACCAGGGAGGCGAGAAGCATCACCGGCATATCACGGTTCAAATTGTCGGAAGTAATCGGCCACCAAGGCAAGCCCTGCTATGCCCA
Source organism: Deltaproteobacteria bacterium (assembly GCA_037384945.1). Classification (GTDB taxonomy): domain Bacteria; phylum Desulfobacterota; class Syntrophobacteria; order BM002; family BM002; genus BM002. Next base: position 3,784 of record JARRNM010000133.1, read on the forward strand.
GGCAAATTGCCGCAAGGATAATAACCATTACACTACCTCAACTATTTTTCGCCTCCCCTGGAGCCAATCTTTATGATTCAAATTGGCAACCAGGTTCCTAGGCAGCTGGTCATCATCATATAGCATGACATTACCATGAAATGTAGTGGGGATTTTAGGAGGGTTTCACCAGGATGAGCGCAGTTTGTCTATAACATCCAACTAATGGAGGTGGTTTGGAACACTATCTTAGCCTTGAAGTCCTGCCGGTGGGCCTAGCCCGGATATTTCATGAATCACCTGCTGCGACCGCGGATTTGGCCGTCCTTCCGGGCGTTCTCGGGTGTTCCTTCGACAAGCTCAGGACAAGCTCACCTGCAACGTACCGTTCAGGTACGCCTCGGGTCCAATCCCGCGGTACCGCGGGACGGTTGCCCGGTGGCACGCCCATCCTCACGGTCTCGCGACAGCAATTCATGAAACATCAGAACTAAGACGATACAGTGATTATCACAAGATCTATTTGGGAGGTTTGCTCGGCTGTTTGGAATCACCTTGCAATGCTTCCATGATAGCCAGCCTGTGGCACATGTCACAGAGAAAGTAATGGCCCCATGGGATGAAATACTCTCTTATGCCTTGCTCGACTTGCTGATAGGTGGCTTCACAATTGGCGCACTGCGTCTGAGAGTTAGTTTTCATTTTGCTATTCCTTCCTCTCAGTGAATTTACTTTGGCAGAGCAGCGGGAAAGCAGTTGTGCTCAATCGGTATTTGCTTGCGCATGAAATGGAACTTGAGCTCAAGCCGAGATAAATTTGGGGACTGGCTCAAAGGCAGTATCAGTCTCCTTCTGCGTGCAATGTCTGAATGTGATCTGGGTCTATAAGAGCTAGCAGTTTTTCCGGCTGTTCATTTTTGTTGACTTGATAAATCCGTGTCCTGTTGCCTTCTACGACCATTGCGTCTTTATAGGCTAGCTCTGTGCCGTTTTTCAGAATTACTGTAATCTTTCGGTTCATAAGTACCAACAATGGCTCTCTCTGATCCTTGCCGCAAAGGCAAATAAGGGTTTCGATATCTTTACACAACCAAAAAATAAAATATACCAGGAAAGAATATATTTTAGGTGGTCCATTAAACTGGAGACTGCTCTAATTCCTTAAGGGCAGTCTTATAAAGTTCCAGTAGAGTGTCCCTGTTCTGATTCATAACGCGGCTGATCTTGCCGAAATGATTTTTCAAGAGATCATCAACTTCAGACCAGGTACCTTTCAGATGGCTCGGAGATCGTCTCATATCATTTATTTTTTGTTTGAATAGATCGATCATGACTCTGTCCGTCATTTGCTGGACATCACGTAAATGATATTCTTCCTCCGCAGCTTTTCTCATAGTCCATCCCCCTGGTCGTTTATTAGAAACCAAAAAACGTGCATTGTTCAAAATGCTTCAACCGAAACGCAACTTCTGTCTCTCCGCTCTATTATAGGAGCAGCGCTGGTTTAATGGAAAAAAATAATGCGGTAAATATAATTACAAATGAGTGATTAAAAACCACTAATCCTGGATGGATCTGAGGTAGGATCTAAGATTGACCTTCTGGTTTCTTATGTCCAGTTTGCTTCTGATGTGGAATCTGTGAGACCGGATGGTGTTCTCCGATGCGTTTAGCAAGACTGCAATTTCTTTAGAAGTCTTGCCATCCTTGATCAGGTTGGCGACCTTAATCTCAGCGGGAGTGAGGCTCAAGAATCTCGATGACAACTTGCTCACGAATGGGGAAAAAATCTCTTTCATGTTCGATTCCAGAATGCCGACCAGGGTCTTTTGATCGGAACGCAACCTGCTGTTCTTTAGCTTTTCAACATAGGGCAAAACCAGTTCCTTGACATTGGCAAGAATTTTTTCCTCAAGATCATTCTTGTCTTCCTCCCGCCGCTTTAGCAGAACATTTAGAGCCGCATTGACCTCTTCAAGATGGCGCGATTTTTTGAGCAACTCAGCCTCACTTTTGTGAAGCGCTTTCTGTGCCTTTTTTTGCTGGGTAACGTCGAAAAAGACTCCGCTTACATAGTCGATCTCTCCCTTGTCGTCACATAAGATCATTGCTCTTTCCTGTATCCAGAGGATATCGTCACCCCTGGTCTTGATCCTGTATTCTCTTACATACGACTTATCAGTCTTCAATGCCTTAATAAAGATTTCTCTCGCACCCGCAAGGTCTCCTTGAACAATCAAGTCAGACCATTTCATCCTCCGGGAGTTAAATTCTTTCATACTATACCCGGTCAATGCTTCAATTTTTTCATCAACAAAATCTACAGACCAGTCTTTGTATCCTTTGTAAACAACGCTCGGTAGATTCTCGACCAATAGCCTGTACTTCTGCTCACTCTCCCGTAAATATTTTTCTCCCCGCTTGCGCGCGGTAACATCTCTTAAAACCGCTTGCCGCGCTGGTCTTCCCCGATAGAAGATAGGGTTGACCGAGATCTCAACATAGAACTCGGTACCGTCCTGCCTCAATGCCTTGAACTCGTAGCGATTGAGCACATTCTTTCCTCTCTCCCTTTCCAGACCTCTTTGCACCAAAAGGTCTCGATGCTCGTGGGATACGAAACTGGTAAAATTTTGCCCGATAACCTCCTCTGCCTTAGAGGCGCCATACATATCCAGCAAGGCCTGGTTGGCGAATTTGATCTCAGTCCCCTGTACTATGAGTATGCCATCAACAGAGCTTTCAACCAGTCTTCGGTACTTCTCCTCACTCTCTCTTAGTGCCTGCTCTCCCTGCTCGCGTTCAGTAATGTCAAGTGCGGTGAAAATTGCGCCTCTCGACGGGTCTGCAGGATCGAGAGCAGAGGAGCACAAAAAGACATCAATTACTCTGCCATTTTTGCACTTGAAACGCGTTTCTACTCCACCGATGCCACGCTCCTTGATCTCTGAGTATTTAACTCTCCCAACCCGCTCAAATTCTTCTTCGCTCTCATATATTACCCTGGCACTCTGGCCTACCAGTTCGTCTGCGGAATATCCCAGCATTTCGCTCATTCGATTGCTTACCCATCCAAATACTCGGTTCTTGACCAAGCCGATGCCTACCGGTGCGGCATTCAATATAGCTTCCATGTAAGCTTCGCTCTTCCTGCGCTCAAGCTCCAGATTGCACAACATTTGACGAAGCTCATTTACCTCTTTTACAAGTTCTTCGTTACCCTTGTTTTCATGGTCCATGATCCATTCCTCATAGAAATAATCTTTTAAATCTCTTAGCCTTGAGAGGGAGAGCTGACTCAGCCAAATCTGTCCAGGGCAGTAATTAACAATTCAGAACATTGAGGATGGTGAAGAATTGTAAAATGTCGCTAATTTAACAGTGTACTAGTTAAGATAGCCTTATATCAACTGGAAATGTCATAGCGGCCTGATGACCGAAAGCTTGACTTAAAGAAATATATTAAGTAACCTCAAATTATCGTATTTATTAATTAAAATTAACTATACAATATCATTTAAGCGCAACTAATATCAGGTCTCGATTTGAGTGATGACTGCCACTGCTTGAAGATGAGAGTGGCATTGCTCCTGAGGGAAAAAACTATGCCACTGAGCAGAGAGTTAGACATGAAGGAAATAGCCAGTAATTCACACCAGAAAGACTTCCAACCCGCTGATTCGCCAATAGAATATGAAATGAAATGTTTTGCTTGCGGTGCTCCCACCGAATGGCCTCATGACATTTGCGATGCATGTCAAAAGCTCACAGAATTGCATTGCACTTAGGAAAGCCTATACACCCTTACGCCCACTGAGATTCGGCAGAAATCTGGGCCTCTCTACCTTTTCTCGCAGTCCATATCCCAACTTGACTTCCTTGAATATTTTGTGACAGGGTTAAATCAAGCATGATGTGCTGTTCTTCAGTTCTGGACCGAATTGCCAAGTACCAAGACCGTTCATAAGACTTGAGCGACCCTGCCACCCTTGAGCTCAACAACTGATCGCATCCACACAATTACCAGAGATCGAGGAACCGCCTATTGCCTGGAGACTGTCTCAAATATGGGAGAGAGTAAAGTATGAAACTCAGGATAATTTTAATTGTTTTGTCTTTACTTGCTGTCCTATCTGCCTCGATCGGGGGATTTCTCTACTACTCATCCTTGAAGGAATCCGCCTTCAAAGAGGCTGAGAGACAGTCTGCTCTTGAGGCTGAGCGAATTAAGAACGGTCTCTCGTCATTTCTAAGTGAAAATTTAAAATCGGTTAAAGCTCTGGCTGGGCTGGAGGAACTAAAGCGGGCTCTATCGAGCAAAAATGACCAGGTCCTGGGAGAAGCAAATTCCATGCTTGACCATTTCAATAATTCCCTGGGCACCGATGTCTGTTACCTCATGGACCATACAGGCAATACCATTGCCTCCAGTAATCGTAACGACCCTGATAGCTTTGTGGGGGGGAATTTTGCCTTTCGTCCTTATTGGCGGCAGGCCATCCAAGGAAATCCTGCCACCTACATGGCCTTGGGGACAACTTCGAAAAAAAGGGGAGTGTATTACAGTCATCCGGTTTATGGAGAAGGTGGAGATTCACCGAAAGGAGTTGCCGTAATCAAGGCCTCGATTGAACCTCTAGAAGAAAAATTCAGCCAAACTTACGAAGGTATCGTGCTGTTCACAGATCCTCATGGCATTATCTTCATTTCCAACCGGAAAGATTGGCTCTTGCATTCTCTTTGGAAACTTTCCCCTGATGAGCTGGCTGGGGTTGTCAGTTCACTCCAATTTGGCATGGGCCCATGGAAATCGATCGGCCTGGAAATAAAACAAGACAATTATGTTGTTGATGAATCGAAGAATAAATATTTAATGTACCAGAAGAAGGTTGATAAATACCCCGGTTGGAGCTTAGTTTATCTGCGCAACCTCAATGCAATTTCTAAGAGACTCTCTGATCCCTTTCTCTCCATCACCGGTTCTATTATCCTGTCACTGTGCGGCCTGATTGGATTATCAGTTTTTGGTTTATATCAAAGACAAGGAGGGGAAATATTTAATGGTAAACTCACGCTATGAGGAGTTGTTTGACATTCGAAATGAGGACATTCGGGGCAAGACCGCCCATGACATTTTTCCAAAGGAGCTTGCCGACCAGTTTCAAGCTGACGATCTTCAGGTCTTCGCCGAAAGACGAGCCACTCAAGTGGAGGAGCAAGTTCCATTAAAGGAAGGTGTCCGCACCTATCTTTCGGTGAAATTTCCCCTCTACGATGAGCAGGATTCTGTCTACGGCGTATGCGGGATTGCCACCGATATTACTGAACTTAAGAAGGTCCAAGATCAACTGAGGCGCCTTTCGGGCAGCATCATGGCCGGACAGGAAAAAGAGCGGGCGGCCATTGCCCGGGAATTACATGACGAACTGGGACAAGTACTCACGGCCCTGCGCATGGATTGTGTGTGGATGCGGGATCGTCTGAAGCAGACAGATGTCAAGGCCTCCGAGCGCACCTTGGCCATGTGCGAGTTGATCGATCAGACCATTGATGATGTCAGAGGCATAGCCGTGCGCTTACGTCCGGGTGTGCTCGATGATTTGGGGCTAACTGATGCACTGGAGTGGTACACTACTGATTTCGAAAAGCGCACCGGGATTGCTTGCACATTTGACTACCTCGATGTTCCCGAGGTAAATGATACAGTTGCAACAGCAGCCTATCGGATCACCCAGGAAGCCTTGACCAACGTGGCACGTCACTCCGATGCCACCCATGTGGGCGTCACCCTGAAAGCAGAAGAGGGAAGGTTGACCCTGGAGGTGATTGACAATGGTCGTGGTTTTCGTACCGAGGGTCTAGAGGAATTTGAGTGTTTAGGTATGGCCGGCATGCGCGAGCGCGCCAGCCTGGTTGGGGGCAGATTGGAAATTCAATCTCAACCCGGGGCGGGCGCCACGGTGTTCTTTGCACTACCCATTGACGGCGGAGCAGTACATTGATCAAGGTTCTTTTAGCAGACGATCATGCCATTTTTCGGGCCGGTCTGCGCCGTCTCGTAGAAGAAGCCGGCGACATGGTTGTGGTTGCTGAAGCCGCTGATGGCCGCGAGGCCATTCAGCAGGTCCACGATGTGATGCCCGATGTAGCGGTCATCGACATTTCCATGCCCGGGCTTGATGGTTTGGAAGTTATCAGCCAATTGAGCTCCTACCATCCAAATCTGCCCATCCTGGTTTTGACCATGCACGAGGAAGAGCAATATGTGGTTCGGACAATTACTGCCGGGGCCAAGGGGTACATTACCAAACGATCGGTGCCTGAGCAACTTGTGCAGGCCATCCGCAAGGTGCACGCAGGGGGGTGTTATCTCGCCGAGGAAGCAGCCGAATTGCTGGCGCTGCGCATGGCCAGTCGAGCGCGGGGCAGTTCGCCACTGGATACGCTATCCAATAGAGAAATGCAGGTTCTCAGATGCTTAGCGCTGGGTCAGACCACACGGGAGATTGCCGAGGCCTACTGTATCAGCATAAAGACCGTGGACACTTACCGATCTCGGTTGCTCCAGAAACTCAACCTGCGAAACAATGCCGAGCTGACTCGCTTTGCCATCCAGAACAGGCTCGTTGAACCGTGATTTTTCCTAGCCCGGATTTATGAATTACCCGGGCTTACCAGCCTGTAAGAAAATCTCCCACAAAAAGATCAGAGATTGTCCGATTTTCAGCCCCTGTTTTGCCTGGTACATTCCACTCAGACACACCCGTGTTTTTGTTTCTAGCTTTAACTGGTTGGTGTCTATCCGGAAACTAGGGGATGTCATTCTGAGTCCTTCGGCTAGCTCAGGATAAACTCCGCGAAGAATCTCATTCGAGTCCGGGCCAACGAGATTTTTCGTCGTCCCGCCTTTTGCTGGACTCCTCAGAATGACTAGCCGGAGTATGGTTTCCAGATGGACACCGGTTATCGACTCTGCTCGAGAATGACCTGCAGATAGGCTGTAAGAAGTCTGATGTGAGAATCTTCTAGTGGCTTGGGGGAGCAGTAGGATGAATTAGGTCTGTATCGGCTGCGGTGCAACCTGGATTATTGGTAAACCCACAGACGAGCCATCAGGAGGATTGTGCGACCTCTGCATAACCCAATACGTCCGAAAGAAACAAAAAAGCCGCGGATTTCATGACTGCTTTCGAAGGGAGATTGAAGATTGCTCAGAGAAAGAGTGCACTTACTTGCAGTCTTGCAAGCGAGGCTTCTCACAATGTGGTGAAGAGGAAGAATGAGGAGTGAAAGGAAATCAGCAATATGCGTTTTTGGCCAGTGGTTTTGGATATCCTTAACGGAGTTGTCCATTGATCAAGGTTCTCTTAGCAGACGATCATGCAATTTTTCGAGCCGGTCTTCGCCGTCTCGTGGAAGACGCCGGCGACATGGTGGTGATCGCAGAAGCGGCAGACGGCCATGAAGCCCTAGAGCGGGTCCAAGATACCAGGCCCGATGTAGCGGTCATCGACATTTCCATGCCCGGTCTGGATGGATTGGAAGTTATCAGCCAGTTGAGCTTTTACTATCCGAAGCTGCCCATTCTCGTTCTGACCATGCACGAGGAAGATCAGTATGTGGTTAGGACAATTGCTGCGGGAGCCATGGGGTACATTACCAAGCGATCCGTGCCGGAGCAGCTAGTGAAGGCCATTCGCAAGGTGCATGCAGGAGGCCGTTATCTCACCGAGGAAGCGGCGGAGATCTTGGCACTGCGCATGGCCAGTGGAGATCGGATGGGGTCCCCATTGGATTGCCTGTCGAATCGAGAGATTCAGGTGCTCAGACGGTTGGCACTCGGTCAGACAACCCGGGAGATTGCTGAGATCTACCACATCAGCATAAAGACCGTGGACACGTACCGATCTCGGTTGCTCCAGAAACTGACCTTGAGAAACAACGCCGAGTTGACTCGTTTTGCCATTCAGAACGACCTGGTTACTCCTTAACACTACGCTAAAGCATAAAGCAGTGTCCTCTGTAAGAAAATTTCTGACAATAAAATCAGAAAAACTCCAATTTGCAGTGTTTTTCTGGTTTGGTAGTGTCTACTCAATGATAGATCTCTTTTGCCTTTTAAATGAACAGAGCGCAGTTCTTTTGGAAATTCACAGCCAGGCTCGTTTTCTCATCCCTTCAACTTGAGTGACTTCTCTTTTTCGATGAAATGCTCAAACCTTCATAACGAAGGCGCGTAGAACCCATATTGATTGTCACTATAGCAGCTATCTAACTAAGGCCTATTCACATTGAGAGGTGAATTATGAAAGACAACTCGACGGTTAAACTTCTCTTTATATCTTTCCTTCTTGCGATTCTCTTCGTCCCGGCAAATCCAAGTTCGGCGCAAACGGGAAAAAAGGGTGTGGCTGAAGGCGGCTCGGAGGTGATCATCGGCGTTCCCCTGCCTATGTCGGGAGATCGTGAAACTCTCGGGCTGATGATGAAGAATTCATGTGAAATGGCCAAGGAAACCATCAACAAGGAGGGGGGCATTAACGGGCGCCAGTTGGCAATCGTCTACGGAGATGACCAGAACAAGACTTCTGTGGGAAAGGAGGTTGTCGAGAAACTGGTTCGCGATTCCAAGGTGGTCATGCTGCTTGGCGGAGCCACCAGCGACCCCACCTATGCCATGGCCAAAGTCGCAGAGGACTTGAATGTCCCTTTCCTAGTCAGCACCGCTTCGGTTGACAAGCTCACTAGGAAGGGTTGGAACAACATCTTCAGGCTCAACCCCCCAGGCAGCGAGTACACCAGAGGGTTGGAAGATTTCTGGCTGAAGAATTTCAAACCAAAATCCATGGCCATAATCTATGAAAACGGCATGTACGGAACCAACGCAGCTTTCAGAATGTTGGAGTTCTGCAAGGATAACTCCGTTGAGTTGCGCGGCATGTTTGACTATGACAAGTGGTATGGGGCGGACGCAGCTCACTTCCAACCCATGCTTTCCCAACTTAGCGAAGAGCCCCCCGATGTGATCTTTATGGTTTCTTATCTCAAAGATGGTGTTACCTTGGTCAAGGAGATCCGAAAATCCAAACTGAAATCATTGCTTTGCGGAGCCGCCGGAGGTTTTACCCAGGAAGAATTCATCAAGAGGGCCGGGGATGACGCCAACAATCTGGTGACCGCAACTTTATGGTCCGAGCGGGCCTTATATCCCGGTGCAAGGGAATATTTCGACCGGTACGTCAAGCTGTATGCTTCGCAGCCTGACTATCATGGCGCCGAGGCCTATTCAGCAGTCCTGGTGGCAGCGGATGCTTTGAGAAGGGCTGAATCCCTTCGCCCCGAAGACATACGGACGGCATTGGAAAACACGGACATGATGACCCCCTTTGGTCCGGTCAAGTTTTACTCGTATGAAGGTTTCGAGAGGCAGAACACTATCCGCACCCTGGTGCTGCAGATCATAGACGGCGAGTTTCAGACCATCTGGCCGCCTGAATTTGCCGCAGCCAAATTCGTTCCACCCAGCAGGTAGCTTCAGCTCTGCAGAAAAACGTGCGGGCAGCACCGTGTGAAAGGCGGTGAGATGGCCCAAGAACAAGGATCCAATATATCCCCAATACAAAAGGTAAGAAGGAGATCCAACACCCCCAAGGGGTGGGCGGCCAAGGAGTTTGCCGCCCGGGCCAACAAGGAGCTCAAGGGCAAGGTGAAGGTACAGGTATTTCCCAATTCGCAGCTTTACGACGACAACCAGGCCATCGAGGCCCTTTCCGCGGGTTTTATCGAGATGGCCGCTCCTTCCACCGCCAAGTTTGTCGGCTCTGTCCCCCAGCTTCAGCTCTTTGATGAACCCTTCCTGTTCGCCAGCACCGATGCCACTCACAAGACAATCGACGGGCCCATCGGCAAAGAGATCATGGCGAATTTCAGCAAGCGGGGGCTCAAGGCCCTGGCCGTCTGGGACAACGGTTTCAAAGACTTTACCGATAATAAGCATCCCTTGATCAAGCCAGAGGATTTCAAGGGGGTCAAGTTCCGGATCATGAGCTCCGACATCCTGGAAGCCCAGATGCACGAGGTCGATGCCGTGGGGCTGAAGCTTCCCTTTGGCGAGGTGTACAACGCCCTCGAGCAGGGGGTGGTGGACGGCCAGGAGAATACTCCCTCCAACATCTATTCCAAGAAGCTTCATGAGGTCCAGAATTATTACACCATCTCCAACCACGGTTACCTCGGTTACGTGGTGATCACCTCGGAGAGCTTCTGGAACAAGCTTCCTGCCGATGTGCGCGCTACCCTGGAGAGGATCATGGCGGAGGTAACCCGTGAGGAGCGCTTGAAGGCAAAGGAGATGAACGACGCTGATCTGGCCAAGATAAAGGAGTATGCCCAAAAGACCGGTAGGCTTCAGATCCATGAGCTTACTCCCCAGGAAAAGGCGGTGATGCAGAAAGCCATGGAGCCGGTGCACAAGATGTTTCCCCAGTTTATCCCGGTGACATGGATCGACGAGATTTATAAGATGCAATAGCAAACCAAGCTTGAAGCCCCGGGAGAGCTTACCTCCCGGGGCAGAGGGGAAAATCATGCTGCAAGGAATTCTCAAGGTCTGGAACAAAACCGAAGAGGTTCTGGTCATCATTTTGCTGGCTCTGGCCTCTTACTTGACCTTCCAGGAGGTGGTCCTCAGGTATGTGTTCGGCACCGGCTGGGGCGGGTCCTACGAGGTCACCATCATGGCCCTTATCTGGTGCACCTTTATTGGCGCCAGTCTGGGGGTTCGGGAGAACATCCACATCGGGGTGGACGTCTTGGTCAAGAAGTTCCACCCCAAGGTCCAGAAAGTCATCCTCATTCTCTCCATTCTCCTCTCTATCCTTTTCGCCGTAGTTGTGGCTGTAAAAGGGTTCGAATTTGCACATTTCATCAGCAGGAGCAAACTCCTGTCCCGAGATTTGCGTATACCCATGGAGATAGGTTACCTGGCCGTGCCGGTTGGCGGGGTTTTACTCAGCCTGCGCTTCATCGAGCAGCTGGTTTACGTGCTTCAGGGAAAGACTATTGAGATTGACAAGATGCATGAGCTGTCCGAGGAGGATAGGGCGAAGCTAGTCCATATGGATAAAAAGCACTGACAAAAGCGCCGGTAGCGGCTTTGCCCCAGTAACTGGGCCTCGAAGGAGAAACCAATGGAGAGTATAGGTGTTACTCTTTTTGCCCTGTTTTTCTTATTTCTGCTCATGGGGACACCCCTGGCCGTTTGCCTGGGTCTCTCCGTGATCGCCACCTTCTGGTACCACGAAAGCCTTCCTCTGATGGCCGTAGCCCAGAAGCTATATAATGGCCTGGATCATTTTCCCCTCATGGCCATCCCGTTTTTTGTGCTGGCCAGCAATGTCATGGCCACGGGAGGTGTGTCCAAACGGCTCATAGACGTGTGCAATGCCTTTGTGGGGCATTATAGTGGGGGGCTGGCTGTGGCCTCCATTCTTGCCTGCATGTTCTTTGCGGCGATTTCCGGCTCCAGCCCCTCCACGGTGGTGGCCATCGGCTCCATCATGATCCCCGCCATGATCGCTTCGGGCTACGGCGAAAAGTATAGTGTGGGGCTCCTGGGCTCGGCCGGTTCTCTGGGTATCCTCATCCCCCCCAGTATTCCCATGATTGTTTACGGTGTGGCCACAGAGGAGTCGGTGGGCAAGCTGTTCATGGCCGGGGTGGGACCCGGAATCCTCATGGGTCTGTTTTTTATTATCACCGCGATTGTTGTCGCCAGGGTAAAGGGGTTCAAGGGGGGAGAGAAGGTCTCTTGGTCGGAGCGGTGGCGCCTCTTGTGGGTAGCCTTGCCCGGAATTTTTATGCCTGTCCTGGTTCTTGGCGGGATCTACGGCGGGATTTTCACCCCCACCGAAGCTGCGGCAGTGGCCGTGGTGTACGCACTGCTTGTTGGGGTTTTCGTTTACCGGGACCTCAGCTTCCGTGACATTCCCAAAGTATTTGTCCGTTCCGCTGTAACCATGGCCATGGTCCTGTTTATCATTACCACGGCCATGCTTTTCGCCTTCATCCTCACCACCGAAGGGATCCCGGCAGCCATCGCCCAGTTCATTATCGAACACGCTGTGAGTCCCTGGCTATTCCTGCTTTTTGTCAATATCCTTCTCTACTTTGTAGGAGACTTCATGGAGCCGAGCTCGGCCATTTTGATCCTGGCACCGCTGTTCCTTCCCATCGTCAAGAAGCTGGGCATCGATCCCATCCATTTCGGCATCGTCATGACGGTGAACATGGAGATTGGCATGATCACCCCACCCGTGGGGCTCAACCTTTTCGTGGCCAGCGGCATCTCCGGCATGTCTCTTATGGATGTCTTCAGAGGAGCTGCCCCCTTTATGATCATTATGCTGATTGGCCTGGTTATTATCACCTATGTTCCCATTATCTCTCTGTGGTTCCCCAAGCTTATCTATGGGCTTCTCTTCTGATCTGAGGGCAGGGACTTTGGATACAGAAATGGGGGGTGCGAGAATAGCGCCAGCACCCCCATTTTTTCTCCTTTCGTCTATGGTGTCATGAACTTTTGCAAAAAATTACATTTTAAATGAAAAGGAGGAAGAAGGAATGGGTGCGTTGATGATTCCAGATATCAAAAAAATACTTTATGCCACTTACCTCTCCGCTAACGCTCGCCACGCTTTTACCTATGCGGTGAGTGTCGCCCATCAGTATGGGGCAGGGATTACCATCCTCCATGTACTTGAAGATTTATCTCAGAGTATATCTTCCCACATGGCCGTCTATCTCATTGGCGATCAGTGGGAAGAGATGAAAAAGAGGAATTTGGAGGAGGTTCTCAAGAAGGTCCAGACCCGACTCGACAAGTTTCATGAAGATATGAGAGGTGAACTCGCTTCCCATCCCTTCACCGTTGACGATATTCGTGTGAAGGTGGGCATCCCGGTGGAAGAAATCCTGCAGCAGGCCGAAGAGGGAGACTTCGACCTGGTTGTCATGGGCACGCATGGTCACGGGGTCATGGCGGAGGCTGTGATGGGCAGCACCGCGAGGCGGGTTGTGCGATGGTGCAAAAAGCCTGTTCTGGTGGTCCGGCTGCCTGAAGGAGACGATTAGGAGGCAACTCGGCCATTTCAACCTGGCGCACGGCCATGGAAGGGTGAGCAACCGCTGGACTGCTTGGTGGAAACAGTGATGGGTGGCCTGAAAGTCGGGAGGTAGTTCCATGGGCGGTTTCTCAGGGTCTACCAGGTAATTGCGAGGTTTTGAAAAAATGAGTAGAGAATCACCGGCCTTATCATATCGCCGTCGTTATCGAGGCCTTGTGGGCGTCAAGAGCAAAATGCCCATAAAAGACATGTCAGTTTTGAGCCGCATCTATACTCCGGGAGTGGGCGCTCCTTGCAGGGAAATCGAAAAGAATCCTCTCCAGTCTTTTGACCTAACCTGCCGGGGAAATTCCATTGCCATCATCTCAGATGGCAGTCGGGTTTATGGACTCGGCAATATCGGGGCCTTAGCAGTACTGCCCAAGCTGGAGGCGAAGTCGGTTGTCTACAAGACCTTCGCCAACGTTGATGCCGTCCCCATAGCATTGAAGACGCAAGACGCCGATGAGATTACCGAAATTGTTCGCATTTTGGCGCCTACTTTTGGCGGATTTTGTCTGGAAAGCATTGCCGCGCCCAAATGCTTTCACATTGTAAACAGACTGAGAAGAGCCATAAAGCTGCCGATTGTTCACCATGAACAGCATGGAGCTGCCATTATAATTCTGGCCGCCCTTACTAACGCCCTCAAGGTGGTTGGGAAAAACTTGACCGATGTGCGGATCGTGATAAATGGCGCGGGTGCAGCCGGCATTGGCGTGGCCAAAGGACTGCTGGTTGCGGGCGGCAAGAATATCATTGTTTGTGACCGGCACGGTGCCATCCATGTGTACCGCATGGAAGGCATGAACTGGGCAAAGTCGGAAATTGCGCGGTTGGTTGAACTTCAGGACGTTAAAGGGAGTCTGGCCGATGTTCTAAGAGGGGCAGATGTTTTCATCGGCCTTTCATCAAAGGGGCTGGTCAATGGTGAAATGGTTGCGAGTATGGCCAAAGATCCCATCGTTTTCGCTCTGGCCATTCCAGAGCCGGAAATCAGCGAGGCGGAAGCAAAAGCTGGGGGAGCAAAGGTGGTAGCTACTGCTCAGGCGGAGAGCCAAAACCAGATACGCTCATCTTTGGTAACACCCGGATTTTTCAGGGGATTACTGGATGTCAGGGCCCGACGAGTAAACCGGGCAATGTATCTGGAAATGGCCCGGGATCTGGCGGCCATGATTTCCGAGAAAGATCTGTCACCCCACAATATTATTCCGCGGCAGATGGACTGGAGAATATCTCCAGTGATTGCCAAGGCGGTTGCTAAGGCTGCCCAAGAAACCGGGATGGCGCGGTTGACTTCAGAAGAGATATCTCCCGAGACAATAAAAGAGCGTACCGAAAGTTACATTTACGAGGGAGAACTTGCCTGGCTTCCGTCTGATGGCCAGGATTATGGCAAACTCAGCATCGAGGAGGAAGCCCTGGAACTTCATTGTCGCTATCAGGGATGTGTCCAAGTTTATACCAAAGTCCCCATTAAAGATGAGGAAATTTACCGACGGCTCTACTCTGCGGAAGCGGTGGCCCAAGTATGTCAAGAGATTCTTAAGGACCCCATGGCCGCCTATGACTATGTCTGCAAGAATAACCTTGTTGCCATAGTCTCTGATGGAAGCGCCGTATTGGGGTTAGGAAATATCGGACCCCGAGCAGCGCTACCGGTAATGGAAGGTAAGGCAGTTCTGTTCAAGACCTTCGGAGGGGTTGAAGCCTTCCCCATCTGTATCAGCACTCAAGATGTGGACTTTGTTGTTCGAGCGGTTGAGTGTATTTCTCCTGCTTTCGGTGGGATTAATCTGGAAGACATCTCTTCGCCCCGCTGTTTTGAAATAGAACAAAGACTGAAGGAAATTTTAGACATACCGGTCTTTCATGACGATCAGCATGGCACTGCTGTGGTGGTTTTGGGGGCTCTCATCAATGCACTAAAAATTGTTGGTCGTCAGTTAAAAGATGCCAAAATTATATTCAATGGCGCCGGGGCCGCTGCAATAGCTACAGCTAAACTCCTCATCCAGGCCGGTGCCAGGCACATTATTATCTGCGACACCAAAGGAGCCATATATAAAGGACGTTCAAAGGGGATGAATCTCATCAAGAAAGAAATAACGGCCATTACCAACCCTGAAAAGAGAAAAGGAAGTCTGGCTCAGGTATTAAAAGGCGCTCAAGTCTTCATTGGACTTTCCGGGCCAAAGGTGCTCAGTGACAAAATGGTAAAATCCATGGCCCCAGATCCGATTATTTTCGCTCTTGCCAACCCTGTGCCTGAGATTGATCCCAAAGAGGCCAAAAAAGCGGGAGCGGCAATAGTGGCCACGGGGAGATCAGATTTCCCCAATCAGGTGAACAACTGTCTGGCATTTCCGGGAATCTTCCGTGGCGCTTTGGACATTCGAGCGCGAGGTATCAATGATGCTATGAATATCGCTGCTGCCAAGGCCATCGCAGACTTAACCGGAGATGAATTGAGTGCCAGTTACATCCTGCCGGGGGCCTTGGACTTCCGGGTCCCACCTGCGGTGGCCGAAGCAGTGGCCCAGGCTGGCATTGAAACCGGCGTAGCCAGGCTCAAGATCGACCCGAAGAGAGTTGCTCGACATACTCGTGAATTTATCTATGATGAAAGGCTGTCGCTAATTTGAAAGGGTATTTTTATGCCAGCCTAAGCACTACTATTGCCTTCTTCAGAAGGCTGGTTTGAAAGACAAGATAAGAGAGGTTTAATCTTGAAACAAAAAAAGTTTCCAGTTATACTTAAACCCTTGTGAAATCTGGAACTTTATAGGTGTCTCATTATTCTACCAGAGTCAATACTTAAGCAAATTAATCAGTTAATATAGTATCTTAGAAGAGGGTAAAAGGGATGATTGAGATCAGGATTCATGGCAGGGGCGGTCAGGGTAATGTGGCAGCCGCCGAGCTGCTCTCCATAGCAGCTTTCAAGGACGGCAAGTTTGCCCAGGCGTTTCCTTCTTTCGGGGCGGAGCGCATTGGCGCACCGGTCCAGGCTTTTGTCAGGATCGACGACAAGAAGATTCGCACCCGGGAGGAGGTGCGAACCCCAGATTACCTCATCGTGCAGGACTCCTTTTTGATCGGCGCCGTGCCTGTTTTGGATGGGATAAAGCCCGACGGTTTGATCCTGGTCAACTCTGATGAAAACCCTGAGGACTTGAACATCAAAACGACCGCGACAGTGGAAACCATTCCTGCCACTGAAATTGCCCTCGAGATCATCGGCAGGCCCATACCCAATGCGATCATGATAGGGGCGTTTTGTTCGCTCACCGGGTTGGTGAGTATAGGTGCGGTCCAGGAAGCAATTATGGAGAAGTTTCCCGGCAGGGTTGGTGAGAATAACGTAGCTGCCCTGGAAAGGGCAGTTGAAATAATGGAGAAGAAGAAAAATGCTTAAGCAGATCGAAGGATCTTATGCTGTTGCCCAGGTGGTGGCCCACTGCCGGCCAAATGTTATTTCTGCCTATCCCATCACCCCGCAAACTCACATTGTAGAGGGGCTGGCGGACCTAGTGGGTGAGGGGTCATTGCAAGCGGAGTTCGTCAATGTGGAAAGCGAGTTTTCCGCTGCGTCGGTTGTATTGGGAGCCAGCGCCGCCGGGGCACGGGCCTACACTGCCACCACATCTCAGGGCTTGTTACTCATGAGTGAGGTAATCTACTGCATTGCCGGGATGCGTTTGCCTATTGTTTTGACCTGCGCCAACCGGGCCATATCTGCGCCGCTGAGCATCTGGAATGATCAACAGGATTCCATGGCGGTCAGGGATGCGGGTTGGATACAACTTCATGCTGAGGACAACCAGGAGGCGGCTGATCTGCACATCCAGGCCTTCAAAATTGCCGAGCAGACCTTTTTGCCGGTTATGGTGTGCATGGACGGTTTTATTCTCACCCATGCTTTCGAGCCGGTGGACGTTCCCGAACAAAAAGAGGTGGATGACTTCTTACCTGCCTTTAAGCCGAGACATATTGTAGATCCCAGGTGGCCGAGAGGTATCGGTCTTTTTGCCGACCCCAGGTTCTACCTGGAGACGCGCTACATTTTGCACCGGGCTCTGGAGAAATCTGAGGAGACGATAAAAGAGGTCAGTGCTGAGTTTGCCAAGGTGTTCGGCAGAGATAGTGGCGGGTTCATCAAGGCCTACAAACTGGAAGAGGCGGATGTGGCCATCGTTTCCATGGGCTCTGTGGTTGGAACCATCAAAGAACTCATTGACCGGCTGGCAGAGGAAGGAAAAAAGGTGGGGCTTCTGCAGATATGTTCCTATCGACCTTTTCCCCGCAAGGAGGTCCACCGCGCCCTCAAAGACAAGACGAACATCGTGGTGCTGGAGAAGTGTATTTCGTTGGGAAGAGGCGGTATCCTGGCCAGCGATGTTCGTTGGTCTTTTCCACGGGCGGAGAAAAAGGATCGCAACATTAGCAGTTTCGTTGCCGGTTTGGGAGGCCGAAACATCTCTATTGACGACCTGCGCTACATGGTGGAAAAGGTAGAAAAAGAGCCGGCGGAATTCGAGTTTTTGGGCTTGAAGAAAGAACTCATAGCAGAAAGAGATATGTAAAGATGGAAAAATCCAGATACTTAGAAGGCGTTGA
>JARRNM010000133.1:21565-22444 GCA_037384945.1 Deltaproteobacteria bacterium
GGCCTGTGGGGGCTGCGGCCAGGCACTCGCTGCAAGACTGGTAGCCGACGCTGCAGGTGAAAATACTATTGCCTGCGTGGCCACCGGTTGCCTGGAAGTGTTTAGTTCACCCTATCCCGATCCTTCCTGGCGCATTCCCTTTTTGCACAGCCTCTTTGAAAATGCGGCGGCGGTGGCCTCCGGGGTTGAGGCTGCCTACAAGGCACTGGGAAAGGGGCCGGTCAACATCATCGCCCAGGGAGGAGACGGCAGTACCGCGGACATAGGTTTTCAGTGCATCAGCGGCATGTTCGAACGGGGCCACAATGTGCTCTACGTCTGCTACGACAATGAGGCCTACATGAATACCGGGGTGCAGCGCTCCAGCTTTACGCCCTATGGTGCTCGGACCACCACAACGCCGATGGGAAACAGGACCCGCAAGAAAAACATGCCGATGATTGCGGCGGACCACGGCATTCCCTATGTGGCCACGGCCACAGTGGATGATTTCAGGGATCTACAGCAAAAGATCAAGAAAGCCCTTAGCATTGAAGGACCCAAATACATCCATGTTCTCGCTCCCTGTCCTCTGGGTTGGGGACATCATGGGGAACTCACCGTTCAGGTTTGCCGGCTAGCGAAAGATACCGGCCTGTTCCCCGTATACGAAATCGTAAACGGCAAGATTACCAATGTTAGGAAAATCCCGGTGAAGGTACCAGTGGAGGAATATCTGAAAGTGCAAGGTAGGTTCAAGCACCTTTTCAAAAGAGGTGTTCCTAGCGAGGAAGTGGCCGAGATTCAAGAAATTGCCAACCAGAATATAGAGAGGTTTAATTTATAATGGAGAAGCTACCTTTAGGATTAGCTCTGGATTTGCGCACGGTTGTTCCCTAC
>JARRNM010000134.1:0-5799 GCA_037384945.1 Deltaproteobacteria bacterium
CATTATTGCGGCAATGGTCATTGCCGGAGGTCCCCCCACGAAGACATTGACCCTGAGGGGGACTTGAGCGGAGATCGCCTGAGCATGATGGTAGCCGATACCACGATGGATCTGGTAGTGCAGCCCCACCTCCTCATTGACCCTATACCTCCCTCCGGAAAGTTGCACCCTGTACATGCCCAGATTGGAGTGAGCAAATCCTGGCTTGTCGATGCTTTCGGTGTATACCTGGGGCAGGGTAATGTAACCACCCCCGTCCTTCGGCCAGGATCTGAGCTGGGGCAGGCTGAGAATATTAGTCTCTTTGGCCAATACCGGCCCAGTTGCCACCTTTTTGGGGATAAGGTTTCTTAGGGCCTTGGGCAAGGAGGTGAATTTCCAGGGTCTCCTGAGCAATTCCACCGGGGCCACCTTCAGTTCTATCAGTCTCTCTAAGGCCTTGAGGGTGTCTCGGAAGATAAACCGCGCCCGGTTAAGAGTGCCGAAGATATTCCCAGCCATGGGGAAAGCGCAGCCTTTAACCCTGGTGAAGAGCAGGGCAGGTCCCTGTACCTGGAAAACACGACGCTGTATAGCGGCGATCTCCAGGTCGGGGTCAACCACTTGGGGAATGCGTACCAGCTCTCCGCGAGACTCCAGGTCTGCCAGGCACTGAGTAAGATTCTGGTAGCCCACCGCTTTTTTCTCCGTCGGCCAATCAATCTATGTGCCCATATTTGTAATCGAGCGTTCTGAGCACTCTTGCAAAAACGTAACTTGTCAGAGAACACAGGAAAGGAATTCTTCTGACTTATAGCCCGCCCTGCAATTCTTCAGCCTTCTGGAAGGCTCTTTCCATGTCTGGAAGATGGGTGATCTCTGGGACTACCTGAATGTAGCGCACCTTACCTTCTCTGTCCACCAGGATTACTGATCTCGCCAAGAGCATGAGATTATCAATTAAAAGACCGGTGGATCGGCCGAATGAAGCGTCAGCATAATCAGACAGATATTGCAGGTCTGTAAGTTTGGCCTCTTTAGCGAAGCGTTTCTGAGCGAAAGGCGTGTCGCGGCTAATGGTGATTCGTTTAATCTCCGGTGAGAGCTTGTCCCCCTCCTCACCCAGGAGGTGGGTCTGAGCTTCACAAACCGCGGTATCCAAAGAAGGCACGATGCTCAGGAAGAGGACCGAACCTCTCATGGTGGAGAGATCAACCTCTGCCATGGTGTCGGCGTCTCTCAGTTCCACCGAAGGTATTGTCTCGCCTACGGATATGGGCTTTCCGACCAGCTTAAAGGTCTTCCCTTTTAAGGCCACAGAAGTTCCCGGTTTAACCGAGAACTCATCGACTGGGATTTTGGGCTGGGTGGTGGCGCAAGCCGTTAGCAAAGCAAGAAATATAGGTACCAGCAAAAAAGGAAGTTTTCTCGTAACCATCTTTTCTCTCCTCTTCTTAGGTCCCTCCGGAAATCCGAGATTCCCAGATGGAGCTGTCAGCCTCCGGTAATCAGCAGCCAGTTTGATTAATTTTTTAAAATGGGAAGGTCTGTCATTATCGACTGACCTTAAACCCTTAAACTAAGTACAGAAGAAAAAAATGTAAAGAGAGGCTAGTTTATCTCACCCCGGACAGTTATAATCTAGCGGTCGGTGAAATCACCGATTGAACTTGGCCATTTCACCAATTGCCATCATTTCTGTGCGTCCCTATAGATCGCTAACATGCTGTTTTTAAATATTTATCCAGTCAGTAATTGTTATGGCATGCATATTGATAAAGCCCTAATACCTCACTCTCTTTTCAGCTGAACCCTCGCTATGTCCCGTTCGTACCCGGCATTCTTGGAGAGGGGTCCCCTTAGATGTTTGGGAGTGTTGCTACCGAATCATTCGGTACTATAGGAGCTCACCCAACCATAGATGTTAACCTCAACCTAACAGGGAAATGGGAGAGTCTAAGTGCGATTCCACGGACTTTTAGCGATTAAATCTCTAGTCGTTGCAGCGTTTTTTGTAATTTTGCCAGTGACCATTGCATCTGCACAAACGGATGTGGTCACCGACACTGAGAATTGCTTATTCTGTCATCGGTACCCTAACATGGGTCGTTATGACAAAAGTGGTAACAAGAGGATTTATTATGTGAACGAAAAGCTTTTTGCCTCATCGGTCCATGGAAAACTGAGATGTAAAAACTGCCATTCCGGGGTGGATGAGATTCCCCACACCAATGTAAAAAAGGTTGATTGTTCCTCCAGCTGCCATATCAAAGAGCCATCTACCGGCAAAGAATTTTCCCACTTAAATATGGTTGAGAAGTTTCGGGCCAGCGTTCATGGGGTGGGGACAGCTGGCAAGCCAAAGCGTCACCCCGAGGATTTGCCGACCTGCAAATACTGTCACGACAACCCTATGTATCGTGCTCCAACTGGGGTCTGGGGTCAAAGCCAGGCTTTGATCAATGAGACGCTGGCGAGGTGCATGGGGTGCCATACGTCATCCCACTGGGCCGAAAGATTCTATTCCCATTTCACCCACCGCATGAGGAAGAGAAGAAGTCAGGAAGAAATAGTAGCCCTGTGCACCAGCTGCCACGAAGACCAGGAAAAAATGGCACGCCACGGTCTCGAGAGCATCGGGACCTACAAAGACACCTTTCACTGGATCCAGGTACAGTATGGAGTGAAAAATGCTCCTGACTGTATCAGCTGTCATGTCCCCGTAGGATATTCGGCACACGACATACGGCCGAGGACCGACCGTATGTCGTCGATCAATATAGAAAACAGAGTAAAAACTTGTAGCAACCAAGGGGGGGTGCAATCTTGCCATCCTGGAGCCACACCTCAGTTTGCCACCGGCAGGGTGCATGCTGTAGCAACCAAGGGGGCGTGCAATCTTGCCATCCCGGAGCCACAGCTCAGTTTGCCGAAGGCAGGGTGCATGCCTATGGGATGAAAGCGCAGATTATGGCTAGCCAGAACCAGGCAAATTTAGTGGAAGATCAAAGTATTTCCCTGGTTGTAGAACGGGCTGAAAAAGATCTGTCGAAAAAAGAATTGTTTCATTACAGAGTCCTGAAGCTGGTCAAACTTTTCTACAAAATATTAATAGCTTTCGTTATTGGTTCTATGCTCATACATCAAGGACTCGACTATATGGCGAGCAGAAGAGAGCTAAAATCTCGTTCTGACCAAGAATTGTAAGGATTTGGCAATGATAAAGAAAAGATGGTTTTCTGGAAGCAAAGTTGATGCAAAGTCTGATGGCAATAGATACTTCGTACGGCTGAATTTCAATGAGAGAACTCAACACATGATCTTTCTCATCTGTTTTATTGTCTTGGCCATAACTGGATTTATGTTAAAGCTTCCTGAAGATGTAATTCAGAAGTTCGGTAGTGCCAAGGACACAGTCTTTTTTTACCGGGGGATATTGCATCGCATTGCCGGTGTAACTTTGATTCTGGTCAGCTTATATCATGTCTTCTACCTTCTGTTCAGGCCAGCGGGACGGCGATGGCTCATGGATATGTTACCCCGTTTCAAGGATTTGACCGACATGCTTGGCACCATGCTCTATTACCTGGGAATTAAAGACAAACATCCAGACTATGACAGATTCTACTATAAGCAGAAACTGGAGTATGGTGCATTGATTGCCGGTGCTACGCTGATGTCAGTCACAGGTCTGCTTCTTTGGAGCGAGGAGCTGTGGCCCAAGTTTTTTCTGGACCTTGCCACCATTGTCCATGGCATGGAAGCAGTCCTGGCCTGCCTGGCAATCATGGTGTGGCACCTGTACGAGGTTCATCTCAGGCCGCGCAAATTTCCCATCGATAACCTGTGGCTTACCGGTGTCATAGAAGAAGAAGAGATGCGGAAAGAGTTTCCCTTGCATTACAAAAAGATCATGGAGGACCCTGAACTTCGGAAAGTTTACCTGGTACCGGAGCACGAGGAGGGAGATGCATCTCTCAGTGCCTGAGATCCGAGGGAGTTAAGTTGAACAAAGAGGGAGAGGTTCGAGCGACCATGGGTACATTTAGCAAGATTATACGGCTCATTAAAAGGTTTCCCATTTTCCTATTGAAGTTCGTCTACATATTACCATTTCTATTGTTCGGCGCTTGGCTGGTCAAGGTGGTCTATTTCCAACCGGAGATACCTCAGGTGGAGGCTAAGCCGGGCGAGGAGTCAACCATACTTATTGGTGAGGATCACATTTTCAAAAAAATCTTCCTGCATAAAGATACCGTGCCCCGGGAGCACTTTCACCTGGTTGATCAGTGGGTTACCCGTCAGGACCCCATGGCGCCGGTTTGTCTGACCTGCCATGGGACCTACCCGCACAGCAAGTCAGAAAAAGTCAGGTCTATTCTTAATTTCCATGGAGGATTTATAGCCTGTTCCGTATGCCACGCCCGCAAGGAAGCCGAAGAGCACTTAATTTACTTCGCCTGGGTTGATCGAGAAACCGGGGCGATATCCAAGCAAGCACGAGGAGAATACGGTAAGTACCCGGCGAAGATATTTCCCATTCAAATTACCAAAGGAGCCAGGACAAGAATCTTCAGACCGGTGAGCGAAAGGGCGGCGAAACAGTTTCTGGCCTATAAGGATAAGTACTCACCCGATCAGATCGCTCAGGCAAAAGCAAAGCTGCATGAACACATATCAACCAAACCGGTGTTTTGCTCCGATTGCCACAAGAAAAACGGCTATCTTGATTTCAAAGATCTTGGATTTACCCAAGCGAGGATTGCTCATCTCAATTCTACAGAGATCGTCGGCATGATAGAAAAATACAAGAAGTTCTACATTCCTACCCAAATTGATTTCGGCGGCGAAAAAACCATGCCCTAGCCAGGATGTTTCATGAATCGCTGTGACGAGACCACGAAGATGGGCGTGCCACCGGGAAACCGCAGGGTGTTGGCTTCGAGGCATACCTGAATGGTACGTCGCAGGGGCCGACACCCGAGGACACACGGAAGGACGGCCATATCCGTGGTCGCAGTAAGCGATTCATGAAACATCCTGGCTATGTATATTTGTCCAGGCCAGAGGATTTGTGTTATATATACTGCTGTATTTTATCAACCACAAATAATTTGTCGGCCAAATGTTAAGGCAAATCATTTCGATTTCGCTGGGTGTTGTAGTTTGTCTCCTTTATCTCGGGACGAGTGAGTGTTTTGGCTTGGATGAGGACGGCTGTCTTACCTGCCATCAGTACCCGGGACTGGTAAGGCTGGAAAAAGGTGATGGAATTAAGGTCCTTCACATTGACGAAAAAAGGTATTTCACCTCCCCCCATGGCAAACTTCGTTGCCGACAGTGCCATACTGTCATCTCGAAGGTTCCCCACACTGGGGAAACAGCTACTGACTGCACCAGCAAATGTCATCAGGACGATGCCGCCAAGATCCGCAGTTATCCTCTAAAGACCATACACAACAAAGAACAATCCTACCTCGTCAGTTTGAAGGATGAATCCTCCTGTAGAACCTGCCACCCCATCTATCCGCACAGTGAAAATCAACTGGTAAGAGCCTTTCTAAACATGCACACGGGGTTTATGTTCTGTGAAGTCTGTCATATAAAGAGAAGCAAAAACAATCATCTCGTCTATGACTGGAGAAATAGTGAAAACGCCGATTTTAGCGGCGAGCCTTTCGGAAGCTACTTTAACCCTCGCACCAACAAGGCCCACAAGGCAGACGAACACTTCATTTCCAGGATTGCGGTTTTTTCAATAGATGGAGGCGAAAAGAAGTCTCTGATTCATGTGGAAGATGCCGAGGCTGCCAGGGAGTT
>JARRNM010000134.1:5873-28725 GCA_037384945.1 Deltaproteobacteria bacterium
TTAAGAAGCTTGGATTCGGCGAGAAAAAGACTCAACATCTCATTTATATTAATATCAAAGGACTAGTGACAAAATATAAAGTCTTCTACTTTCCGAAACTATTCGACTAGCCTGATTACTTGGTTAATTAGTGTCCATCCGGAAACTCTCCAATGCCATTCTGAGCGGAGCGAAGAATCTCTGCGGCCACAATAACTATGAGATTCTTCGTCGTCCCGCCAATGGCGGGACTCCTCAGAATGACATCCAGAAACATGGTTTCCGGATAGACACTAATTATAGAACTAGCCTTATGATTGTGGAAAATGTATGTCGTTCCGGTAAGAAGCCTGCCATAATTAAATTAAGGCTATTCACCACTACCTATCTCTTTGCCTTTCTTCTCGTCTCAGGTGTTTTGTTAACTTTCCTTGCTGCTCCCGCATTTGCCATAAGACTTATAAAGGTAAAGCCGCTTTTTGAATTAAGGGGAGAGTTCAACAAGCCAAGTGACGTGTCGGTTTCCAAGAACGGACTTATATACGTTCTCGACGGGGTGAATAATAAGATAAAAGTTTTTGATAGCAGGGGCAAATCCTTGTTTTCCTTTGGCAAGGAAGGCTCGGGCAGAAGCGAATTCAGATCGCCACTGGGAATCGACATAGACGATGAAGGCCGACTCTATATAGCAGACTCTGGAAATCAAAGAGTACAGATCCTCGACGCCAAGGGTGGTTTTATATCAGAGATAAAAATCCCTGCTTACAAAAACCACCCCGCCGATCCCACCGATGTTGCAGTCGATGATCTAAACAATAAATGTTACATCGTTGACAACGACAACCACCGCGTGTTGGCCTACGACCTTTCCGAGCTTAAACTGATAGGGACTTACGGCACTCATGGTGAGGAGAGTTTTTCCGGCCCAAAGGGGTGGCCATTGATAAAAACAACCGGGTTTATGTTAGTGACAGCTATATGGGAGTGATCCAGGTCTTTGAAGCGACCGGAGAGTTTTACGCTGCCCTGGGCGA
This sequence comes from Deltaproteobacteria bacterium, assembly GCA_037384945.1. Classification (GTDB taxonomy): domain Bacteria; phylum Desulfobacterota; class Syntrophobacteria; order BM002; family BM002; genus BM002. The sequence continues at coordinate 6,887 of JARRNM010000134.1, forward strand.
TCCGGCTACTGGTAGGGTCAAGAAATTCAGGACACCTATGGGACTGTTCATAGACCAGGAAAACAGGCTTTACGTTGTTGAAACCCTGGCAAACAAGGTGAGCGTATTTTTCTTGGACGGTGTTACTGAGTGAATCTTAACCGGGCATTTAGTCTTGTTGTGTAAGTCCCCCTTTGGAGGCTGTCCGACAACCCCTTTAATGCCCGAGATTGTCATTCTGAGCCCTTCGGCAGGACCTGTCGACGAGCTCAGGTCGAGGCGCTCAGGGTAAACTCCGCGAAGAATCTCATGGATTCAGGAATCTACGGTTTCGAGATTCTTCGGCTAGCGGTTCAGAATGACGTTGGCGGACAGCCTCTTTGGGGGGATTTGGAGACAATGAATAAAACAATATACATACATATCTTCCTTATCTTCCTCTTCTCCCTGGCTTTCAGCACTCAGGCATTAGGCCAGGACCAGGTTAACCCCAATTCAGCCAAGGCATGCGCCATATGTCACTACCGCTGGGTAGAAACCTTCTTTGTTGAGGGGAGGGGTACAGATCTGGTGGAATATCAATCGGAAAAAGTGGTGGCCACACCCGACATGTGTTTCTCCTGCCACGACGGTAGTATCAGGGATTCCAGGGCAAAGCTGGGCGATGGGTTGGGGCACATGATTAATAAAGAGCCTCCCCGCCAGATGAAGATCCCGGAGATTTTTCCCCTGGATGAAAAGGGCAGAATGCAATGTTCTACCTGTCATACCGCTCACGGAGTGCAAGGTAGACCTGGCAGCGGAGAAACGATTTTTATGAGAACCTCCAACAAAGATTCTGCCATGTGCCGCATGTGTCACCCGGCCGCAGATGGTGGAATGGCGGCAGGCAATCACCCGGCTGGCAACATGGAGCGGAGGGTCCCGGAAAAGCTGGTTTCCCTGGGTGCTCTAGGAGGTGGGAAAAAGAACCAGATAATCTGCCAGACCTGCCATTTAGCCCACGGGTCACCATACGAGAGCTTTTTGATCGATGGAACTGGTAACTCTGCCCTCTGCCTCGACTGCCACGAGGACAAAAATATTTTTGGAGCTCAAGGGGAGAGAAAGCCCCTGCACGTCATAAATGTTCCCCCGCAAAAGGCGAAAATACCCACCGAGCTCTTGCAACAGGGGGCGAAAACCGGTTACCAGGGTTCCATCATCTGCCTGACCTGCCACAAGGTACACAACAACAAAAGGCAGGAACAATTCCTCTTGGTCATGGGGAATGAAAAATCCTCTTTATGCCTCACCTGTCATGTGGACAAACGGTATCTTGCAAATTCCAGGCATAATCTTAGTCATTCCGCCCCGGGGGAGAAAAATCTGCAAGGAAAGACAGCAGCAGAGGGAGGGATATGTTCCCCATGCCATCTACCCCATAAACCGGCGAGAAGCCTTAGCGGCAAGGAAGATTTCACCAGCCAGCTCTGTCTGAGTTGCCACAGCCAAGGAAATGTGGGCGACAAAGTTATGCCCCAAGGATATACTCATCCATTGAATGTGAGTCCCTTTGAGCAGAAGGCGAAAAATCCTCTTGTTACCGCTGTTGATGCGGAAAAGGGGAAATTGGCCCTGCCACTTTTCAATAGATATAATGTCCGAGATGAAAATGGTAAAGTAACCTGCTTAACCTGCCACGAACCTCATGGAGTGCCGGCAAATTCCCCCAAGAGACAAGGAGCAAAAGAGGGCGAGAGCGGGGAATTAAACCCTCTTCTCAGAGAACGGTCACCAGAGCTCTGCCGCCAATGTCATAGCAGCAAATTTTCTATTGTCGACTCCAAACATGACCTGAGTACATTGACTCCCCAAGAGCAAGAGATCCTGAAAAGCAGAGGCGCGGAACCTGGGATCTGCGGCAACTGCCACCTGGTGCATGGTCCGGAGCAAGGTTACTTGTGGACAGGAGAAGACTCGAGCAAAACCAAGGGAAACCGGGCAGAAGAGTTTTGCACCGCCTGCCACAATGAAAGCGGGCTGGCCAGCAAAAAGGTGGTGAAAGGCTATTCCCATCCGCTCAATATTTCGCCTGCCGAAAAAGGACTCACCACTACCCTGCCTCTCTATAACGGCGAGGGGAAAACCTCTAAGGATGGAGTGCTGACCTGTCAAACTTGCCACGATCCCCATCAATGGAATCTCCTGCGGGCTTCGCCGGGAGACCATCTCACCACTGAGGTGGACTCACAGAACAGATTCCTCAGATTAGAAAACTCACCCTCACCCACTCTTTGTGAAAACTGTCATCCAAAGAAGGCTAGAGTTGAAAAGACCGATCACGACCTGAGCATAACCGCGCCTGGCCACAAGAACATTGCGGGTGAAACTCCGGCACAGTCTGGGACCTGCGGGGTGTGTCACCTCGTTCACAACAGTAAAGAGAAGATAAGACTGTGGGCTCAGGACTTGGGGCCGGGCACAGACATAATGGCGAGGATGTGTAACTCCTGCCATTCAGCAAGCGGTATTGCCAAGAACAAGGTTCCGGCAGTCGCCGATCATCCCCAGGAAAAGCTTGTTAATCTTTCCGGGAGGGGTAAAAGCACAGAAAACTTTCTTCCCCTTTTTGACCCAATATCGGGTGTTCCGGTAACTGCGGGGAATATCTCCTGTCCATCCTGCCACAATGCTCACCAATGGGACCCGAAAAAGCCTGCCAAAGGTGAAGGGGTAAATCTCGAAGGGAATGCGACCAACAGCTTTCTCAGAACAAATTCGCCTGATATTGTGTGCAAGGACTGCCACGGTTTCCAGGCCTTGTTCAAATTCAAATTCTTTCATGATCCTGTTGTCCGCAAGATGCAAAGACTTCATTTTCCATATAGATAGAAAGGGAAGTAGAAGGTTTCAGTGTTCAGTGTTCAGGTTTCAGATTTTACTCCTGATTTTTCTTTTTTCTGACACCTGAAACCTGACACCAGAAACCTTAAAATCCGACCCACCTCCGCATGAGGGAAAGACCATTAAAACCCTCTCTGAGCTTGCTAAGTCCTCGTCAGCCGGATTCTCTGTTTGGGTACCCGGTGAGATCACCGTGTGGGCCTGGGCATTTCACCAGATTGCCGCTGAAATTCAACACATTAATATTACCAAAACACTTGATATTGTTTATCATTTAGGTTATGAATTCTTCTGGCATGCATATTGATATAGTGTCTCGATACAATGATCTAGACAAAAGGCCATAATAAACCACAAAGGCCACGAAGAACACGAAGAGAGGCGATTTTCGATTGTTGATTGCAGATTGCGGCTTACAGATTGAGAATTCTCCCAGTGCCTGCTTGTCAAAATCTACAATCTTAAATCTAAAATCTCAAATTTCCGTTGTGCCTTTTGTGGTGTAAAACCCAAGAACGTTTTGCAGACATGGAACGTATTGTTCTTATAGGACTGAATCACAGGACTGCCCCGGTCGAGATCCGGGAAAAATTCGCCTCCCTCTGTGTTGACGGTACCGCCTCACTGGAGCAGATCGGCAGACTTCCGCAGGTAAAGGAGGCGTTTTTTGTCTCCACCTGTAACCGCATGGAAATCCTCTTCACCACCACAGAGCTTGATCAAGGTATGGGTCAGGTAGTGCGCCACTTGGCGGATATCTACGGAAAGACCGCAGGTGCGCTGAAGCCCTATCTTTATATTCACCTGGATCACGAAGCGGTAAAACACCTCTTTCGGGTGACCTGCAGCCTGGATTCAATGGTGGTGGGAGAGCCTCAGATACTCGGTCAGATCAAAGAGGCCTACAGGGATGCGGTTGAGTCCAAGACCTCGGGGGTGATCTCGAGGGTAAAAAGGCTATGCTGGTGGGGGCGGGCGAGATGGCCGAACTGGCTGCCGAGCATCTCCTAGGCCAGGGGGTGGATGAGATTGTCGTGGCCAACCGTACTTTGGACCGAGCTCTGGCACTGGCCAGGAGGTTCAAGGGAACCACCATACCTCTGGAAGAACTGGCCCAGGAGTTGAATCGAGTGGACATCATCATCAGCTCCACTGGTTCTCCCGAACCGGTAATCAGGGCACAGCAGGTGAGGAGACAGATGAGAGGCCGCAGAAACCGGCCGCTCTTTTTCATTGATATTGCGGTACCAAGGGATATTGATCCGGAGGTTAATCGGATCGACAACGTTTACCTTTACAACATAGACGATCTGCAAAATATAGTGGAGATCAATCGCGACCAGCGACTGAAAGAGGCGACGCGAGCCGAGCATATAATTGAAGCTGAGGCCTTGAAATTTGAGGGCTGGCTGCGCACCTTGGAAGTTGTTCCCACCATCGTCTCTCTTCGTCGAAAGGCTGAGGAAATCCGTCAGACTGAGATTCTCAGGACCTATGGTCAATGTCACTCTCTTCCTGAAGAGCAAATGGAAGCCATTGAAGTTCTCACCCGATCGATCATCAATAAACTGCTCCATGACCCCATCCTCTTTCTCAAACGCACCAGCGCCAGGACTAAAAAGGATTTTTACTTAGACATTACCCACAGACTTTTCAGCCTGGATGAAGAGCAAGTGGAGATGGTTGACGGCGATGCCCGGTTATCTGTCGGCAGCCGCTAATCGATGGCGGTCCGGTTCTGTTTATAGCCGGTTTGCCCCTGATGCTCCCCGTCCCAAGTCCACCGTCTAATTTAGTATTAGGATTGAAATCAGCGGCTTATGGAGAATTCCTGATCACCAGCAAGGTATTAGATGCAAACCGCCGAGGAGCGACACGACTGAACCGGATGGGGCAAAACGGTGCAAGGAGGAGTGATCGAAGGCAACACCGCAGATGATGCCTTGCTGGTGATCAGGGCCGTGCTTCCCCATAGCCTTTACCAGCGGTAAATGATATGCTTACCAGGCTAGGGGACTTCACGTGCAGCCCTGATGTTGCATGAATTCACGCCTTGGCGTGACTACGACCACGGATATGGGCATCCTTCCGTGCGTCCTCGGGTTTCGGCTCCTGCGACGTACCATTCAGGTACGGTTCGGGACCAATCCCGCGGTACCGCGGGACGGTTGCCAGGTGGCCCGCCCGCCTCGCCTGAGCGAGCAGGCTCGCGATGGCGGGGAGGCTCGCCCATCTTCGAGGTCTCGCGACACCAATTCATGAAACATCAGGGCTTGAGCTCCAAATTTTCATCGCCGTCGATTGAATCTTTCAGTTCCGTCAATTGTTAATCTACGGGCAAGTGGAGATGGTTATTTTAAAGGCTCAGCAAGAATGTGATGACCCCTTGATCGCATGCGAAGACGAAAAGACAAGGGATCGTCATCTCGATGAGCAGATTATTCATTTCAATTAGTCTGGGTCTGACCATCTTATTTGGTTGCAGTGACGCGCGGAGAGACAATGTCCCAGCAACCAATACACAGACAGCAGAGGCGAGACCCTTAATCACCATAGGGCTTATTCCCGAGCGCAACATTTTTGAGCAACTTGACCGATATGAACCTCTTGCCGACTACCTATCAAGAAGAATAGGAGCGGATATAAAATTAAAGGTTCTCACCCGGTACGGGAACATCATTGATAATTTCGTCTCCATGGGGTTGGATGGCGCCTTTTTTGGCAGCTTCTCCTATGCGTTGGCCCATGCAAAGCTGGGAGTCGAACCCATTGCAAGGCCGGAGACGGTTGACGGCATATCCACCTATCACGGTCTGATTCTGGTAAGAAAAGACGGGGGCATCAGGACTGCTCAGGACATGAAGGGGAAAGTCTTTGCCTTTGTAGACAAGGCAACGACAGCCGGCTATCTCCTTCCACTCGCATACTTTAAAGAAAACGGCATTGATGATTATCAGAAGTTTCTGGGAGAAACTTATTTTGCTGGTACCCACGAGGCGGCTATTTACGACGTGTTAAACAAGAAAGCCGACATCAGCGCTGCAAAAAATACGGTCTTTGACCGGCTTGCCGCTAGAGATCAGAGACTGACAACCGAATTGCTTATCCTGGCAAGATCACCCGATGTGCCAGAGAATGGTTTGGCCGTAAGGAAAGATTTTGACGGTGACATGCAAAGCAAACTGAAAAAGGCACTTCTCACTATGGACATGGACCCAGAGGGGGTAAATGTCTTGAGGCATTTTGGTGCCAGAAGATTCATCAAGACAACAGATGAAGATTACGCCAGCGTATATAAATATGTAAAACAAATAGGCTTGAATCTATCCACTTATAATTACCGGATTCAATAATGAAAAAATTGATAATTACGGCCGTCATTATCTTTTGTTTGATTAACACTGTGGTCGGTGCCTATGTCATTCTTAGCATGGAACATGCAACTTCCAAATTGAATTATGTGATATCACTTCATCAAATTGAAATTCTTCGAGAACATCTCTTGATCTATTTGAAAAAGGTACAGTCAGATTTAAGTCTCACAAATACAAGTCACGAGAGCAGTATTGATACGATTGTCCAAAATGTCAGATATCTCGACAACATGATGGGAAAATGCATGGCCTGTCATCAGTCTCCCCAGATGTTGAAAGGAAACAATTCAGCCTCCAAACATTATGTGCTCAGCAGACTTTACGGCTTACAAAATGACATCAATGAATATAAAGAATCATTGAGTAGATTCTTGACCATAAGGGCTGGTCGCCAAAGGACAGAACTGGAATTCGACAAGGCCTTCCATACTGCGGAACAGCTGGTTTCAGAAGTCAACACCATGGTGCACGCCACCAGTGCTAAGCTGGCCGAGAGAACGCAATCGTCCTACCGAGACATCTATCAGACAAAAAACGTGCTCTACGCTCTCGTGGTGCTCGGTCCCATAGTTGCCGCGGTGGTGGGGTTCGTTTTAATAAAGAAAATTTCCGGACCGTGCAACACTCTACTGCGGGCAACGCGAAAGATAACCGGCGGCGATCTGGATAACAAAATAGTGGGGCTAAAAGGCGAGTTTGGGGAAGTGGCGGCTTCCTTTAACGAGATGTCGGATTCACTGAAAGAGCATATGCACAGGATTAGAGAAAGCGAGCACCGCTATCGAACCCTGTTCGAAAGTGCAGGGGACGCCATATTCCTGGTGGAAGCCGAGGGAGAGGAGCCGGGGAAAATTGTGGACGCCAATCCGGCGGCAGCGGAGATGCACGGATACACTCTCGAGGAGATACGTCAACTAAACTTGGTAAAGGATCTTGATGCTCCCGCTGCCGCAAAAGACGCGCCAGAACGGATCAACCGTATTTTGAATGGAGAGTGGATCAGTGAAGAAATCACCCATGTGAGGAAGGACTCTAGCGTCTTTCCAATTGAGATAAGCGCAGGGTTGTTGGAGTACATGGGCCGGAAATACATCCTGGCGGTGGACCGAGACATCTCAGAGCGGAAAAAAATGGAGAATCTGCTTCTCCAGGCCAAGACGGAATGGGAAGATACCTTTGATACCATCACCGACATGATCACAATCCATGATAGGGATTTCAATATTATAAGGGCCAACAAGGCGGCCCAAGAGATCCTGCAATTGCCTTCCCTCGAGACTACAAGGGCAATAAAATGCTACGCTTACTACCATGGAAAGGACACACCACCTGGAGGTTGCCTCAGTTGCAGTTGTTTGGAGACAGGGAAACCCACCTCCTTCGAAATGTTCGAACCCCATTTAAACAAGTACCTTGAAGTAAGAGCAATGCCCCGTTTTGACGACAACAATGAGATAATTGGCATAATCCATGTGATCAGAGACATAACTGAACGCAAAAAGGTCGAGGAGGCACTACAACGGGCAGAGCAGATGAAAATGGTGGGCGAGTGGGCCACAGGGCTGGTCCATGAAATCAAAAACCCTCTCGCAGGCATCAAGGGTTCAGTGGAAGTCCTGGCTAGTGATACAAATATGGCGGAGGAAGACAGGAACATAGTCACTCAAGCAGTAGATGAAATTAAACGAATCGAGTTGCTCCTAAAGAGCCTGCTCAGTTTCGCCAAACCCCCCAAACCCCAACTGACCCTGGTGGACATTAATGATATCCTCGATAAGTCCATTGTCTTTGCTTTGAGACACCCGTCAGTGGGGGCAAATAGCTCAAAGGCAATAAATGTTTTCAAAGATTTTGATCCTAAGGTTCCCAAAGCCATGGCCGACCCCATGCAAATGCAACAGGTATTTTTAAACCTTCTGCTCAACGCCATAGAAGCCATGCCTGCTGGTGGTATCCTGGCTACAAAGACTTCCTATGATGCAAGGCTTAATTCCATCCAGATCACTATCTCCGACACGGGAACGGGTATGGACAAAAGCTTGGTTAGCAAGGTTTTCCAGCCATTCTTTACCACCAAACGAAAGGGTTCAGGCTTGGGATTGTCCATAACCAGAAGACTGATCGAGCAGCACGGCGGCCATATCGATTTGGAGAGCGAGCCAGGAAAAGGCACGGCCTTTAACATCTTTCTCAACTTTTGGATGACGATGGACTCATTGTCTCGGTGCTCTCCCGGGCCTTGAAGAAAGAAGGTTATGAAGTATACGAAGAGACAGAAACAGAGGAGGTGATCCATAAAATCAAGTCCTGGGACCCGGATCTGTTGTTGCTTGATATCTCCATGCCCGGCAGAGACGGCATGGACATACTAGAAGAGATTAAAGGCAGGGAGATCCCAACCCAGGTGGTGATGTTGACGGCCGACGATACTGCCGAGACCGCGGTGAAGGCCATGAAAATCGGCGCGGTGGATTATTTGACCAAACCCTTTAATACAGACGAAGTAAAGCTAGTTCTGAACAACATAATAGAAAAGGAAAATCTCAAAAAGGAGGTAAAATACCTGAGAAAGGCTTATTCCGGGGTATTTGACCGAGAGCTGGTGGGGGAGTCAAGGGCAATAAAGGAGCTGAAAGAGAAGGTTGAAAAGATAGCTCACGCTCGGGTGTCAACCGTCTTGCTAACAGGGGAAAGTGGCACTGGCAAAGAGATTGTAGCAAGGCAAATACACAGATTAATGTTCGGAACCGAAGATTCATGGCGGGCGCCTTTCATTTCAGTAAACTGTGCCGCTATGCCGGAGTCTCTCCTGGAAAGTGAACTCTTTGGCCACGAAAAGGGTTCATTCACCGATGCAAAGTCTGAGAAAGTAGGGCTTTTCGAGGACGCCAAGGGAGGGTCGATACTTCTGGATGAGATTGGTGACATGAAGCCTGACCTGCAAACCAAGTTGCTGAGAGTTTTGGAAGAAAGGACAATTAGACGGGTTGGAGGCAAAGCGGAGATACCCATAGATGTCGCTGTCTTAGCCACGAGTAATAGAAACCTCTCCCAGGCAGTGGAAGAGGGTGATTTCAGGAAGGACCTGTTTTTTAGGCTAAGCGCCTTTTACCTGCACATTGTGCCCCTGAGAGAGAGAAAAGGAGACATACCACTTCTCGCTGAACACTTCCTCTCTCACTTCGCCGCTAAGTACAACAAGCCCATGATAAAAGGTTTTTCTCCTGCAGCAGAGGAGATCTTGGTAAATTCTAGTTGGCCGGGCAACGTCAGAGAGTTAAAGAATTTGGTGGAGAGAATTGTGGTACTGGAAAATGTTGAAGAGATACTTCCCGAACATATTCCCTCCTGGATATCCCGTTCGACTATGCGGGCGGAGCAATCTTCAAACGGCAGATTTGTCCTGCCCGAATCGGGTATTTCTCTCGATGAATTGGAAAAAGATCTTATCATGCAGGCACTGGAAAAAGCAGATAACAACAAGACCCAGGCAGCAAAACTTCTCAATATAAGTTACGACAGTTTAAGATATCAGTTGAAGAAATTCCGCATAAACTGAACCTTAGCCCGGATATCTCATGAAATATCCGAGCTAACTACTGTCCCTCCGGAAACTCACTAATGTCATTCTGAGCCCTTCACCGAGACCTGTCGGCGAGGAGTTGGACTGCCCTCGGCCGTGAGCTCCCTGCCGAAAGGCTCGGGCCGCACGGAGGCTCACTCGAAGTCCTCAGGTCAACCGCTCGGGATAAACTCCGCGAAGGATCTCGAGATTATTCGTCGTCCCGCCATTGGCGGGACTCCTCAGGATGACATTCAGAAACCTGGTTTCCGGATGGGCACCAACCAAGCACCCAGGCCGCAAGTTTTAGCCGGGGACTTTTTCCGGGATATTTTCCTGTACTTTCACTTTTATGATTTCTTTTATTTCTTTCAAGGTCGAAGAGACTGCAGGGAATTTACTGCCTTTCCGCAAAGCATTCCAGGCCTCACGACGATAGAAGGAGCGAATATTGCGCATGACCTCGTCGACGAATTGGTCCATGTGCTGTCCGTAGTTTAAACCAGAGAAATATAGTTCTCCATAAACTACTCTGGCAGCGTTGTCGACAAACATCACCGAAGCCCTTTTGCTGCTGACCGGGACCAGCACCGCCGAGATTTCCACACTGACGACTGCTCCCTGTTCATTTTGGAGAATCAGCACAGTTTTCTGCAAAAGCCGGGGTTCTCTTGCAAGTACAAGGTCTCTCTCGTATTTTAGAAATCTCGCGGGCGCAAAATCGGGGTATTTAGTCTCCAGTTCTCCCAGCAATTTGCCGAATTCGGGAGTCTTGAAGAGCCCGCTCAGAAAAAGGCTGGATGCCCGCCCCCTCAGTTCACTGGCCTCCAAAAAGCCCGCCCACCTTTTCTCTTGTCGAGCTTGTTCTTCCGGGTCCGTTGGTTTGAGGAGATAGGGCAGAATGTTTTCCCGGTATTGGGTGAGAGCACTGACGTTGCGCCCCATCAGCGAAGGGTTGCCGATGGAAAAAGGGGCGGAATACTCGAGGTAGAGATTGTCATCTGTATTGATGATCCCTCCCTGACTGAAGGCTTTCATTCCCTTTGTTCCCATCAGAAAGTAACTAAGTAAGTCTGTTGCCGATCCCATCATCACCCGCTTTAAGTCACTGTGGATGAGAGGTTCTGAGATCCGCTTGCTCAGTTCCGCCTCATCAATGATGATGGGACTATTGCTGCCAATGAGCTCTGCGTCATAATGGGTCAACCAAAGCAGGGTGTGTTTGAATTGCTGCCTGAAGGTGAGGACCACAGATTTGAGGTCCTCGGGGGTTAACTCATAAATGGGTAGCCATTGACAGATGATGCCTCCGGGTCGCAGATGCTCTGAGGCCAAGGTGAAATATTCATTGGTATAGAGATAGCCGGCGCCCCTGAACCAAGGATGAATGGGATCCGCTGTGATCACATCGAATTTTTCCCTGGTAGTCATGAGAAAATTCCGCCCATCGTTGAAATAGATTTTCACTTTAGGGTTGTCGAGAACATGGTGGTTGTAATCCGCAAAGGTTCTGGCCACGCCAAGTACTTTTGGCTCCAGTTCGACGAGGGTGATTTCTTCGACGCTCGGATGAACGGAAATCGCCCCCAGGGTCATCCCGCTTCCGAGCCCAACAACCAACACCTTTTTTGGATTTTTGTGGAGCAGCATGGGCAAGTGACTGAGAGCGAACATGACCTGTTGATCTTTCAAATCTGTAGAAGCCTCGGTCCGGCCATTGGTTACAAAATCTTGCTCTCCTCCTTTCACCTTAACCGAACTTACCACAGCTTCAATCCCCTCCCCGTAATAAAGGACATCCGTGTTTTCCAGGGCATCTCGAATTTTTTCGGGGGTAGCAAAGGCTCCAAGTTCATTGCTCCGGAAAATGGCGAAGTATTTCGTCTCCCAGATTCGCAAACCATTGTGGCTAAAGACCAGAAAAAGGAAAGCAGCCAGGGTTGTGGTTGGCACCAGCAGGTTCAGAACTTTGTTCTTTCTCACGCTGAAAAATACCAAGAGCCCATAGCCTATATTGATAACAATGAGCATCTGCAGGGATCTTTCAATGCCGAAGAGATAGATCATAACAAAGCCGCTCACCGCAGCACCCAGGATTGCCCCCACGGTGTTGTAGGCCAGGATTTCACCCACCGCACCGCCAACCACTTTTCTATATTGGGCATGGACCTTTCCTGCCAGGGGAAAAGCAAGCCCCATAAAAAAAGTTGGCACCACCATATATAAGAAGGCGAGGGCAAAACCGGACCATATTCTCACTCCAAAAAGACTGATGCCAATGCTTTGAAAAAAACCGTGTAAGCCCATGAGATTCATGGGGAGGTCACGGATATAAATGGTGACCAAGAGTGCAGTTACCCCGATGATCACCTGGACGATGCCAAACCAGGAGATTGATCTCCCAACACCCCTGTCGCTAAGTCTAAAGACCTTCGGAATGAGTCCGTATACCCCACTTCCCAAGGCAATTCCCGTGAGAAAGGCAACCAGCATGGTTGCAAAACTGTAGACACTTGCACTCATAACGATGGTCAGGATTCTGGTCCAGAGGACCTCATAGCCTAGAGCGCAAAATCCGCTAACTCCGATACCCCAGAGAACCAATTTAAGGGCAAAAAGATTGTTAAAACTTTCAGCGGTTGAAAGGTCAGGGGCTCCAGTTTCACTCGAGCCCTTTCCATACTCTGTCCTTATGGTACCTGTTTCCAGGACGGTCGTGGCCTTGGGCTGGAGTAGAACCGCTGCCACACCGATAGATACATTCGCTATGATAGCGAGATAAAGAGTGGTGCTTAGTGAATAGAACCTGAGCAAGAAAAAACCTGCTCCTATAACACCCACCACAGCTCCAAGAGTATTGATCCCGTAAAGAAAAGATAGGTGGACTCTGAGATTCTTCGGGTGACCTGCAATGAACTTCGAGAGGACAGGGAGAGTCCCTCCCATGAGGGAGGTGGGAACAATCAAGGCAATCACTGAAAATATGAGCCGAATGAAAGCAAGATATAGATGAGCATTGTCTTTGCCTTGAGCCAGAGCAATGTAAACCAAGGGATAGAGCCTGATCAAGCCTATAAAAATCACGGCAAATAGGGCTATCCCAAGTTCAAGTAGTCCATAGAGCCTTAGCGGTCTCTTCACCCGATCAACGTATTTGCCGATGGTATACCCCCCTAAGGCCAGGCCAGCCATGAAAATCGACAGAACGGCAGTGACCGCAAGATGGGTCCCGCCAAAGACCAGGGTCAGGGACCGGACCCAAACCACCTGATACATGAGCGCTGCTGCTCCCGACAAAAAGAACATCAGGTAGATTAGGCTCAGAAGCAAAGGGTGCACGGTTTCTCTCCTCTTTCCAATCAAATTTGAATTCTTCTCAAAGATACCGACAAAATAACAGGAGTTTCCCCGTGGCCCATGTTACCAGAGTATTTTCGGGGAAACTCCTGACAAAATAAGGATCGATCCGCCCTCAATCAATCTAACATTTTTAGACTCACGGTTTCAGTGGTTGGTGGCGACAATATTAGCGATATAAAGAGGGCATAATCAAGCTTTGCTCACAACTGAGAATGTCTGATTCTCAGGTAGCTTTAATGGTCACCTCTTGGTCTGAGGGGTCATTCCATCATGGTCTCCAAGGCAGACAGCACCATCTCAGAAGTCATCCTGTAAGCAGTCTCGATCTGTCCCCAGTCGAAAAAGAAAACCCCGTCGTCACCGTCATGATAACTCTGGCAATTCCACACCACCTCCCGGCTTTTTCTGTCGATAAGGAGGGCGGAGAATGCCACTTTGGGTGTGCCTGAAATCCCTTGCTTGTCCTGATAATTGAACACCTTGCCACCAAGGATGAGATCGACATGGAGTTTACTGAAAAGGCTATCCGCGTCGATGAGAGATATTCCGTCATCCATGATGATCCTCATCTGCAGGAGAGCCTGCCTTACTATCCCCGGTTCAACCAAAACAAAGTTTTCATGTGTTTGCATCTGCCTGATAAACTGGAGAGCCATGATTTCCCCGGCGAATTTCCTCTGACTGAGATTAAGGAAGGGTACCACCGCCACGGTGTATTTTATCCCTGGTTCGAAGACAGGCGAACGGTAGAAGACCTTTGGCCAAAATTTTATTATTTCCCTTTGACTACCTCGCCAATAACTTTCCCCTTGGAGGTATCTTAGCAGTGAGGTAGAGAGGAGCCGTACTGCCTTGTTTTGCAAGATCAGGGGGTTTTCAATCAAGAAAAGCTGGAGAGGTCCTACGGAGTCGTCCCCTGCCAAGCCGATCCCATCCATCCATAAAATTTCCGGGCTATTGCCGGTGGAGACCAATCTGCAGGTCAAGGCCATCCTCGGGGGAAATTGTTCACTGTAAAGCTCCAGCGAGGTGATGAGTACGGCGTCTGCGCCGGTCTCCCATTTCAGATCCCGGGCTGTAGTCCTCTCTATCCCCCCTAGATAGCGGAGGCGGTGTCTTACCACAAACCTCTCAACAGCCTCCTCGTCGACCATGTTTAGTCCCTGCTCTTTGAAACTGTTTATCAGCAGATGTCTTAAATCTTCTAGGGGTGCCGGAGTGCCGCTGAGGTTGGCGAAGGGCAAGACAGCGGTAAGCAACTTCTTTTTAACGGCGGGAGAGTTGTCAGTCACTCCTATCTTTTGGTGATTGGCAACTTGACAACTTGAAAGGATGATAAAAACCAGAAAAAATATTCTGAGTTTCTTAACGGAAAAGTTTGTCGATAAGATCATCTACAGCCGCCCTGGTTACGTCATTCATGGGCTCACCGCCTGAGCCGAGAAGGCGGTCCCAAATGGTTATTCCACCTTTCGAGGTAGATGCCGACCAGACGATCTTCCGCGTTTGCAGCTCTATCATCTGCGTGCTTACAGATATCACGTTAGCGGAAGCGGTGCCCGACCTTACCTCGCCATATTCGCTGACAACCCCGGTGATTAAAGCATCCACCTTAATAAAGCCGGTTAATTTTACCATTTCCTCCATAGATGGCGAACTCGGGTCGGCAATCCCCGCTCTGGCAATCGCCCGTGCCACCTCACCTGAGGGAAGAACATAAACAGCGCCGGTAGACAACAAACTGGTGGCGAAGGTGTCTGTCACCCGTTCTCCCGCCATCTGATCACGAGTAAGATTTTGAAAAGGCATGATGGCAACAGTCCGCAAGGAGGCGAAATCCATTTCGGGGTCATGATAATTGGTGGGGATGGCACGAGGAGCACAAGCAACTAAAGAGGTAAAAAGCAGGAACCAGATAAATCTATCGATTTTTAGAAGATATTTCAGCTTAGTCATGAGGATTTCCCTACCTTTGAAGGGTGTAATAAAAACATGTAAAGTGGGTTCAGGGCGCAATCCGCCGTTCACTATCGCATTTTGTTTAGAATTGGTCAACTTATTGGGCGGTTAGCCCACACCACCAAAGAATTCTTGTACAGGTGATCATTGGTTTGTCTCCCAGACACATGGTTATCTCCAATTCGGTAACCCTCAGAAGATTATGGTTAGCTCTGACAGAAGGTTATTGGACTCCACTTTTTGGGTACTGGATTTGCCTTGCACGTACGTATAGGCCGATCGTAAGGAGAAATGATTGCTTATTTTCCAGTTGAATCCAGGACCTAGTGATGTCTCCTCCCGGTCTTGCTCATTCTCAAGGGTCTCGTTGTAAATGAAAAAGAATTGCAGGTCCCCTTCGGGGAAAGGTGACCAGTTAACCGAGTACTGCTGGAGGGTTGAACTGAAATCTTCCCTCTCCACGTAGTTTATGCTGGCAGAGAGAGACAGCGCCCTGAAGGGGGTAAAGAAAACGTCCACATTCAGGATTTTGTTAGTGGTCTCCTTGTTGTTGCCTTGGGGAGGCTTTGAATCTGTCAGCGTATAATTGTAAGAAAGGTTCAAGGTGATTATGGAGTTGGGTATGATATTTGTACCGGTTCTTATAATGGTGCTGGCGTTACGGGTGTCGTCCACGAGCAGATTCCAGGTTCGACTCACGTCAAAAAAGGCGCTCCAACCACTATACAAGATGGCATTGTGGTGAAGGAAGATTGAATAGGTATAAGCTGAGCCCTCCTCTTCAGATTCGTTGCTGCCGCTCAAGGTGAGTGTTTGGTTGAATGTGGGAAGATAATTGCCCCTGAGAGAAGTGCCGTATGAGTAGGTGGTGGTTTTTCTATCGCCTTGCTTGGTGTCACCCCGCGAGAACGTAGCACTGGAGCTGAATATCTCATTGAAGGTATGATTGAGAAAGATGTTGTTGAACAGTTGCGAGCTATCCTCAGCGGGTGAGTCCTGGTTCTCAGTAAAGTACTGGAGACTATAACCGAGGGAAGTCTTGTCGCTGAGCCGGGCCGTGAGGTTGAGGTTGTAATTTTGATCGAGAGTGGTGAATTTATGATTAACCTGAGCTCCTGACAGGGTGGAGAATGGTTCCATTTCGGTGACAAAGATGTCGGTAAACTCATTTCCAGGGTCAAGGACCAAAGGCAGCGCCGTGGTTACCACCTTAATGTACTGGGTATTCACCTTGGTAAAGGACATCTCGAAACGGTTGTCGAGAACTGCGAAAGAGGCCGGGAACACGGTGGCCACCAGGGTCCAGGTGCTGGTATCGGTGTTATCAGGGCTGGTGTAGACCCTCCAGGAAAAAGAGTCGGCAATAGCTGCGGTGAGGGCTCTACTTCCACTATTTACATAGATATATATTTGGTCGACATCTCTGGCTGAGCTGAAACTGAGGCCAATGTTGATGATCTGGGTTTGATTGGCGCCCGAGCCGATATTTATCCCCGCTGAGGCAGTCAGATTTCCATCGATAAGTCCATTGTTGGTGGTGAGAGCTGGACCGTCATCAGGTGGGTCGCTATTGACCGCAGAAAGTCCCTCGGAGGGCTGCAAGGGAAGTTGCACGGTCTCAGCTCCGGGGAACTCCACAGTATTGTAACGTATTGCGTAGTTGCTGTTCATCAACAACCGGTCATTAAGAAAATTGTGGGTGTAGTTGGCGGTGCCGAAATGAGTCTGATTCAGAGTGTCAAAACCGCCCATCCGGTCGTCTGTGTCCAACCGGGTGTAAATGTAGGTAAGGTTGAGTTCTTCCCATGCCGTGTAACTACTTTTCAAGGTTAACAGCTTGTCGACGACATCCACAGTCTTAGGGTGGTCATAGGTGTGGGTCCAGTTGTAGCGCAGGTCAACCAGGGGCAGGTCTGCGGGGCTCCACACCAGACTGGAGATAAGATCATCCCTGGAGAGCTCAATTTTTGGAAAGTTTGTGGTTGGGGAAATGAAGAGAAGAATGCCCCTAGGGATTGCTGGACTGAAGTCTACGAAATATGCTTGTGTTGCATGGGGAAAGGCGCTGCAAAGTCGTTTCTTCTGTTTTGAAGTTATCGGTGAGGGACTTGCTCGTGTTCACCTCGTAAAAGGTTCCGGCGCGAAAGCTCAGGTAGGGATACAGGGTCTTGGTCAGATCAAGATTGTAGCGCTGATCGAACCTGTAAGACTTAGAATTGGATGTTTCGCCGGTGTCCCTGTCGGTAGTTTTGCTGTCAGACCACGAATACCTAAGCTGGCTATTGAAGCCTATCCCCTCAGCACGAGCACTCAAAGGTAGAATAGCGCTCATCAGGAGAATAACCGGTAGTATCGACGAGAACCAGAAAACGGCCCGGTGCATAAACTAAATCTCGCTCATGACAACAGCCGCGTGTGCCCCCTCTCCCACCTCTATTTCAGCCATCATCTTCTTGCTGGTGAGATTCAACTTCTGAACCAGTCTCTTATCCGGTAACACTACGAAGAGAGTATTCTCTTCGCGATCAATGGTCATGAAGGCCGCATCGCCTCCAACTTTGATCGAATCTATGAACATCAAGGAGGAAGGGTCGACAACTTTAATCTCCCCGCCAAACTTCTTCCCCACCAGGATTAGACCTGTACGGGCGTTGACTCTCAGGGAAACCGACCCCGGTCCGACAAAAACTTGGGCTATGACCGCCAACGCTCTAACATCTATTATGGAGAGATTGGGAGAGTCCCTGCCGATCACATAGAGCCTGTCGCCAGTTGCATTGAAAGCCGCTCTTAGCGGGCCTCCTTTAACTGATATGGTTAGAGAAATGGCTCTTTGGACCAGGTTCACCACAGAAATGGTGTTTGAGCGAACGCTCAGAACGAAGGCCTTCAGGCCGGAGGAATCCACCGCCGCCCAAGTCGGTTCTTCTCCGACTCTGACTTTGGTCAGCTCAAACATGGAAACAGCGTCAATGATGCTCACGGTATTTGAGCCCTGGTTGACTGCCACGAGAGTTCGACCATCCGGAGTGAGGGCGAGCTCGATGGGCTTGTCCC
Source organism: Deltaproteobacteria bacterium (assembly GCA_037384945.1). Classification (GTDB taxonomy): domain Bacteria; phylum Desulfobacterota; class Syntrophobacteria; order BM002; family BM002; genus BM002. The sequence continues at coordinate 25,064 of JARRNM010000134.1, forward strand.
CGAAGGCAAGTCTTATGGTGTTGATGATACTTCCCGAGAACAGGTCGAATACCTCAACCGCATCGTCCCCCGAAACCGCCACATAGGCTCTTGCCCGACTCTGATCAAGAACAATCCCCCGCGGTCCTCGACCGGTTGCTATAGTATTCACCACCCTGGTTGTCTTCTTGTTGAAGACGGTGATGATGTTTGCATCGGTATTGGTCACATAACCGGTGAAATTTATGAGGACGGACTCAGGGCCCGCCAGGGAAAAAACCGGGGTAAATCTGATGCTGTCCGTGACGATGCCGGCAGGACTCAAGGAGAGGAAGAGAGTCGAACTCTGACGCCTCTTCACTTCAAAGAGTTTATCAACCCCAACCGGTTCCTCGGGGATGAGGAGGGCCATGTCACCTTCCTCAGTCTGTACGGAACCATTCTTGACCATGATGGCCAGGCCCGAGTATGAGCCCGGCGGCAGGACGCCGGTGGCCAGCAGTTTCTGCTCTCCTGCAAGTCGTGCCCCCTGCAGTTCACTAAAATACAGGGAAAGGGGAATCTGGCTACCGTCTGCCCGGACGGCGGCAATCTCGCCGATGGTGAACTGGACCTTACCCGCTTCCTGGGGGAGAGGTTGCAGGTAGACAAAGACCTCGCCCTGGTCGCCTAGAGGCATCTTATATACGGTTGGCCGGGCAGGAACACAGCTACCGATAATGGCGAGAACCAGCAATACCAGATAGACTCTTAATAGTACCGGCTTTTTGAACTGTAACAGCGTTCGGTTAAATTTATTTTTACAGTCCACTTGTAACAGTCTCCTTATGGTTCTCCCGGTAGTGCTTTTGTCCGAGGTTTGCCCCGACTCACCTTGCTGGCGAAAGATATTAACACATGCTTTACACAACGGCAAAGTGTTGTTTACTCTGAGGGAATCCGGCTAAATGATGTTTTAGTCTCAGCCCCATAGATCTCCATAGCCCTTGTTTCGCCAGAGCAATCCATCAAACATCCAGGTCAAAATGCGTTGGTACTCGCCGAACAGACTTTCCATATCCCTGCCGTAGTAAGCAGTTATCTGCGGGGCGGTGCCAGGAGTAATGTCATCGACATCAATATCGCCTTCGGCCGGGTGCGACTCGGCAATAAACTCAACACCGAAGTCCCATCTTCCTGCACTGTCAAAGGCCGAAGCGTGCGCCCGGTGGCAGGTGAGACACATGACATTGGAGCTACCATTCGGACCGTCCGTGGAGTCTATTGCAAGCCCGGTATCAGTGTTTCTCTCAAAGGGCACCAGCTCCAGGTAAGGACCCGTGCCTACGGGGGAGGCCCAACCATTTGCTCCTGCGCTGAAATCCCCGGTTTTGACATAGTTGTTGTAGGTCATAGCATAGGTCTGGCCAGTTGTATTATTAGTTTTGCCCAAGGAACCATTTACCGGACCTACAGGGTGCTTGAGGGGCATGTTGGCGAACTCACCATGGCAGTTGGCGCAAAAGGCGGTCATGTATTGGCCGTAGTCGGTGTGATGGTCATCGGTCACCGAGTCATTGGTCGACACTGCCTTGGGCGGCCCATTTGGAAGGGTGTAGGTTAGGTTCTGGGTCCTGTAGCCGTTATCGGCAAGGAGCCGATAGTTACCGGCGATGGTGTCTGCTGCTGGGACCGCTCCGTATGAGCCGGAGACGCTTATGGCCCCGCTTCTGGTGGTGACCGTGCCGTGCGGGTCATGGCAGCTGGTGCAGCCAAGATAGGCAACCGGGTAATCCCCTCCGGGCGACACACTACCTGCGCCTGTCTGGGCAGTCAGACCATAGTCGAAGGCCACGATACTGTGGCCGTGGTCCTGACCGTAACTCGTCACGGTATTACCACGGACTATGAAGCTGTAGTCCTTTTGCACCCAGAAGAAGTCGCCGCCGGCATGCAAATAATGGCCGTCCTCACTCATAACGTGGTAAGAGCTACTCCGCCCCGCCGCTAAATCGTAATGGCAGTTGAGACAGGTGGAGCTGGGGTCCGAGCCCAAGGTAAGAGCAGTCCTATCCGGACCGGTTCCCGCAACTGGTTGGCCGTTAACCGAGTTGTGCATGGTGTGGCAGCCGTCACAAGTGGCCACACCACCGGCATGGAAGGCCAGCGCAGTGCCGCTCAAACCAAAGGTGATGAGGGCTGCCGCTATGAAAATTAGTAGTAATCCTCTGTGTTTCATTTTTTAGATATTCCCCCTTTCTCAGGTATTGATCAGTTGTTCCATCTCTTACTCATTACCTCATGTACTGATTAATCACCTCCCCTTTTAGAGTTTATGTCCCTCAAATCGTTCAGGGTCATTTGTAAGTTATCTTGAAAACACTCACTCCTCTGCTTCTTAGCTGAGACACGTAAAGTCGACCCTCTTCATCCAGGGCGAGATTCCTTGGGCCAATGAGATTGTCCGGTCTTGGGCCACGATAGCCAAATTGCCCCTGGAACTGGAAGTCCCTATCGAAAACGAGAACCGCACTTTTCAATCTGTCGGCCACGTAGTAATAACCCCGACCATCCGCCACTATTCCTCCCACCACATTAAACCTGCCGGGGCCGCCTCCGGGCTGACCGAACCTGGCTAGCTTCCCATCTGGAGATAGCCTATAGGCCGCAAACAGGACGGGGATGGTAAAGAGCATGTTCCCCCTGGGGTCAACACTGAAGCCTTCCATGGCCGTTTCAGCTAGTTTGTCCTGTGGAACACCGATAAGAGGGCTGACGTCGTAACCTCTCTGGAAAACACCGTTGAAGTCTGTAACCGCGATCTTCATGGTATCTGCATCCAACAAATAGAGTAATCCTTGCCGGCAGACCAAGCGATTGGGTGAAAAACCGGAGAAGTCGGGAGGAAATTTCTTAAGCTCGAATTCTGCTAAGGGCTCTCCCCTGAAATTGCAAAGGGTGATGGTATTCCCTGAGACCCTTCTGGAAAGGACAAGAATACGTCCATCTTTTTCCACCACAGCATCCATGACCGAGCCGAGACTGCCATCGTCACCGAAACGATAAATCTCCATACCGGTCTCATTGAATACCGTTACATCTCTTTCCTTGGGGTCAACCACATAAATCTCATTTCGTTCTCGATCAACAGAGATCCTCACCCAGTTGTAGGGTAGGGGGCCGTCGAAATCGGACAAGGTATAGAGAAAGGTTGCATCAACCTCAGCCATCGCTTTAGGCGAAAATAGTCCCGCCTGGATGACACTAATAATTAAGATGATCAGCAGAAGTTTACCCTTAGATAAGGGGGGTAATTTCGATATGTTGTCTTTATTTTTCATAAAATGGATAATTCAGCTCTGCTGCCCTAGCTGCCTTATCGTATCATGGTTAGAATTCAGACTTTTGGGGGAACCAGCGGATTTTGTATTATACACCATTTTTCACTCTGATTAAATGGGGTATTCTATGTATTCTCCCTGTCATTGCACGGTAGCTTGAATAGCACAGCAGTTAAGCGATATCGCAACAAGCATGCCAGGGCAGTAGTTCAAGAATAATACTGTGATAACAATAGCTTCTATCTTTTGACGAATGGGGGCCAGTAGTTGATATGCGGTGATATCCCCAGGTTCGTCCGGTAATTTCACCGGCATAAAATCTTTTAATAGCAAAGAACAAGCGAGTCCATTAAAGGCCAATTG
>JARRNM010000134.1:28737-34509 GCA_037384945.1 Deltaproteobacteria bacterium
CGCTTCGTGTTAAAATAGCGCTCGCGCCCAGCAGCAGGCTCAGCCTACTCAATGTAAGAAGGATATGAAAAACCGGCATTATCTCTTTAGACAGTTCCACTCTGTCGAACCTCTGCTCAAACAACTGTGCTTCGGCAGCTCGCCTTTAAAAGAGGTCTTCCCCTGCATTTTGGAGCAGCTGCAGGTCTCGTGGCGGGGGGATACCTATATTGCGGTTTCCAAGCCTCATGGCTGGACCAAGGAAGATTAAGGAATACAATGAAGCGAATTTTGTTCGTAGCGGTAATCTGCTGGTTATTCACCGGACTGGCGGGCTATGGCTCTGCAGAAAATCTGCCGGTGATTGATGGAAAAGTGACGGTGGCTACCGTGAATGATGACCCTATCACCCTGGAGGAGTTCAATAAGGCGATCGCCGAGGCCCATGCAGCAAATCCCCGGGGAAAGAAAGCCGGTCGAATAGATTACTCTGCCATCATGAACAGAATGATAAATACGAGGCTCATCCTTATCGAGGGGAGGAATATAAGGCTTGATGAGTTGCCGGAGGTCAAAAATGAGATAAAGGGTTACTCGCAAGAAACCCTGATAAGAATTTTGATGGAGGGGCAAGTAAAGGATATAAAGGCTGACCCCGAGGAAGTCGAGAAGGACTACCGGGAATTGGTTAAGGAATGGAAGATAACCACGGTCAGGTTCGAAAATGAAGAGGCAGCCAAGAAATTCACTGAAGAACTGAAGGCTGGGAGTAATTTCGCAGAAGCGGTGAAACGAGCCAGATCCGCAGGGCTCGCCAGCCAAGTCGATGAGTCCAGATATCTAAAGGACCAGGACCTCACTCTGCCGGTAGCTCGACTGGTTGCAAAAATGAAGGTTGGATCTGTAAGCCCCATAGTCTCTATTGGGAAAAAAGGTTTTGTGGTGTTCAAACTCGAGGGCGTCCACTTTCCCGAAAATGAGGATGAGCAGGCAAGGAAGAAGGCAGAGCTCCAAGTCCTTAATCGAAAAAGGGTTCAGGCGGCAAAAGATTATTATCAAGGCTTGGAAAGAAAGTATGTAACGGTGAATAAAGAGATCTTTGCGTCCCTGGATTATGAGTCCAAAGAGCCGGGCTTTGAAAAACTGCTGCAGGACACACGAGTTCTGGCCGAGATCAAGGGGGGGAAGCCCCTCACCGTAGGAGAATTCAGCAAAGCCCTGAAACAAAAATTTTACCACGGAATAGAACAAGCCATTGCCGCCAAGAGAATCAATCGTCTCAAGGACCAAGTGCTGGCAAGTATTTTGCAGCGGAGAGTACTGTTGATGGAAGCAAGAAAGCAAGGTATCGAAAAAACAGCAGAATACATCAGCAGTGTCAAGGATTATGAAATCTCCGTCATTTTTGGGGCATTTATAAGCAAAGTTATTGCCCCTGATATCACCCTGGACGGAAAAGAACTGAGAGCCTATTACCAAAAAAACAGCGAAGAGTATACCACCCCGGAGATGATGAGAATCAAGGATCTCGTTTTTTCGAAAAAGAGCGACGCGGTGGAGGCTCTAAACAAATTAACCGCGGGCACGGACTTTAACTGGCTGAGTTCCAATGCAGAGGGGCAGGTGGACAAGAGCACCAAAGGGCTGTTGAACTTTGAGGGTACACTCCTGAGCGTAAGAAGTCTGCCGGAAGACTTGAGGCGGGCTGTATCAGGCGCTAAGCCTGGGGACTTCAGGATGTATGAAAGTTCTGAGGGCCATTTTTATGTCTTAAACATATACCAGGTCACTCCTGCCAAAGTGCAGCCCTTTAAAGATGTGAGGCAAGAGGTTGCCAAAAAAGTTTTTGCCCATAAGGTCGAAAAAGCGGTGGAGGACTACGCGGAGAAGCTCAAGGAGTATTACCCGGTAGAGATTTATGCGAAGGATCTCCAGTAGGGAGCGAGCCAATAAAATGGGGCGCCCGGGGAGTCTGACTGCGAGCCCGCCAGGAGCACTGGAAAACAGGAAAGATGGAATACTGGAATGCTGGAATATTGGGTGTAGAGAAATGAAAATTATTCTTCTATGAGATAGATGGTCCTCTGATTTTGTGACCCATTATTCCATTATTCCACCATTCCATCATTCCATCATTCCATAAAGATCGTGGAGCTGCCCGATCACGCAGAAGACGCTAGGAAGTACAAAGCCGTAGTGAGAAGCAAAGTGAGATTCTTTACGAGAGGTCGTATATTCTTTGCAGGAGGAATATTGTTTCTCCTGGGCATGGTCGTTTACCTCGCAGCCTGCGCCCCCTCGCCCCGCAGAAGAACCTTCGCCCGCAAGGACTGTCTCGACTGTCACACCAAGTTTGCCGATACCTACCTGGGGATGAAAGATGTGCACAATCCTGTCAAGGAGAAAAAGTGCGAGAGTTGCCATCTGCGGCACGGCATAGTCCCCAAGCTGCTCTTTAAGAATCCCGGGAATCAGATGTGCTATACCTGCCACGAACCGGACAAGATAGGTCTCGACAAACCTATGGTGCACACCGCCTTGAAAAAAGGAAGATGCACCGACTGCCACAATCCCCATGCATCGCCGACCGCTAATCTTCTCAAGGCAGAAGGCAGTGAACTTTGCTACCAGTGCCATAAAAAGGAAAATTTTCAAAAGAAAGTGGTACACAAGATATTGCAGCAAAAAAGTTGTGACACCTGCCATCTCTCCCATAGCTCGGATGAAGCCAATCTCCTTAAAGCCAATGATCCTGCCCTTTGCCTTGGTTGCCATGCTAGCAACCAGGCAGCTTTCAAGAAGGGACATGGAGGCTATCCGGTGGAGACTTCTCCCTGCAACAGCTGTCATAATCCCCACTCCTCGCTACAGCCCAAGCTGTTGAAAACCAGCATACATCCGGTAGTGGCCGAGGTTAACTGCGAAAAATGCCACAATTCCCCTGCTTCTCAGCAGCCCTTCGAAACCAGGAAGAAGGGCAGCAACCTTTGTTACGACTGCCACAAAGCCTTAGACCTCAAGGGCGGGGGGAATATAGAGCACGAACCCTTCCAGAAGGGAAAGTGTGCTTCGTGCCATAATCCCCATACTTCGGAGAACCAAAATCTGCTGGCCAAAAAAGGTAGAGAACTTTGCTTCGGTTGTCATTCGGATATAAATGCAGAGGTCAGCGTGCCCCACAAAGCGGTCACGACCGGGAGGGAATGCCTTTCCTGCCATGTGAGTCACGCTGGCAGGAACCAGAAGCTTCTCTTCGCCAAAGAGGAAGAGGTGTGCTATTCGTGCCATGAGAAGACCAAAGCAGAGCTAAAAACCCGCAAGCCCCATAAACCTTTTGTCGAGGGAAAGTGCAGTGGGTGTCACAATCCTCACGGATCAAACTTTGTCGCTATGCTCCAGAACAGGATGGATGTAATCTGCTACAGTTGTCATGTCGATGCTGAGGTAGAATTTACCAAGACCAATGCTCACAAACCGGTAATCGACGGGAACTGTGATGGTTGCCATAAGTCCCATGGAACAAATGAGGCAAACCTGCTGATGGTGCCTGCCGATGACCCGGTGATGTGCGCCAAATGCCACGGAGACCTGATGAAAGAGGCCGTAGAGGGCGGCTCAAACCATCCGGTCTTCAAAAATGGCAAGTGTCTGCGATGTCACGAGGTGCACGGCAGCAATTATCCCGGGATGCTGGTGGCAAAGCAGGGGTTCCTCTGTTATTCCTGTCACTCCACCGATCCTGGTAAAGAAATAAAAGACATAAAGAGCAGGCACGACCCCGTGGTCTCAGGCGAATGTACCGCCTGCCACAGCCCTCACAAGGCAAATCTGTATAAGCATGAGGGTGTTCCGCCTATTCCGGCCGGTGTTTCAGGAGAAGAGAGCGACAAGACCGCTCAAAGCAAGACCGCTGAGATTTATGTCCATGCACTGTCTGATCTCGAGAAGTGTCAGACATGTCACAAACCCCATTTTTCAGCGGAGTCGGCTTTACTGGTCGAGCCTATTCAACCGCTCTGCTCCAAATGCCATGATTATCGAGAGCCATCTTTTGGCAAGGCCCACCTTGAAATCGCTGCCGGAGAAATGGATTGCAGGAATTGTCATGCACCGCACACCTCGAAGGACCCGAAATTTTTCAAGGCAGACGTGCACAAACCTTTTGCAGACAGGGCATGTATAGATTGCCACCTAGTAGAAAAACCATGAACATCCAAAGAATGACTGGGAATACGGCCCTTTTTTTATTCTGCCTCCTGGGCCTTTTTATCTTGGTCGCACCACCAGCTCACGCTGCGGACACCTTCAAGCTCAAGCCCGGCGCCAGAGGAGCCACCTGCCTCAAATGTCATGAAAACTTTAAGGAAATTCTCAAGAGGCGTTATGTCCACCCACTCCTGAAAAAAGGAGAGTGCACCGGCTGCCACGTTCCTCACGCATCTTCTCACAAAAGCCTGCTGATCGCAGATAAGACAAAGCTTTGCTACAATTGCCACCAAGATGTGCTTCCAGAGAACAGGCGCAGTGCCCATGAGGCGGTGGTCGAGGGCAAGTGCACCGCCTGTCACGCTTCCCATGGGTCTGATAATAAATACATCTTAATAAAATCAGGCAGCGAACTTTGCCTTGACTGCCATAAGGATATGAGCGCTGAGCTCAGCAAGGTTCGATTCAGGCACAGATCCCTAGACAAGGGAAAAGGCTGCCTCAACTGCCATAATCCGCATGCGTCGGCCAAAGCGAATTTTTTGTTGGAGAAAGAACCGCCTTCCCTCTGTACTAAGTGCCATCAGATTGACAAACTCACTTTCAAACGTACCCACATGAATTATCCGGTGGCGGCTAAGAACTGCATCTCCTGTCACAGCCCCCATGGCTCCAATAGCAGAGGTATTATCTTTGACGTGGCCCATCGCGCGGTTGTCGAGAGGAAGTGCACCGAGTGCCACGAGGGGCCCCCATCGCTCAAGACCAAGCTAAAAGGCACTGAGCTGTGCCGGAAGTGCCACAGCCGCACGGTGGATGCAGCTTTGGGTAAGAATAGGGTGCACTGGCCTTTGCTCGATGATGTCGGCTGTTTGAATTGTCATGGCCCTCACGCCACAAAAGAGCAGAAGCTTTTGCAGGGATCGGTATTAAACGTCTGCGGCAAGTGCCATGGGGACACGGTGGCATTGCAGGAATGGTCCATAGATAATCCGAAAAACGAGAAGTTATGTGAACCAGTAAAAAAAGGCGAATGCACAAGCTGCCACTCCCCCCATGGTTCTGACAATATCTTGCTTTTCCCTGAGCAGCATATCAGCGTGAAGCTCTGCGGCCGTTGTCACGAGTGGGAGACCCATTCAACCCACCCCATCGGTGAAAAGACAGTAGATCCAAGGGACAGAAACCTCTCGGTGGAGTGTCTGAGTTGTCACAAGGCGTGCGGAACGGCAAACAATCCAGCTATGTTACCTTTCAGCAGTACCTATGAACTTTGCATCCAATGCCACCCGGAACGGAGAAGATAAGAGAAATGACCAAAGGCTCAGGTAAAATATGGGGGATCATGGCGGTGACCCTGGTTTCACTGCTGTTTCTCCTGGTTTCTATTTCCTTAGCCGCAATAAAATTTAAGTTTATCACTTGCATATATGGTGATGGCCAGGGCGTTGTCCTTAAAGAACCTGAAGGCGTTGCCTGTAACGACCAAGACCTCCTGATTGTGGCTGACACCGGAAACGGGCGGCTGCTGAAGTACAACTTCAGGGAAGGAGCGGTGGAGACCGGGACGAAGGAGATAAAAACAGC
>JARRNM010000135.1:0-8624 GCA_037384945.1 Deltaproteobacteria bacterium
CGCCACCAAGAGGTGGGACGAAGTCAACCGCTATTATGAATACGAGATCTATCGCAAATGGGGCGAGTTGAAAAGCAGCCTGTCCCTCATTGAGGAAGTTGAAGGAGAAGTTCAGGCGATGAAAGCCCAAGGTGCGAGCGCGAAGAGGGCTGAGGAGAAGCTGGGTCAAGCCAGAAAGCTCTTTGAGATCGATGGCGATTATGCTGCAGCCCGATTGGCTGCATTGCAGGCACGCTCCTTGCTCGTCACGCCATAACCTCCGCGTGACGACAGATTAAAACCGATCGATACATGGGCGAGCTCTAGCTCGCCCTTATATCGAGTATATGGTACCTACAGGGAGGGCGGCACAAGGCCTGTGTCAGCTAGCAGAGGGCAACTGGCAGCTGGTGGAAGAAGGACATCCTGTAGAGAGAGTCATTCTTGCGTGCCTCAGGCTGTCTGCTGTCAGCTGCAAGCTGTCTGCTGGATTCTGATCCTGGCTCCTTGCTGGATGCTTAATACGCTAAGCGTGACCCCTCGTGTCTTGTGCCTATGGCCTTTCGCCACATACGTTCTTATTCCTGAAAATCGCATTAGGCTGACATACCCTAAAATTTGGGAACGTGGCTTTTAGGAATCAATAAGGGCTTCAATATGAACCGTGGCAATATTTTGCTATCGACAATCCTGTGGTCGGTAATTGCTTTGCTTGTGCTTTATCCTTTGTCAATCCTGGTGATGGAAAGCTTCAAAATCGCCGGAACCGACACCTGGGGCATACAGAATTACCTGGAATTCTTCCAAGATACATATTACTTAAAAACCTTTGGCAATACTCTTCTCCTGAGCACCATGGTGCTCCTGACCACCACCCTGTTTGGAACTCCCCTGTCGTACATTCTGGCGAGATACAGACAACGGGGTAAGACAGTTTTCACCGCCCTCATTCTCTTGCCCATTGTCTTACCCGCTTACGCCGGAGTATTTGCCTTTATCATCTTTTTAGGCAAGTATGGCACTGTGAATCTGCTTCTCACGGGGATCGGGCTGCTCAAGACACCTATAAATTTCATTTATGGGCTGCACGGTCTGGTATTTATTCAGTCCCTGCACATGCTCCCTTTTATCGTTCTCAGTCTTTCCGCAGGTTTCACCAACATAGACCCCTCCTTTGAAGAAGCCGCCGAAGTTGAAGGGGCGAGCGGCTTCTGGAGATTCCTCACGGTCACCTTGCCTCTCTGCACTCCCAGTTATCTGGCAGGGGCGGTCATCGTCTTCCTCTGGCCCTTTACAGACTGGCTTACGCCATTGATTCTGGGTCAGATAGACTTTCTTCCCTCGGTTGCCTACATCAACATCGCCTATCATTTTACCGACGTACATCGTAAGTATATGGGAATCGTAGCGGTGGTCGTTTCTTCCATGGTGTGCATTGCCCTTTTTTTGCTCGCCAGGTGGTGGGTGGAGAGGAAGAAGTATACGGGCCTTTCCAAAGGAACAACCTCTGAAGGCAGGGTGATCGAGCCGAGCCCGCTGGTGAGATTTGGTTCATATTCCTACATGTGCTTTATCGCGGCTCTCGTCCTGGTCATTCCGATCGTGCTGGGATTAGCCGCTTTTTCTAGAAGATGGGTTCTCGAGCCATTTCCAACCTATTGGACTCTCGAAAATTTCAGGGTAATCCTTTTGGAAACGCCACTGCTCATTAAAAATTCATTCGTCTTCAGCGGGTTAGCCCTGATTTTCGGCATCGCCTTCGGGCTGCCAGCCGCCTATCTCATTGTGCGCACCCGGGTGCCGGGGAGAAATGTGCTGGACTTTGTGATTACCCTGATGCTGGCTTTCCCGGGTATGGCAGTCGGGGTAAGTTATCTCCTGGGGTTTTGGACAACCATACCCTTGGCCAAGTACTGGATTATCATGGCGCTGGCCCTCTTTGCCCGGCGACTGCCGTACTTTTTGCGCATGGCTCATGCCTCTTACTTGCAGCTGGATATTTCTCTCGAGGAGGCCGCCGAAGTATCGGGGGCAGGGAAACTGAGAACTTTTTTGACCATATCTTTGCCCTTGCTGGTGAAAGGGGTACTTGTGGGCGTGGTAATGTTTTTCATCATGGCATTCCAGGAGATCTCTACCGCCATCTTCCTTTATCGAGGAGGATGGGAGACCCTGCCCATAGGAATTTATTTGAACTGGCACCGGGGCATGGAATTCGGCATCGCCGCCGCCATGGCTTTTTTGATGATTGTGGTCACCTTCATTCTCCTGCTGATCATATCAAGAATCAGTGGGGGCGTCCTTAAAGCTGCCTGGGGTCCGGGGGGAACGTAACATGCCAGGTAATCGGAGGTCACTTTGTCACAGGCGTCATAGACTAAGTAGCCAGTGTCCAGTAGCCAATAGAACCAAGGCGTAAGGTTTAAGGCACAAGGCGTAAGGCAACTAATTTAAAGAGATTCTGTTTTTGCCTTGAGCCCTGTGCCCTGCGCCTTATGCCTGGTCGACAACTGATCACTTCATTTTAATTTGAAACCGCATCTTTATCAGGCAGATTTTTGTTTACGGAGACAAATTCGATGGCCTTTATAGAGATCCGCAACCTCTTCAAAAGCTTTAAGGACGTGGTTGCAGTTAATCACATACAGCTCGAGGTGAGCAAAGGAGAAATGTTGACCCTTCTGGGGCCAAGCGGATGTGGCAAAACGACCACGTTACGTTGCATTGCCGGCTTGGAGAAGCCAGAGGAGGGGGATATTATCATTGACGGCAAGCCGATGATTTCAGAAGGGTTTGTCCAGCCGGCAAAAAGGGGGATCGGCATGGTGTTCCAAAACTATGCCGTATGGCCCCACATGAAAGTTCACAAGAACATCGTTTATGGGCTGACACTCCAGAGGCTATCCAAAAAAAGCATAAAAGAAAAGGCGAGACAGGTATTGGAGCTGGTGGGCTTGAGTGGCTTGGAAGATAGATATCCCGCCCACCTGAGCGGCGGCCAGCAGCAAAGGGTGGCGCTAGCGCGGGCTCTGGTGACAAACCCTAAAGTCTTGCTATTGGACGAACCGCTGAGCAACCTGGACGCGAAGCTCAGAGAAGAGCTGAGATTTGAAATCAAGGAACTGGTAAGACGTATGGGCATCACCTCGGTCTATGTCACTCACGACCAGGCAGAGGCGATGGTTATTTCCGACAGAATCGCCGTCATGGACTCGGGGAACGTGGTGCAAATCGGCACTCCCCAGGAGATATATGGAAAGCCCGCCAATAGATTTGTCGCCGACTTTATCGGCAACATGAACTTTATGGCCGGGGAGGTTGTGGAGGTTGTCCAGGAGGCGAATGCAGTTTACTTGCGTACCGAATTCAGTGAGAAGATGCTTTGTAAGGCGCCCAGTGTAGCGACGACAACACCGGGAAAGAAAGTCTATGCATCTATACGTCCTGAAGACGTGGAGGTGTTTGCCCAGCCACCCGAAAACAGGGAAAACCTGTTCAAGGGTAACATTGTCCATAAGGCTTACCTGGGCAATTTTCTCTATTATTTCGTAAGCATTGATGGCAACATGATCAGGGTACAGGCTCCACATGACTTGCCTCAAGAAGAAGGAGAGGAGATCTACCTGTTGCTAGATCCGCAGAAGTGTATGATCTTGCCATAGGCAGGGAGCAATACAGCTGGCAGCCGGCAGCTGGCAGGGGGCAGGCAGAGAGGACAGACGACAGATGACAGAGGACTAGGGATGTATCACATAGCTGTAGCCGTGGCGCTCAAATCCCAGGCTTTCATAAAAGAGATGCGCTTTGTCCCTTGTCAAATTGGTAGATAGAACCAACTTGTAGCAGCCGAATTCTCGGCAACGATCCCTGGCAAATCCCATCATTTTCTTACCGATCCCAATCCCACGATATTTAGGAGTTACGACTACGGCTTCCACAATGCCTGAGGGAGTTCCTCGGTGCACTAGATTGTCCATAATCAGCAGAGAAAAAGTCCCAACCGTCTCGCCTGCGGAAGTGGCCACAAAAATTGTATATTCTGGGTATTTTTGCAGCTTGTTGAAGAGCTTCCTGGCGCTGTCCAAAGGCAACACCTTTCCATTGTCCATATCTGGCTGGGCATAGAGATTGAGTATTTGTGGAAGATCGTCTTCTACGGCTTTTCTGATTTGGATCTCCATTTTTCCCTCACCAAAATGAGTATATTGAGACTGTTCAATAATTCACTCTTTGAATATATTAAAACCTGAACTAACTGGATCCCCGCCGGAATCTATCCCGCAGTTGATGGGGACCAGCACGACGGACGATGGCAGATTTTCGTCCTGGCTATCTTGGGCAAATGAGGGGACGGATACTCTTGGTGGTCGTCAGCAGCTTGATTTCTTGCGATGCAGGATAAGACAATTGGCGAATTCGGCGAATCCTTCACCCCCCCTAGCTGAAGTGATATAGGCGGGCAGTGTTTGCATCTGGTCCAAGAATTTTTCCACGTTGCTTACTGCTACGCTCAAGGGGAAGTACCCGAACATGGGTTCGTCGTTTGGTGAGTCACCAATGTAAGCGAACCTCTCCCTGGTAGAATCCAGGTCCAACCCGAGTCGATCTTTTACGAACCTCTTGGCCATCCCGAGCTTGTCATAAGTGCCGAACCAGCCATTAACGTGAATGGAAGATACCTTGCAGGTGGCGCCGTGGGCTTCGAAGATTTGGCAGATTCTCCCCACTGCTTCAGGATCCAGTGGTGGCACGTCCTCGCAATAGTCAATGGCCAGGTCCGACTCCCTGTAGAGTTGATCGCTCGCAAGCGCACTGCCTGGAACTGCTGCAAGGATTTCATCTCGTATAGTTATGAGACGCTGACGTTTCTCAGCCCGGGCCGAATCAGAGTCCAGGAAGTTTTTCTTCAGATTCCGCTCTTCTTGGTCGTACCAGAAATAAAAAGCCCCATTCTCTCCCACTACGCCATCCACGGGCCACATCCGGGCAATGTGATCACACCAGCCGGCAGGCCTCCCGGTGACGGCAATAAGAGTAAGTCCAACATTTCTCAGATCCCACAGTGCAGTAAAGGAGCAGGCTGGAATCTTACCATGGGTAGTGAAGGTGTCATCGAGGTCAAAGAGAACACCCTTGAGGTCCTGAAGAAGTCCAGAGGAAATTTTTTCTATGGGGGCTATATTGTTATGCATGGTTAAAAAACGGATTGGCAGTCAAGAGATAGCAATCCTAGCCTCTCGAGGCCTGGCCGATCTATTAAATACTTAACGCATCGATCTGTCAAAGGATTTGAGGAGAAATCTGGATAACGGCTATTATAAGGACGAAGCAAGTGCCGGCATAATTACTCAATGTCGGCCAAGTCAATTTCCGGTGCTTCGGCATGAAAGATAGGGAGGGTAATTAGCTTCAGGCCAAAGAGCAAGATAAAATTAAGTGCCAGATTTAGTAGGTTTGTAAAAAAAGTCAAGGTGAGGTGGAGCCCTCTCAAACCGTCCTTCAGTAAAGGGAGAGATTCAGCCCTAACTTGCAACTTTAGAATGGACAGCATGGTGGTAGCCCTTGTAGTGTTGAATGATCTCGAGTATCTCCTTTGCTTCAGAGGCGGTGAGGAAGATCCTGAAAAATTTAAAGGCATACTCTGAAGATATTTTTCCGTTTTCTTCTGTAACAGCAATTATTTTTTGCAGTTCTGATTCAAGGTAATTTGACATAAATCTCCTTTCTCCTAATGAAATGACCAGTGAAATGTCTGGACCCCATGCATCCCTTCGTATCTGTATAGACGAAGGGTCATGTGTTAATAGGTGCCCGTCAACTGGATCGCATCGTCTGCCTGAATGGCTCTAAGAGCCGCCATTTTCAATTCGGTGAGATCGAATGATTTAATCACATAGTAATCAGCGGCAAGAGCTCTTGGATCCTCTTTGTAGGTGTCATAGGCAGTACACAAAATGACAGGCAAATCGTGGTGGTGAACTCGGATTTCTTGCAACAGTTCAAGGCCATCGTAGTCCATCAGTTTGATATCCAAAATTAGCAAATCCGGTTGAAAAAGATTGATCTTTCTCAAGAGATTATGACCTGAGGCAACCGTAAAGACCTCGTAACCCTCCTCAGAGAGTTCTTCCACATAAAATCTCCGAATGTATTCCTCATCGTCCACCAAAAGAATTCTTCTCATGCTAACCTCCTAATTTTCCCGTTTTCACCATTACTACTAAACTTTTTTGGTATTTATACCCCTGGTTTGTTACATGACTGTGGTGAAATGGTGAATTTTCTGAGGCAGAAGAAGAAAGGTCTACGGAAAAGGCTTACCGGTAGGAAAAAAATAAAGGGATCAAAAGGTCATAGCTTGATCCTTTGGTTATTCTGTACTGCACACTGTCATTATCCAAACCTACCGGTAACATAATCCACGGTAAGCTTGACGCTCGGTGCGGTGAACATGGTCTCGGTGGCGTCGAACTCGATGAGCTCCCCGAGCATCAGAAAGCCAGTTCTGTCGGAGACCCTGGCCGCCTGCTGGAGGTTATGGGTGACAATTATAATGGTTACCGATTTTTTGAGCTGCCCGAGCAGTTCCTCTATCTTAGCCGTGGATATCGGGTCGAGGGCCGAGGTGGGCTCGTCGAAGAGGATCACGTCGGGCTCCACGGCCAGGGCCCGGGCAATCACCAGCCTTTGCTGCTGTCCTCCCGACAGGGCATAAGCGCTTTCAAAGAGCTTGTCCTTGACCTCCTGCCAGAGGGCCGCCTGTTCCAAGGCCAGTTCAACGCGCTCTGCGAGGTCGGGTCTTTTCTTGACTCCATTCAGCCTCAATCCGTAGGCGACATTGTCGAATATGCTCATGGGAAAGGGCGTGGGCTTCTGAAAGACCATTCCTATGCGGCTCCTGAGCTCAATGAGGTCAGTGTCATGAGAGAGTATGTTCGTGCCCTCGAATAGTATCTCTCCCTCGTACCTGTTTCCGGGGTAGAGGTCATGCATGCGGTTGAAGCAGCGAAGGAGCGTGGTCTTTCCGCACCCGGAGGGCCCGATAAGGGCGGTCACCGAGTTTTTATATACGGGCAAAGTGATGTTCCTGAGGGCGTGCACCCCACCTACATAGTAAAAATTCAGCCCCCTTGTTTCCATTTCGACTTTCATCCCTTACCGTACCTCATCTTGACGATTGCCCTCCCGATCATAGTAATAACCAGTATAAAGAGCGTTATGACGAACGACGCTGCCCATGCCTGGCTGTGCCAGTCCTCGTAGGGCCCCATGGCGTACTGGAAAATGGTTACGGTAAGGGAGGCAATGGGCCCGTTCATGTCTGTGGAAAAGAAATTGTTGTTGAAGGAGGTGAAAAGCAGCGGGGCGGTCTCGCCCGCCACTCTCGCTATTGAAAGGAGCACGCCTGTGAGTATCCCCGCCGCCGCTCCCCTGTAGACGACCTGGGTTATCACCTTGTAGTAGGGCGCGCCGAGGGCGAAGGCCGCTTCCCTGAGGGTCCAGGGCACGAGGGAGAGCATGCTCTCTGTGGTCCTTACCACCACGGGGACCATGATGATAGCGAGGGCCACGGCCCCGGCCCAGCCGTTGAAATGGCCGAAGGGCCTCACCATGAGCGCATAGATGAATGTGCCTATCACTATGGAGGGCACACTGACCATGATGTCCGAGAGCACGCTGATGATCCTCGCCATAGGCTTGCCCCTGGCGTATTCAGCCAGGAACGTGCCGCCGAGTATGCCCATGGGCACTCCAATGATGGTGGCACCGAAGGTAATAAGGAGCTGTCCGACAAAGGCGTTCCGGAGCCCGCCTCCCTGCATGCCGGGCGGCACCGGGTCCTCAAGGAAGAGATGGAGGCTTAAGGCCTTTACCCCGTGCACCAGGACATCGCCCAATATGAAGACGAGCCAGAAGAGGCCGGCGAAGGCGGCCAGGCTGCATAGGGCCAGCGCCCCCACGCTCTCAAGCTTCCTCATTCGCGCCCTGGTCATGGGGAGTATCTCCTCTCGCTCCGAAGTATGAAGAACTTCGCGGCGGCAAGGGTTAAGAAACTCAACACGAACAGAAGAAGTGCAAGGTAGAACAGCGATGAGAGATAGAGGTCGGTGTCCGCCTCGGTGAACTCGTTTGCCAGGGTCACGGTGATGGTGGCTGCCGCGTCGAAAAGTGAGGAGGTTATCTGGTGGTTGTTGCCGAGGACGAAGGCCACCGCCATCGTCTCGCCCAGGGCCCTTCCAAGGGAGAGCACAGCGCCGCCGAAGATGCCTATCTTGCTATAGGGTACGACGACATTCTTTACGACTTCCCACCTCGTGGCCCCCAGGGCGTATGCCGACTCCTTCACCACCTGCGGCGTAAGGTTGTAGGCGTCCCTGGATATGCTTGCAGTAAAGGGGATTATCATTATGCTGAGCACTACGCTTGCCGTAAGTATATCAATTCCCATGGGGGTGCCGTGGAAAAGGATTCCCAGGACCGGCACCCGCCCAAGAGTCGACTGCAGGGCCGGCTCTATGTACTCGGCCATAATCGGGGCCAGGGTAAAGAGGCCCCACATCCCGTAGATTATGCTGGGTATGGCCGCAAGGAGCTCTATCGCCGCCCCTACCGCACCCTTGAGGGAGCTGGGGGCGACCTCGGTT
>JARRNM010000136.1:0-8616 GCA_037384945.1 Deltaproteobacteria bacterium
ACAGATTCAATGGCTCCACCTTTCGGATCTGACGCCCCATAAACTATCAGGGCCAAACGCGCTTGAATCATAGCTCCCACGCACATTACACAAGGCTCGAGGCTCACGTAGAGAACGTGACCTGGCATCCGGTAATTTTCCAGCTGCGCCGCCCCCTGCCGAAGCACGAGGATCTCCGCATGACCGGTGGGATCATTTAGAGTTATAGGGCGGTTATGGGCTCGCGCGATAATGTCCCCTTTCGGCGAAACCAGAACTGCCCCAACGGGCACTTCTCCTGCGAGCGCACCCTTGTCCGCCTCAATCAGGGCCTCTTTCATGTAAGTCTCGTGGGATCTCATTTCATCTCTCACCGAGGCTTATTACCAAGCTCATTGCAAAGAGCCTAATACGTTCGGAACTAACCACTAAGCACTGGGATGAATTTTCTGAAAAACTGTTTTTGGTGCATACTGCTTAGTGCCTAGTAGCAACTTATAGAACCCTGACTGCTAAACACTTGAACCTCTGTCCTGCAGGCCACGCTCGATCTCCTCTACAACCCTAACGGCTGCCTCCACCGGATCATCTGCGGTACGAATTGGTCGCCCCACCACAATATAGTCTGCCCCATTTTTGACTGCCAGATATGGGGTAACTACTCTCGCCTGATCGTCCTTTTTTACCTCTACCCAATCGGGCCGAATGCCAGGGGTGACCACGACCAGATCCTCGCCAAACTTCTTTTTCACCGCCGTCGCCTCGCGGCCTGAACAGACTATTCCAGCGCAGTCCGCCTGTTTCGCCAGGGCTGCTCTTTGCAGAACAAGCTGGATGGGTTCTGCCGCCAATTCCTCCCGAATTCCAAGGGAGAGCAGAGCCTTACTGTCCAGACTGGTCAGTACGGTGACCACCAGTATCCTGATGTGGTCAGCAACGACGCTCACCACAGCTTCAAGGAGAACAGGGTCACAGTGGACTGTTATGAAACTCACCTTTTGCAGGCAGGAACCGCTGCGGATAGTTCGCTGAACCGTTGCCGGGATATCATGAAATTTCAGATCGAGAAAAATTTTCGCCTCAGTCAAATCCGCAATGGCATCAACTATTGTGGGCCCCTCGGAAACGAAGAGTTCCAAACCAATTTTGAACACCCCCACTTGGTCACCGAGGAGCCTGACATACTTGCAAGCCTGGGGAGCATCAGGCACATCCAAGGGAAATATCAACCTGTCTTTACCATTCATCTGCATCCTCACATATCTGCTTAGCACCATACCAGCCTATACCTGCACCTGCTTCCATGGTCAAGTCAAAAGAGGTTTGAGCCAGCAGGGTTCAGTATTCACTGTCCTCTTTGGTTTATGGAATGTTGCATACCCTGATAAGAAAAGCTAGTATGCTTCTCTTGGGAGCAATTAGTCATTACCACTGGGTCTAAGACATGCTGTTATCTGGAGCAGTATTCTAAGATACGTAAAACGAGCTTTTTTCAATGTAGGGGCGGGGTTTATCCCCGCCCGAGAGTACCACAATCATGGGGTGCATCGGAGCCTGGATTATCTCTATGGAGCGCTTCCCTGTTCGCAAAAGGATTCGTCTTCCGCTCTCGGTATACAGTCAAAGAAATGCTTTCTTCATCACCCTTACGACACACAGCAAATACCCTTGGTTCGCCTTGCATCCTCGACTATGTGATATGCCGATTCAAATACTTGTTGAATTACAGTCTGTTCGTGGCAGTACGATATATGCTTGGTGCATTATGCCTGACCATATCCATTTGCTTCTGCAAGATACTCAGCTAGTTGATTTTGTCCGTATCTTCAAAGGGAGAATGACACCAAAAGCGCGTAAGATTAAGCCGGCAAAGCGTCTCTGGCAAAGAAGTTTTTTTGATCATGCCTTGCGCAAGGAAGAATCATTGGTAGACGTTGCCTGCTACATTTGGGAAAATCCAGTTCGTGCGACATTAGTTGAGAGCCCCAAGGAATATCAATGGTCAGGTTCTCAAGTTTGGCTTGAATGGCGAGAATTCTACGGGCGGGGATAAACCCCGCCCCTACGATTCAATGGCTTGGATGCTTTTCCTACTAACAAAGATCAATGAGTAGTTTTTCAAATTGGGGACTTGCTGTCTGCTTAGAGGATACAACATGGAGAACATGAAAAATCGTCTGCTGGAAATAATTCTGGAGAAATCTTTTCAGTACGCTAAAGAGCCCGTATTCAAGTTGGTCTCCGGCGGGGTGAGCAACTTCTACTTTAATTGCAAGCCCACTATGCTGGACCCGGAGGGCAAGGAACTAATTGGTCGGCTGGTCTTTGCTAAGATCAGGAGCCTCGATATTTCCGGGATAGGTGGTTTAGAGCTAGGCTCGGTACCCATCTCAGGTGCGGTCTCTTTGATTTCCCAAATCGAAGGTAAACCCATTAAAGAGTTCATCGTTCGGAAAGACAAAAAAGAACACGGTATTCCGGCCAGGATGGAGGGAGAATTTGCTCCCGGGGAGAAAGTGGTGGTGGTAGACGATGTGATCACCACTGGCGGCTCTACCATCAAGGCCATTGAAACGGTTGAGAATCTGGGGCTCAAAGTAGTAAAAGTAGTAGTCCTGGTGGATCGAGAAGAAATGAACGGCAGGCAAAATATCCAAAAGCTCTGCTCTGAGGTGGAAGCTCTTATTAACCGTTCCGAGGTCATGGAATTATATAAGAAGCGCAGAGCGGATAGCGGTTAGCCTGAGAACGGTTCTGGCTAGCTGCCAATTGGCCGCAGCCAAGCAGTGAATTCTCTCCTGGTAGTTTATCATCTTTTATCGCCTGTACCAGATGCATCATCACCTTGCTAAATGATCATTTTTTGGCCATTTGGCCCGACGGATTTTGGTCATCTGGTCAAAACTTGTCAGCAGCCTCGCCCGGTTAAAATAGACGGTACTATATAAGTTATTGTATTTACAGTAATTGTGTATCAGTCATTGTTTGGCATCTATCGTGCAACACGGGGAAGAAAACGGTTATAGGCGACTGCATAAACCTCAAGAGGAGGAGAGACCCATGAATACAAACATTAGGAATAAAGACGGGAGGAGGTTGGGGCCACGGGCAGCGCTTCTCGTGCTGACTGTTTTAATCTTTTTTGTTCCCGCTGCCGTCCTCGCTGCGACTTACGTACCAAGCCAGGATTGTGCAGTCGCTCTCGTTGACAGTGATCATACGATTACCGTCACCGTGACGGATGACAGTGGTAATCCAGCCACTAGTGGATCTGTGGGATTCTATATCTTTGGAGTAACATACCCCGAGATCATTGAGTTTGTTCCGGTCCAAGATGGTATCGCTCAATTTACCTACACGAGCGGCGCTGAAGGAACGGATACCATCTACATATTGGATGAGGGCTGGAATATCGTAGACGACACTACGGAAACCACCTGGACAAGCGATGAGCTGGACCCTGATCTCCAGGCTTGCATGGGACCCTCTGAGCCCCCCAGCCAGACTGTTCAGGTCGGCGGTCGTGGCAAGTTGAACGTAAACAGGTGGGGAGCAATGCGTATTATGGTCTGTTCCGACGGAGAGCTCGATCTTTATACCGTGGTCCCCGAGAGTGTCACCTTAGCAGATGTGGCACCGGTCAAGTGGTTCTATAAGGATAGCAAATTCTGTACCGGTGGTAAGGACGGATTTGTGGATCTCACCTTCAAGTTCAAAAATCGTGACATGGTCAAGGCTCTTGAGCAAATCGTGGGTGAGGAGTTAGCCAACGGCGATCGAGTAGAACTGGAACTCTCCGGCACCTTGGATGATGGAACAGCTATCGAGGGCACCTATGAACTAGAGATCATCAATAAGCACAAACATAGAAAGCATAATATACATAAAGTATTTAAGTGTAAGCATAAAGTGAAGAAAAACGTGAAGAAAAACAAGGTGCACAGGAGATAATCTCCTCTTCTTGTAAAGTGTTGCCCCAAGGGCAGCGGCAAGATTGCCGCTGCCCTTTTTTGTTGCAGCCTTAACCCGGATGTTTCATGAATTGCTGTCACGAGACCGTGAAGATGGGAGTGCCACCGGGCAACCACAGGGTGTTGGACCCGAGGCGTACCTGAACGGTACGTCGCAGGGTGGGACACCCGAGGACGCCCGGAAGGACGTCCATATCCACGGTCGCAGCAAGTGATTCATGAAACATCCGGGTTAAAAGCCCTCAGGGTGCCACTACCGGTGCTCTTGGTCTTCGTCTGGCGCCGAACAGGAGGACAACCGCCAGGGTCTGTACCGCGAGGGAGATAATGGCGAGGACGAGAATATCTCCCTTTCTCTGCCACAGCCACGGTCCCGAGAGGGCACCACACAATCGACCGATAACCAGGGCGGTGTAGTTGAAGGCAAGCCATTTTCCCCGCTCCATTGGAACCATTTCCGAAACGTAAGGAAAGATGGAGACAATGGTAAATTCGAAAAGATAGAACATGGAGACAAGACCTGCCAGCGCCATATACAGAGTGCTCTGACAGAAGGGTAAGGCAAGGTAGCTAAGCCCGGTCAAAACCAAACCTCCCAGGATGGCTTTCCTTTTGCCGATTCGATCCACCAGAACCACCACAGTAAGTTCTCCTCCAAGCTCGGCCATGCCTACCAAGATAGAAAAGAAACCCAATTCTCGCACCTGCAGATGAAACTGCTTTTCAAGCCATGCTCCATAGACAATCACCATATTTTCATTGGCAAAGACCATGAAAAGAGAAACTCCTAAAATCAGGATGGGGCCTAGCTTGCCTAAGGCCGCTTCTGAAGAAACCGAAAGATTCTCTTCAGTATTTTCTCCTGAAACATGGTCGGTTGAAGTGACATCCTTTAAGCGGACGGTCAAGAAAATTGCTAACAGGGCAGCTCCTGAGATGAAACTAAAGGGACTGTGCCAGCCAAAGTGGGCAATGAGCACGCCGCTAAGTGGTACACCCAGAAGCCAGCTGCCGCTCCAGGACGTCTCTAGAATGCCCAGGGCCATAGCTCTTTTGGTGTAGGGTATGCGGGCACTGACAAAGGCCTGCACACTTGGATCATAAACAGGTTTAGATATGCCAATTAAGATAAAACCCACCAGGGCGAAGGCAAAACCCCCTGCCAGGGAGACAGTAAAGCATCCTGCGAGAAGGGTAGTCAGCCCGATCAGCATGCCCCAGCCATACCCTTTGCGCTCGGAAAAAACACCCCAGAGCGCGCCCGTGAGACCTACGCAGTGTCGCGCCGCTACCAGAAGACCGGCTTGTTGGAAAGAAATGGAGAGACCGCGGGCTATTGCCGGTAGGAAAGGGTAAGTTACCCGAACCGCCAGATTGAGCAATAGGCGGCTGAAAAATACCACGATCCAGGTCCATTTGGACATACAATCCAACTCCCCTTGTCTCTCGAGGACTAGATGGTTCTTAATCCATTGGAGACTACCAATGAATCAAATCCCAAACTCCAATATCTAAATCCCTGGCCCAGACCTGCTTGGGAAGGGCCGAGTTGTTCATATGGTTCCTCAAGGCAGGCGTCTCGCCTATAGCTTGCTTCCACCATGTCGCGCCAGGGCGGGCCTAAACAAATTCGAATTCCCAATGTTCCAATGTCCAAAACAGGTTCCCTATTATCGCACCACCACTCCAGGGAACCTGCAACAGATACAATAGAGGTTCGATAAAGTAAATAGGTCTAAAGTAAAAACCTCCACATTGAGTGAGCCCCTTAGCAACCGGCCGGCTTTCAGGGGAAAGTTGGCGGATCTTGCGAAAACGCACTCTTGAGCCATTCGTATGAGTCAGCTGTCCGTGGTCAGACTTCGGCGAGCTCAGTCGAGCCGTGGTCTTTTGCAGGAAAATGGCAAAGGGTATAGCGCAGAGCCTAAAGGGGATGTGGGAATGATAATTACTCCCTATGTACTTTCCTCTTGCCGTTACGCGGTGAACGAAGTGAACCCCCAACGGACAACGGACGCCATTAGACTCCTCAACCAGGAGCACGGTGGTGCTACTCCAACAAAGGGTTAATAAATGGATGGTGGTTTTATGGGGATGAAAAAAATTTTTGGAATGGATAGAATTAGTTTTAAAATGGAGAGAGCCATGGTTCCCCACAAAGTGGTAGATGAGATCAGCGCCCACCGTCAACAGTATGTGGAAGAACTTATAGAGTTCCTACGGATTCCCAGCGTAAGCACCGAATCGGAACATGCCGCAGATATCCGTCAAGCTGCCATGTGGGTAGAAAAGAAGCTTCGGAAGTTAGGCTTTCAAGCGGAACTTTATGAGACTGCACGGCACCCGTTAGTCTGCGGACATCTTCTCATTGATTCGAGCCTGCCCACACTTCTTGTTTACGGCCATTACGATGTGCAGCCCGCCGAGCCTTTGCATGAATGGATTACCCCTCCCTTCTCCCCGACTATCAGAGAAGATCACATTTATGCTCGCGGGGCCACAGATAATAAGGGACAGTGCCTCACTTATTTGGAGGCCATGGAAGCGATACTTTCTGTGGATGGCAGACTCCCCCTGAATGTCAAGGTGCTGATTGAGGGAGAGGAAGAAATTGGCAGTCCGAGTCTTGGTCCCTTCCTGCAAAAAAACCTGGAATATCTCCAAACTGATTTTATTGCTATTTCGGACGGTTCCCAGTTCGCTTCCGGCATCCCTGCCATCACTTATGGACTCAGAGGACTTTGCTATTTGGAGATCCAAGTACAGGGCCCCAGCTTCGACCTCCACTCTGGGAGCTTTGGTGGCCTGGTGGCCAATCCAATACAGGTTCTTGGAGAAATCATCTCTCGTCTCAAACATGCTGATGGGACCATTGCTATACCTGGCTTTTATGAACATGTGCTGCAACTGCGACCAGAAGAGCGGCAGGAGATGGCCAACTTGCAAGTCGATGAAGTGCAGTTGAAAAAATATCTGGGAGTTGATCGATTAATAGGTGAACTCGACTACTCCGTAGTGGAGCGGAAGACGGCCCGTCCTACCCTTGATATAAACGGCATTTGGGGTGGCTTTGCCGGAGAAGGGGCAAAAACCATTATCCCTGCCAAGGCTGGAGCCAAAGTTAGCATGAGATTGGTTCCCAACCAGCGCTCTTCTACTATTAATGAACAATTCAAGAGTTTTGTTCACTCCATTGCATCACCTAATGTCAAAATTCAGATTTCAGCATTGCATGGATCCGATCCCGTGCTCATTGAGCGGAACCAACCAGCCATGGAAGCCGCTGCCAGGGCCATTGAATTCGGCTTTGACAAGAAACCGGTATTCATTCGAGAGGGTGGTTCGATCCCCATAGTGGGCTTATTCAAGGAGGTGCTCGGCTGCGGCAGCATCCTTCTTTTGGGGTGGGGTAGCCCTGATGACGGTGCCCATTCACCCAACGAGCGTTTCTCTCTTGAAGATTTCCATCACGGTATTTGCTCGGTTGCGGCCCTTTTTTACTCCCTGAAGGAATGTTACAGAAATTAACGGTTCAAGTGAGGTTTGCTGAAAGTTCAAGTCTCCCGTTTAATTTAGTTATCAGTACTGAAACCAGTGGCTTATGGAGCTTTTTTGATCACCAGCAAAGCATGAGATGAAAGGCGCCGAGGAGCGACGACTTAGCCGTATGGGCAGTGCGCCGCAAGGGTTCCGGCCCGCAGGCCTTACGGGCCGGAGAGAGGAGCGACCTAAGGCAACCCTGCTGAACCTGTCCCTGCGAAAGCAGGGATGATGCCTTGCTGGTGGAACAGGGGCGGTTTTTCTGATTGACAGGTCGGGCGAACCTTGTTAACTCTTCGCATAAGATTCATAGAGAAGCAAATTCCCCTCACCATTAATCAGAATGACTTCTACTCAGACCCTGCGTGAGGCATGGCAATATCGAGGAGGAGATATGCTGCAGCAATATCCTAAAGAGGTGAAGCTTAAGGACGGTGTCAGTTGTAGCCTCAGGCCTATGATTGCAGACGATTTGGAGGCTCTCTACAGGTTTTTTGTCTCCCTTCCCGAAGAGGACCTGAGATACCTGCGTGACGATCCAACTGACAGAAGGTTAGTTGAGAAATGGTGCCGAGAGATCAATTACGACAAGGTTCTACCGATTCTGGCGGAGCATGGAGGCAGGATACTGGCCAACGCCACTCTCCACCGGAAAACCTCTGGCTGGGAAAAGCACGTGGGTGAAATCCGGGTCACTATTTCCCTCGAAGTCAGGCAGCGCGGCTTGGGGTCGCGACTGGTGGAGGAACTTTCGAGTCTGGCCCGTGCAGTCGGCCTGGATAAGCTCTCGGCTCGGGTGCTTGCCTCCCAGACCGATGCCATAAAGGTATTTGAAAATAACGGCTTCAGCCAGGTAGCCACCCTGAAGAATTTTGTCAAGGATGTACATCAAGGAGAGTATCAAGATATTGCTGTTCTAGCTAAAGATCTAAGTCAGGATTGATGCTGTGGCAAAAACCCTATCCTGAGACGGCAGAGTAAATGCGCCTGCGGTGGACAGATGGACTTTTTACGAAGCCGTCAGGATTAGCCGAGATAAAGGAGCTCCTATGAGAGAGGTGGTAATAGCCAGTGCCGTTCGTACTGCTATAGGTAAATTCGGGGGCAAACTGAGTTCTTTGTCTGC
>JARRNM010000137.1:0-16516 GCA_037384945.1 Deltaproteobacteria bacterium
AGAGGCCCAGCCTATGAGCTGGATAATATTAAGCACCGCTGCTAGGTTAGATCCGAGAATACCGAAAGATGGTCTTACGGATACCATGGACATGATGCCGTAATCCGAGCCGATGACACCACCCAAAGCCATGAAGGTGTTGCCGATAACATGGCCGATAATAATGGCCCAGAAACCTAACCAGAAACCCATAGGTGAGAGAAAACCCCCGGCCCAGATCTCCGCCAAAGAGATAGCCACGCCGGCCCATAAGAGAAAATAATCCACCCCGCCGAGGTTTCTTTCTTCGCTGGTAATCGGTTGAATGTCCATAATTAATCCAGTCTGTCGACCTAACAGGCCAATCCACAGGTAACCAGGCAGCAGACTAAATAGCGATTACCTTTGGCCTTGTGTCGTGCACCCTGCGCCCTTTTCTTACAACCTGGGCAGGATACTTTTCCAATCTTCTTTGAAGCTGAGCATCGATAGATAGACGCAATTTTCGGGATAGGCCCGGTGAAGAGTTTGCAGGTTCTTCACCGGATCGTAACCCTTAGTCCGTACATCCTTCTCACTACGCACACTTTTCAACAGTAAATCTACCTTTGCCGACATCCAGGCCTCGATAACAACCGGTATGTTGAAATCTTCGAGGGAGTCCACACTCTGGTCTCTCCCCAAAACTGGCTGAGTAATGATAAATCTAGCACCTGCATCAATCTTCTGCTTCAGCCTGTCCAATTCAAAATCCATGGGGTTGTACTGATTGAAAGCCGCACCTGGGATAAAGACATCCGCATATTCACGGTTGATGTATCCGAGCAGATCAATTGAGGTAACCACACTCTTCTTGCTCCCTATGCTCTCGGGCTCGAGCTTGGGCAGGGCTGGGCCTCCGTCGCCTCTGACAACCAGGAGATATTTCACCCCCAAGTTCGAGGCTCGACTCAGCATGCCGTCAAGCTCTTCCTTGCCATGAAAGGAGTTCAGGTTCATCACCGTTTTTTGGGGATGAAGTGGTAGACCGCAGAATTCCACTGCTTCCACTAGACTATACCTGGGTTGCCCCATGGGGTTGTCCGGGATTGAAACCCCACAGCCGGAGTTGAAGCTCCTGTGGCACCTCTGGGCAAAACTGCTCATCCTCTCCTCTAGATCGCCCAGAGTTGCCCCTTTGGGAGTAAGGATCTCAATAAGGTAAGGAAAGTCAAACATGTCAAGTCCTAATGGGAATATTGGAATAATGGAAGCTTGGAATGATGGGCACAAGGAGATACCGGATTCTGCATTCTGACTCCTGACTTCTTCTTAAACTTTGTCCCCTGACTCCTCTCAGTATTACCAAATTCGCAATTGTCCTTCGGACTCCCATCCTTCGGGCGAGTTCCCGGTTTCGCAATCCGCAATTCGAAATCCTTGAACCCCATGCCCCATGTTCACCCTGTGAAATTCGCCTGTGGCGACTATTTCACTGGGGCTCCATGCCCTATGCCTTCTGCCTAGAGCCCTGTGCCTTTCGCCTTGAGCCTCATTTCTCCGGTCTTATGTGAAGACGGCAGCAGCCTTCCTCTCCCGGCTTCCAGGTGTCTGCATAGAACCGGAAACCGGCTCCTTCGAAGGTGCCGTAGTCGACAGTAGCAGCAATATTGCACATGGTGGCAATTTCCTCATCACTCAATCCCGCCTCCTCATAGGCTTTCTTCAGCGGGCAGTTTCGCATCTGGATGTCCAATCCTGCCCCATCGCAACGGAGTACTTCAGGTTGAAACATCTTTCCCTGGTCGGCCGAGCCGGCTAGGAAAGCATTCTTCAACCCCTCCAGGTCTGCGGGGGCAAATTTTTTATATTTCTTGCCCTTCTCGAGGCCGCGGTTGTAGATTCCCCGTTTCATTATATCTGCGGCTTTTTCCTCCCCCACCTCTTCCTTTAATTCCTGAAAAATATGGTAGTACATCATCGCCCGGTTCTTATAAGCTCCATATAACTGCTCGCGCAACATCTCTTCAGACATGTCAGTATCTCCCCTGTCTTGAATTTTGTTCTCGGCCTTGGCCCCTCCCATTTTCGTCAACTGCGACCAACACCTATTCAAAGATCACTTCTCTGAAGAACTGCCTCCGTTTATTCCTGGGCCCCTGACCGGCAGAAAAAAATATTCACCGCCTTCATGCTCATAACCACATCGCTGTTCTGGTTCATCACTTCGATGAGCGAGTGGACGATACCACGATCAGGCTCAGCCCGTGAGCGCCTCTTCTCCATGACAGTCACGCGAATGGAGAGCTCGTCACCGGTATAAATGACTTGTTCGGTCTGATTAGGCTATCAATATTATTCTATAAACCCCTCGGTTAGCCTAGCCGACGGCATCCGGGAAACTGGAATTATCTCTTCATAATTAACAACTCCGGCCCGGGAGTCAAGTCGAGATCCTTGCCCAAAGGATATTTAAACAAAGACTCTTTTCCCGGCTTAGACAAAGAGGCCAAAATAAATAGTCGTTGTTGAATTAGAAAATTTTGAGATTATCTTCTTAGCAATACAATGAGGCATTGAAAATCATATGAAAATCAAAGCTTAACCCAGGTTGGCAAATAGATATTTTACCTGCGCCGGTTCACAGAGAGGAGATGAATTATGGCATTGCAACAAAAACTGGACGCACTGAAAAAGGGCTTTGAGGCCCAAGCGCCGAAAGAAGTTGTGGAGATCATGCATCGGGCAACCGAGGATTTGAAAAAATCAGGCATTCTTGAGAGCACGGTGAAAGTCGGTGATCGTGCCCCGGACTTTTCCTTGAAAAATGGTGACGGTGAGGAATTTTCTTTGAAAGATTTGCTTTCTCGTGGTCCGGTTGTTCTTAGTTTTTATCGGGGCAAATGGTGACCCTATTGCAACTTGGAGCTGGACGCTCTCAAGAAAGCGGCGCCTGAATTCAGTGCCCTAGGGGCTACCTTTATTGCCGTCTCACCTCAACTCCAGATATTCAATCGACAACTCCGAGAGGAAAAGAAACTGACCTTTGAAATACTCAGTGATCCTGGCAACCGGGTGGCACAGCGCTATGGTCTCAAATTCCAATTGCCCGAAGACCTAAGAGAAGTGTATTTGAACTTTGACATTGATCTTCCCAGATACAACGGAGACGATTCCTGGACACTACCGCTGCCAACCACTCTGATTATCGATCAAAATGGCATCATTCAGCACGGTGCAATCAACGCTGACTACACGGTTCGTCCGGACCCAAAGGAAACTGTGGCTGCCTTGAAAAATATCGTCAAAGGGGAATCTCAGTAGTACCACGGCTGAGGAATCTACGGTGTTTCCCCCCTCCTTGCACCTTGCTGATATCCTCGCCCTCTTGCTGTGGTTCCCACCAATGCGTGCGTTGCTGTCTTGCGGGTGGTGATAATTCCGGCAATACAAACCAGGAAGGCACCGATCCATGTCAAAGGATCAAGACTCTCACCCCAAAATATCCAACCAATGAGTATGGCAAATACCACATTGCTGTACGAAAAAGGCCCGACCTTAGCCGCTGGAGCGAGGCTGTAGCCTTTGGTAAGCAGAAACTGCCCAACTGCGGCCAGCAAGCCCATAAGAACGAGGAGCCACCAGATTTCTATCCTAGGGGAATGCCACAACCAGACCATGGGCACTGCGGAGATCAGGGTGCCGAAGACAGTGAAATAGAAAACGATCCGGATGGCTGGCTCTGAGGAAGACATCCGCCGGATGCTTACCATAGCCAAAGCGCCCAGAAGACCTGCTCCCAAACCGATAATGGCAGCCGGTTGAAACACGCCCATTCCAGGTTTGAGAATTAGTATAATTCCGATAAAACCGATAACAACAGCTCCTCGCACCTTTGGCTCAACTGGCTCATGAATCCATAAATATGCGATTATGGGAATGAACAGAGGGGCGGTGGACATAAGCAGGAAGGACTCAGATAGTTGCAATCTGGCAATGACATAGAAAAAGCAATACATTGCCCCAAGCCCTGCCATACTCCGCAGCAGGTGGAGTGGGAAAGATGATGTTCTGACTCCTCCTGGGGGCCGACTATACCAAATCCAAGGCAGCACAAAAAAGAGCGAACAAAAGTTGCGAAAGAATACAACCGTTTCGGTGGTCAGCAATAGTGAAACAACCTTTACCACTGCACCCAGAACGGCAAAGGTCAAGGAAGCAGCCAACACACAAAGAGCGCTTGCCACGGGCTGGTCTTTATAGATTCCTTGTTGACTCACTAGTTTACTTTGCCGGCATAGTGTAATTTATCGAAGGTCCTGAATAGCAGAGGGAGCAGAGACAAACAAGTAGTAAAAGCACTCTCTCTCCTGAAACCTGTCTCAGCAGTTGCCAGAGACAATAACAGAGAGTTAGCGGGGGGAAGGATGAAAAGACGAGAAAGTCGGGGCTGCCCGCATAATATTGATGCCTAATGCGGTGAAGAACTACAGTTTTCCGACTACGGTAAATTCTCCGCGAGACTGGCTTTCGTCTTTTATTGTTTCTTTGAACTCCTCAATGGCTCTATCAAGCACTCTCTGGAGCAATTCCTCCGGCTCAGGATGACCTTGGGTGATCGTATGGAATAACTTACCGAGAAGGCCTGCATAAAGATGGTATGGGGTGGTGAACTTCTCTGAAGCCCTTGCTCCCGACATTATTTGGTAATTACCAGAGGGGTCTTTGATGCAGCATGAGACTAGATAACCCTCCGCCTCTTCCTTATTCACCAATTCGGCCATAGCCTTTATCAATTCCTCCATATCATCTCCCCCCTTCCTAGCCCGGATGTTTCATGAATTGCTGTCGCGAGACCATGAAGATGGCCGTGCCGCCTGGCAACCGTCCCGCGCTACCGCGGGATTGGTTCCGAACCGTACCTGAACGGTACGTCGCAGGACCCAACTACCGAGGACGGCAGGAAGGACGGCCATATCCGTGGTCGCAGTCACGCCAAGGCGTGAATTCATGAAATATCCGGGCTAAGTTATCCCTGTGGTTGAGCCACGGTGTCACCCCCCTGCAAATGAAAGCAGCTTTTGCTTTTCATTGAGCCGAAGAGATTTCCACTGCTGCACAACTCTGTTCATCTTTTCTTCGGAGCTTTAAACCTTAATTTGAAAATCAGGACAAATGCCAAAACAATTATGCCAATCAGCCCCGCGGTTCTCATTTGCTCCAAGTTAGCATAAGCCGATATGTATCTGTAGTAATAAGTTCGGGGGTCCTTAAGTAGAGCAGCCTTGATATCGGCAAGGGCCTTGTCTTGAAAACCGAGCTTTCGATAAACCTTGGCCCGGGTGATATAGGCGTCAGCCAAAACCCGCGGCTCCTTCGCCAGATGAATAGCTTCGGTGGAGTCGCTAAGGGCCTCTTCATCCTGACCACTTCTTCTGTAAGCCTCCGCCCGGGAACAGAGGGCCCTGGTCAAGTTTGGATCAAGCTTTAAGGATTGGCTAAAGGTGGCTATGGCCGCATCATAGTTTCCACCGTTCAGATATCCCATGCCCAACATCCTATAGCCGTCGGCGTCGTCAGGCCTGAGTCTGGTGTACTTTTCAAAATCCTCAATAACCTTTTGATATTTTCCCTGGAAGTAGTAAAGCATACCCCTTTTTGCGTATGCCGACGCCAGGTTTGGATCCAACTCCAGCGCCTTGCTGAAGTATTCGATCTTCTTTTTGGCCGTGGAGCTTTTCGAGGCAAGATCAAGGTATGTCGCGGCGTCTTTTGCGAGGGCTGCGGATGTGGGCAGCCAAAATATGGTGAGCAGACAAACCAAAAGTCTCTTCATCTGGTTACACGCCTAAATCTCAAGTAGAGAAAGGGGATAAGTCTAATTAGTTTCCAGCCGGAAACTTGCTTTTCGGTTGTCATTCTGAGGAGTCCCGCTGACAGCGGGACGGAGAAGAATCTCGAGATCCTTCGCGGAGTTAATTCTGAGTGCAACGAAGGGCTCAGAATGACATTAGACCGCTTCCTGGGGGAAACTAATTATTTATTCAAGTTTCGCAGCCGCGGTACGAAAACTGAGTCACTAATTATATACCTATCCTCTAGGTAATGCTCAGCAAAAAACTGCCGGCAGGATAGCAGCCAATTTTCCCGCAAGAGTTGGATCCTCCTGCTCCTCTGAGGTATGAGTGCTTGGCATGATTCCTGCTTTTGCATGGGGCTGAATCTTGCCCGGGATAAATATTTGGTTCCCCCTAAGTCCGAAAACTGCCGTTAGTAGTAATAGTCTGAAATAAAAGGGAAAAATTTTGTTAAGAGAAGAAAGAACCTTCCTGGTAGTGATGAGCATAACAATTGGCGCACTGGTCTCTTCAATCACCCTCGTGGGCAAGCACCTTTCAACAACCGAATCGCTGCTGATGGGACTGGTGATCGCCTTGTTTTACCCTGTTTTTATCATTGCCATGGTGAGGTTTTCTGTGGCATTGAAATCTTGGGCCTATGGGAAGAAGTTCGACAATTGGGTTGCCAGCGGTCGGGAGACCGTGCGAACATATCTTCTTATACTGTTTCCCATAGTACTGCCGGTTCTTGTGGTCTATCATGTGTCCTTTGGCATCATAAACCGGGTTGTTAATTATAAGACTGCCTGACAGTTTCAACGGGTTGCAGCCCCACGGCAAAGCTAACCGCAGCCTCTTGGACAAGAGCAAAGATGTACCTATCTTCATTCATCCACCGAGATCATCTGTTTGATATCGCCGAGCGCTGGCTCTTGGGTCGTCTAAAGACCGATGATGGTTTACGGGTTACTCAAATCCTTATCTGTGACGGCTTCGTCTTGGGTCAGACTCTCGAGGCTATGGTAAAGCTTTTATTGGAGCGGATGCATGGAGAAATCTCTAAACAAAAGCGCATTCAGTTCAAGGGCCAGCTCCGCGATGCCATCTGCACAAGCCCTCTGGATGGAAACGCTCGTATCTACGAGCTAATTAATCTCTACAACACCAATCCTGAGTTTTTTTACCGAGAAGCACCCATCAATGGCTCCATTTACACCAATGGCGAAAAACGCCTTTTGGGCCTATATAGAATAAAGCGTCCGAGACGGATTGCTGAGAAGGCCAACCGTTATGTAGCCAACTGGATTTTTCAACTGGTCCAGAATCGGGCCAAGGAAATGGCCTGGGAAAGGGCAAGAAACCTTAATGTTCCTCTGGAAAAACTAATCACCCCTAGAAATCTCATGGACACCGAGTTTGTCATGGCAGAGAAAGATATTGCCAAGATGTTCAAGGACAATGACATACGACTGGATAAGTCGGCCCTGCAGATCCACGACGTTGGAGGGATAAAGCTTATTGCCAACCCGGAAAAACTCTCTCTTTTGGAAAGAGAACTGTCCGACCAGCCGAATATCAGGGTGAATGACAGGGAAAGCTTTTCGGGAGATTACCAGGCCACCAGTTTGGTTATTGAAGTGGTGTGGGATGCAGATTTTGTTTGCCGACGTTACATGGACCTGCGGGTCTGGAGAAAATATCTCAATCGGGGCATTTCTGAAACAGACTTAAAAAAGGGATTAGAACCTCTATTGGAGGGCTCGCAACCAACCCTCAAATTCGAACTGATTCTTTCAACTTTTCCCGACATGGTGGAGTCCGAGTTAGGAAACAGCCTGCACGAAGAAAGAATCGTAGCTCAAAGAGACAACAAGCTCTACAGGGGTTATATTCCCATGAATGTGGAGTTCCTCATAGAATACCTTCTTGCTGTCGGCATCAGCCCCCATACAACTATCGATCAGCTACCTATAAAAATCTGGGGACGCTACCTTCCCGATACAGTCATCGATCACATCAGGGCGCTCCATGGGATGCCTGATGTTGAACTCTTTTGAGGGAAGCAAGGATTATCGGGCCAGCCCGGGGATTCTCCTGGATACTAAATTCCTCTCCTTGCGGTGGCGCCCAGCCGGCTTTAGGTGTGCTTTGAAATCACATTGCTGAGGAAGGAGCGGTCATTGCTGGAAAGTTTAGTGAAGCGGACACCCATTTCATGGTAAGTGTATTTACCCTCAGATTCGTGGCCATTTGACCAGACCACCTCGGCGTTGACCAGAATGAGACGGTCCTTGGTGGTCATAACCAGACGAAAGTTTTCTTCCAACACAGGTTTTACCGGACAGCGGATAAATGCCCCGCCGAGACTGACATTTTGAGTTCGACCATCCGCCAGACCGTTACTTGTGGTCATCACCACCGGCCACTTCATTCTGACTCTGCGATGCCTCCTATTCTCACTGGACCCGAATCCACTGAGTAAAATCGCCAGCCTTGTGACCGGTTTGTGAATAATTTGTTTAACCAACTCTAACTCCGCAAGGGAGAGATTGACTATGTTGCTCATATACCTGTAGTCAAAAACTGTGGCTGTATACCATAAAGGAGGGGGCAAAGGCAAGCCCCTTCGTGCCCGGGATCGGACCGAGGATAAGGAGTGGAGATAAGAGATTAGAATTAAAAAAAAGAATCAGCTTCCTTGAGAACAACAACCCGGCAAGGACACCTGGAACCATAAAGATTTCAGCTTTCAAAATGTAGATTTCTTTACGGCCACCACGCCCATCCTCACGGGCAACCCTTCTTCCTTGCCATGTTTTTGACCACCACCGACAATTCTTCCCTGTTCTGGATCCTGGCTGCCATCGCCTCCAGCCTGATTTAATCCACACCTGTGAAAAAGAGCGACGTCCTCCTTTTTACTTTTTTTGGGAATCTCATCAATACCGTTTCATATAATCAGCCGATACATCTGCCGTCAGCGCTGTTATTGGTATCAATATCCTCATCAACTGGATTACTCTCATTAGCATTCACCGTAATGGTAAAGTCGCAATCAGGGTTGAAGCAACCAGCTGGAATGGCAAAGAACAGGTTAACCGAATCTCCTACTTCCAAGGGATCCGTCATCTGAGTTATGGCTCCAAATCCAGGAAAGTCAACTTTCGTCTCTGAAGCAGGTGCGTCGGCAGTTCCCTGATTCTTCACTTGGACTACCAAATTCCCTTGGTCATCTCGGTTGCAGAAATCAAAAAAGGGTGGATTGAATGACATAAGCTGGGGCACTGGAACCAAGTCCGCTTTGCCGGAGACGTCAGCCGGCGGCTTGCCAGGCCCTGGGCACGCCCATAAGATCATTGCCGCAAAGATACCAAGAAACACTGATGTGAGTAGATGCCGTTCCATGCTCAGCCTCCTTTCAGACTCAGGTACGAAGTGTTAAACTGATTGTTCAGCCCACCTACGTCCTCATAGACTTCCGAGAAGGGAGTTTAAGGGAATATGGGCTAAACGCCCATGGTTAGCTTTATTCAATCTTGATTACCACCAGGGTAATATCGTCTTCCGTCCTGCGGCCTGCCATGAATGCGTCCAGATCGCCGTAGACGGCATCGATAATATCCTGCGCTCTGGCAGTGGCATTTTGGCGCAGGATTCTCCGCAGCCGCTTCTTACCGAACATTTTTCCGTCCTTATTGCGTGCCTCCCATATTCCATCTGTCCCGATGGCGATAATGTGCCCCTCGGCAAGGCCGGATTTGACATTTTCTTCGTATGAGATGGTCTCAGCCACACCCAACGCTACACCGGAACCTTTGAGTTCCTCAAACTTATCTCGCCTTGGATCGTAAAGTATGGCCGGGTCGTGCCCGGCACGGACCCAACGAAGATCCTTATTCTTCGTATCTATGGTCAGATAAAATAAGGTCATGAATCGACCGCTATCGAGAACATCCAGCGCCAAATGTCGATTCATTTCGTCGATAATTTGCGAAATGCTGCCGCACTGAGAGGCGCGCATGCGCAGAAATCCCCGCGCAGTTGTCATAAGAAGTGCCGCATCAATCCCATGACCAGTAACGTCTCCCACTGCCACGCCAACCTGGTCGTTGGCGCATTCCTGCCCCCATAGATAATCGAAATAGTCACCTCCTATTTCATCGCAGGTAATGATTTTTCCAGCTATGTCCAACCCCTGGACGCGTGGGCTTTCTTGCGGGAGAAGGCTCTTCTGGACTTCAGCAGCAAGGGTAAGAGACTTTTTGTGCTCGGTCATGTCGGTCACAAAAGCCATATAACCGATGAGGCCTCCCTGATCGTTCATGAGCATGTTACCGTGGACGAGTATTGGAATCTTTCGACCGTCTTTGGCGACTACAGTCCGTTCCAGTTCCCGGTAATCTTTAGGCAATAATTTGTCTGTGTTGATCGTCAGGAACTGCCTGGAATGGTCAGTTACGAAATCATGGACTGGCCTGCCAATAATTGCCTCCCGGGTGTAACCAAGCATTTTGCAGTAGGCGTCGTTTACCTCGGTGATGATTAAATCCTTGTCCATTAATAAGAAACCTTCTTCCGTAGTTTCCACTATGCGCCGGTATTTTTCCTCGCTTTGCCGAACTTCTGCTTCGGCACGAAGACGCTGATGTTCGGCGGCGGCGCGCGCGGCGAAAATACGGAAGAGTGAGAGGGCTCTTGGTTCCTGCGGCATGGGCCGCTTGTCCAAAACGGATAAGTGACCGAGAATGCGACCGTTGAGGTCCATCAGCGGCACACCCATGAAGCTAACTACGCCGATTTCCTTTAACGTTGAACTGTCAGGGAACAGTTCGCTAATATTATCGGGGAAATGGATAAGCTTAGCGCTGTCAATTACCGCCTCGCATGGCGTCCCGGCGATGTCGTATTCGTAATCGTATACAAATTCTCCGCCTAACCAGAAAGCGAGCGCCCGAAGCCGCCTGGATTCTTCGATGTATTCGGTAACCCACGCCCCGTGCGTATTCATCGCTTTGGCAAGATTTTTCACCAGAGCGGCAAAGAATCGCTCTCCGGTCTCAGTGGCTGTTCCTTCGATTATGGCGCGCAAAGCGGCATCTTCATCAAGGCCCTGTAGGTAAACCTGATCGTCTTTGTCCATGCTGGTGGCTCCCTAGAGAAATTCGCTCAGCAAACCCTTTCAGAAAAGGGTATCAAAAAAGACTGAACTGATGCCCTCATCAAGAGTGGCTATCAATTATCTGCCGGATTTTATAGGCTAACTGGTAATCTGAGAGTTTTCAACAATAAAAACTACCATTTCAATAGGAAATAGTGGCAGACATTGATCAGGGAACTTCGAAGCCTGGTTATTCTGTGGAGGTCCGAGTCCCCTGGAGACCTCTCCTGCCGCTCTAAAGCTCCCTGGATCCTTTTGCATTGGTTTAAACAGAATTACGAAAACCATGTAGGTCAAGCCACCCACTGATGCTATAGCTCAGTCCTCCGACTCATTGTGGAGGACCAGTGAGCACATTTGCTGGTCCACTCCTTTTGGTTCGCTGAAGTGAAGAATACCCTTTTACTCTTGAGACCGAGCCAGGGTCTGAGGAAAGGTTGCCAGCAATAGGTTTCATATATCCTGAAGAAGAAGCTAAATCTTCCGCCGACTCGACGCCACAGGTTCAAAAGGTGCAAAGAGTGCTGCAACCATGTCTTCATTTATCTCTGTCTCCTAAATAGCTCATAGCCGCAAAGGTCTAGTACTCAGGCCTCTGTTGCCTATGAGACAAACCCCAATCAAGGCAACTGCTCCTTCGAATTGACAGGGTTATCGGTTTCAGGCACGCCCCCCATAGCGATGTTGAGGAGTAAGGGAAGGTTCGGTCCGGGGCTGACTGTCAACCGGGCCATCTATTTTCGGCTTCCACTAAAAAAGCCCTGATAGCCAGTGAAACCATCAGGGCAAGTCTCCCTGGTTTTGAGTCTTTTGTCTCTAAGCAGCCTCTTCGTGCAGGTATGAGCTGCCAAGCTCGTGAAGGGAGAAGTTGTAGAAGACTCGGTGACCGTCGAAGTCCATCACCCGAAGGTCATCCGTCTGCTTAACGTCCGTCATCACCACATCAAAGTGGTGCCCGTATTTTTCTTTGACTTGATCCACAGGGACTTCATAGGCGATAAACTTCCTTATCCCTTTGGCTACCAGCTTCTCAATAAATTTCCTATCCTCGAAAGAACTATGTGTGGTCAGAACCAGGATTGGCCCGCTTCCGCTAAAAATAATCCCCGCTTTCATGGTAATCCTCCTGTATACGCAGAACGCTCACAAAGGGTTAGTCAGCGTTCGGTTATCCGGTGAATACACCGCGATTTGTTGCTCTTCTCCTTCCCCTATGACTATCCTCTCCATTTGTCTTCCCTCTATTTAAAGTTAAACATTCATCACCGTCTGGCAATGGGAGTGGCTACCAAGATCCTGACAAATCTAAAGGTCCAGGGGTTGCATTGCCTGGTCGCAATGGATAGCTTTAAAGGAAAATGCACCAACTGCGTCGATACAATCGCGAACCTATAGAAGCGAAAGGAGGTGTACCATGGCTATATCAGGAAAGTATGGGAAAATAGACATTCCGAAAATAGGAGAAGACGAACCGGTTTTCATTCTGAGGGCCCAAGACAGAGTGGCCCAGGGGATGATAGAAATATACAAGGTGATAACTTCTCAACACGGAGCTCACCTTGCAGATGGACTCGACAAAGAGGTCGAACGTTTCCGTTCCTGGACGGGGCCTAAAAAGATGCCCGATTGATCAAACGCTCCGCAAGAAAAACTGGCAATCATTCTCCTCCATCTCGCTGGCCATGGTTTAACAGTAGGGGGGGAACAGGATCTCGTCTTTTGAGTCTCTCGAGCAACTCCCGCAGATCTAAGGTAGGGGCAAGAGCCAGGCGGTGCTCCTGAAGAAGCGCCAAAGCTTTGGTTGCAAGTGTTTTTGCAGCCTCCTCATGATCTTGCTCCATATGCACATAAACTCCGGCTGCCTTTATAAGTCCCTTTATGGCCATACGGTTTTCACCCGAGGCTTCTTGCCATGCGCTTTCCAACCGCTCATGAGCTTCGAAGAAAAGCCCCTTGTCCCAGAGTATGAGTGCCTGTCTGAAGCTGTCGCTGAAACCATTTTCTTGCACTTCAGAGAAGGCCTCTTCATAACGTCTCAGCCGATCTCTCACGTAACTCCGGTCGGCCGGAGCCAGGCCGCTGGCCCCTAACTCCTTCCCCGCCTGTCTGAAGTGCTCAGGGTCATGATTCTCCAGCGACTGAATAAGGGCTTTGGACAGACCGTTCCTGATGTCGCGAGCTCTGCGGCTGGCGAAAGGGTCAAACTGTGACTTTCCATTCTCCAAAATCTACAAATCCTTCTCTCTCAATCTGGAACCAACCCTGCTCGCCCCGGAAAATAGTGAGGCTCACAGCCTCGCACTTTGCTCCATCTCTGCCCGGGCTCTTTCCCACAGCTCCGCTTCATCTATATGGCCGTAGACAAACTGAAGGCAAGCATTCACCTTCCCGAGTGAATCCAGGTCAAAGTCAACCTCTTGGGAGACCTGCTCACAGATTTGCCTGGCTCGTCTCTCAAGATATCTTTCTTCAGGCGAGAGGTGTTCAGTACCAATTAGATAGAGTCCTGATTCTCTTTCCATCATTAAACTCCTTTGCCATCTAATCATACCTCGATAGTAGGCAATAATAGTAAAGCTAACTCCGGCTGTCCTCACGGTCAAGCCCGACAAGGGGATTTTCGGGTTTCCCTTGAGTCAGATCAACCTTCCAAGATATGCTTTTTGTATTGCTTCCACAGGAAGGAGCAGGTGGCAACAGAGAAAGCTATGGAAGTCAAAAGGGAGATGATGAATACTGCACCTATAGCTTGGTCACCAAAAATGGCAGTCAATATAATTCCGAAGATCAGCTGGAAAACTGCCGAATAGAAACGGACAAATGCTGCAAAAAATAGCGGCATGAGACACCAAAATATGATTTTTCCGATCATTTTCCCCTTGCCCGATTGATTGCCCGCTATCTTCTTGTCTACCCTCGTTATGTTGAATTCTAAGCACCTATTTAAAGCGAGTCACTTACAGAAAAGCTCATGGCAATTCAATGGACTGAAGTTGGCCAATAAAATACAAGTGCACTCACCTCAATAGACCTAAGTTCTTGAAATTGCCCGTGTCCCCGAAATAATTTGCGAGCTCTGGGGCCGAACAGTGCATTTGCAGCAGCATCGAGGGGGCCCCTGCTGGCTTGCCCTGCCTTCAGCGAAACTGTGGTTGTCTGAACAGGGGGGGTAAGCTAAACTCAGTTGTCTTCTATATAGTCCTTTGACGGTACAACCAAATATTATATCAACTGTTGTTCAAAGACCGACTGGTAATCAATCCAGATACTATGGAATTCAAGATGGTTAAGCTGATCTCTCTTGCTCCTGCTTCGCTTCTCACTCATCACAGCTTATTATTGTTATCTCCCCAGTTGAGACGAACTACTTAGGAGACTGAAGATGAAGGAATATGACCTTATTGCAATCGGAACTGGTTCAGCAATGCGGGTAGTCAATGGGATGATAGTGGAGAACCCTGCCGTAAAGATCGCAGTAATCGACAAGGACGAGCCAGGTGGAATCTGTCTTACCAAAGGGTGCATCCCGTCCAAACTCTTGATCCATCCTGCTGATCTGGTCAGAACAGTGGGGACCACAGCAAAATTTGGGATTGAGGTTCAAGTGAAAAGGATTGATTTCAAGGGAATCATGGACCGAATGCGAGCAAATATCGCAAAGGAAATCAGCGCCATCCGGAGTGGGCTGGAGGAAGACGAGAACATAGATTACTACCACGACATCGCAGAATTCCTTGCTCCTTATACTTTGAAGGTCGGTGCTGATGTTCTCAAAGCGGACATAATACTGCTGACCACGGGATCAAAACCCATAGTACCTGCGATTAAAGGACTCGCTGAAATCAACTACCACACGAGCGACACCCTTCTGGAAATGACCGAGTTGCCCGGGAGCATGGCTATCCTGGGAGGAGGTTACATTGCTGCCGAGTACGGCCATTTCTTTGCGGCCATGGGTACGCAGGTGACCATTATCGGTCGAAATCCCCAGTTTTTACCAGAAGAGGAACCGGAGGTTTCCGCCCTTGCCAAAAGCGAATTATCCAGACATATGAGGTTCCTCACCAACCACGAAGTCGTTGAGGTGCAGGATGGTGGAAAGGGAAAGAAAAAGATCTTAGCCGAAAACAGGGCCAGGGGTAGCAAGGTGGAACTATATGCAGAAGAGATTCTCGTAGCCACCGGAAGAGGGCCCAATACAGAAATATTGCGCCCTGAGAAGGCAAACATAAAAACAGACAAGGGTGGCTGGATTGTCGTGGACGAGTCTCTGGAAACCTCACAGCCAAATATCTGGGCCTTTGGGGATGCCAATGGCAAATATCCATTTAAGCACAAAGCCAACTATGAGGCGTTTATTGTTTACAACAATGCAATTCTCGGTGAAAAACTCAAAGCAGACTATCACGCCATTCCCCATGCTGTGTTCACCCACCCGGAAATCGCCAGCGTGGGATTGAAAGAAAGGGAGGCCATCGAAACCTGGGGAGAGGAGAACGTGCTTATTGGATTCAAGAGATTTGAGGATACCGCCAAAGGTGAGGCAATGGCAGTGCAAGACTATTTTGTGAAGGTAATCGTTGAACAACGGAGCAATAGAATCCTGGGGGCACACATCATCGGCCCCCATGCCTCAATTTTGATCCAAGAACTCGTCACCCTCATGTACACCCCGTCACAGAGTGCGTTGCCAATCATCTACGGCATGCACATTCACCCGGCATTGGGCGAGGTTGTCGAGCGCGCCTTCGAGTCCCTCATGTCCCCTTCCCAATACCACCACCTTGTTGAAGAGCACCTCGCATTTCATTGAGCGCAAACCTTTTCCCGAATCTGTTGCGGAGTTATCCTTAGCCCGGAGGTTTCATGAATGGGTGTGACGAGACCACGAAGATAGACGGATCACAGGACAACCGCAGGGTGTTTTTTCCGAGGCGTACCTGAACGTTACGTCGCAAGGACCTACACCCGAGAACGCCCATCTTCAGGGTTTCGCGACAGCAGTTCATGAAACATCCGGGGTGGGAATCTGTACCCTTAGCTAATGGAGGCTAATTATGAGTCACCCTGCAAGAGAGTTAGCTGAAAAACTGGAAGCTTTTAGGAGCGATATCGTGACATTTGTCGAGAACTGCTCGGAAGACGACTGGGGAAAAACTTGTGCCGCTGAAGGTTGGCCAGTTGGGGTTGTGGCTCGACACCTCGGTGCCAGCCACCTAGGAGTTCTCGACCTCGCGAGGATGATAGTGGCCGGCGAACCCTTGCCCGACCTCACCTCTGAGATCGTAGACCAGATGAATGCCCGACATGCAGAAAAACACGCCGGTTGCACAAGAGATGAGGTGTTGGGAATTCTGGAGGCTAAAGTTCCTGAATTTGTACGGTACGTGGCAGGCCTGAGCGACGAAGATCTGAACCGTGCCGGGTACCTCACCCTTCTTGGCAGCGACGTCTCTATAGAAAGACTCATCGAACTTGTCGTTTTGAACTCAGGCAAAATACATTTGGAAAGCATGAAGGGTGCCCTAGAGTCCTAGCCCGGATGTCCACTTTACTATCC
>JARRNM010000138.1:0-8418 GCA_037384945.1 Deltaproteobacteria bacterium
CCTCCCTCTTAGGTCTTGACATTGGTTCCTATGCGGTCAAGATCGTTCATCTGCAAGAAATCAAAGGCATTTATCGGCTAAGAGACATGGGGATAAGCCAGCTACCACCCAACGTCATCGTGGAAGGTGCAATCAAAGACCCTGACGCGGTCCAAACGGCCATTAAGAAACTCATCAACAATTTGAAAACTAAAATAAAAGGGGTTGCTACTTCGATAGCTGGTTGGTCGGTGATTATCAAAAAAGTGGATCTTCCACAGATGAGCGAAGATGAGCTCAACGACAACATACAACTGGAGGCAGAACAATATATTCCCTTTAACGTGGAGGACGTTAATATTGACTTCCAGATTCTTGGTTCTTCTGCAGAGAAAGCAGATCGCATGGAAGTTATGCTGGTGGCCGCCAAAAAGGAAGTGATCGATGATTACGTAAACCTCATAAGGAAATCCGGCTTGCAGCCTCAAGTTGTTGACGTTGACTTTTTTGCTTTGGAAAATGCCTTCGAGGCCAATTACGAGGCCACCGAAAGTGGCGGCGTCGCCCTCGTCGATATTGGTGCCACAAAAATGAACATTAATGTACTGAAAAATGGCGTTTCCATGTTTAACCGAGATGCATCAATCGGCGGCTACCAAATCACCGAAGATATCCAACAGCGTTTCGGCCTCGAATATGAGGAAGCTGAAAAGGTCAAGCTCGGCATGTCTTCAGAGAAAGTTCCTGTCCAGGATTTAGAAGCGATATTTGTCTCGGCCGCTACTGGGTGGTCTACTGAGGTTAAACGGGCGATCGACTTCTTCTATGCCACCTACCCGGAAGAGACCATAGGCCAAATTCTCCTAAGTGGTGGTTCCTCCCGTTTGCCCGGATTGGATGCCTTGTTCAACAAGGATACCAATATTCCTGTGGCTCATTTTAACCCCTTGGCCAAAATTGATTTCGATACAAAAGTATTCGATCAGCAGTACCTAGACTATATTTCTCCCCAGATGACTGTTGCCGTGGGACTAGCCCTACGGCGGGTAGGAGACAAATGATAAGAATTAACTTACTGCCCATTGGCAAGCGTCCGGTTGAGGATAGAATCCGTAAGGAGATTTCTGTCTTTTTTCTCCTGATATTTTTCTCTTTAGTCGTAATGGCCTACTTTCATGTTGGCCATACCCGTGAGATCAAGAGGATCACCAACGAGAAGATACAACT
The DNA here is from genome assembly GCA_037384945.1 of Deltaproteobacteria bacterium. GTDB lineage: Bacteria > Desulfobacterota > Syntrophobacteria > BM002 > BM002 > BM002. Next base: position 1,207 of record JARRNM010000138.1, read on the forward strand.
CGACAAGGACATTCGGCGCTATCAAGCAAGGCAAAAACAGCTCGATGAGATGAAAAAGCAGGCAAAAGTGATCAAGCAAAAGCTTGCTGTCATCGACACCCTAATGAAGAATCGCGACCTCCCAGTAAGAATACTTGACCAACTTGCAGTGAAGATCCCATCAGACAAGATGTGGATTAAAAACCTGAGTCAAAGAGGAAACCGATTGACCCTCACAGGGGTGGCCAGGGGTAACGAGACTATAGCCCAGTTTATGGAGGCCTTGGCCAAATCCCCGTACATTGATCCGAACGGTGTAGACCTGAAACAGTCACGCCAGGTAGACATTAAGGGATATAAACTGAAAAACTTTAACTTAACCGCCAAGATCGTTGTGCCACCTAAGGTGGAGGAAGCACAGTCAGATAAGAAGCCAGATAAGAGGACATAGTTTCTCCGGGGAGACCTTGGTTAATGCAGTTTCCCCTTTAACTTGAGGAAGGAAGCCTATGGCTTTAGAAGTTAAAAAAGGTCTTGGAGACGTAAAGGTACCAACTATACCATGGCACAAGCTGAGCAAGCTCAGCAGAGCGCATAAAATAATTGTTTCCGTGGCAATATTGGGTTCCCTTTGGGGATGCTTCGTCTGGTTTTTCTATCTGCCCCAAACAGAGAAAATAACCAAGTTGAATCAAGACCTCAAATCCGCCCAAGACAAGCTTGCCCGTCTAAAAAGTGTCGAAAAAAATCTTCGGGCTTTCAAAAAAGAATTCAAAAAGACTGAAGAGGAATTCAGGGAGGCACTTAAGTTTTTGCCCAATAACGAAGAGATTCCCGCCCTTTTAACCAGTATTTCAAATCTTGGGGCCCAGTCTGGCCTGGAATTTCTTCTCTTTCAACCACAGAAAGAGGTGCCTCGAAACTTCTATGCTGAAATCCCAGTGAGACTAGAAGTGACCGGCCCTTATCACAATGTTGCTACCTTCTTTGATCAAGTAAGCAGATTAAGTCGTATCGTCAACATCGGCGATGTAACAATGTCAGAGATGAAAGCCGCCAAAAACCAAGCTGATGTCGTCATTCTCAAAACCGGCTGCACCGCCACAACTTATAAATTTATTGAGCCTAAAGAAGAGCCGAAGAAGAAGGGCAGGAGAAGGCGAAGAAAAAAATAGCTAGCGACAATATTTGGGGAATCAAGCGGTCGTGATGAGACCATCTTGATATCCGGGCTTGGAGTAGCGGGAAAACAAGGAAAAAGCCCGCTGACAACCTTTCCCGTGGAAGGAGGACTGGAATGAGGCATAGTCGAAGGTGCCCGAAACAAAGATGGATAATGTACATAGGCCTCCTGGTCTTGCTTTTCTATGCTTTTGGCTGCGCTACCAAGTCTCCTGTTCCGCCAACCTCCCAGACTGGTACTGGACAGTTAACAGCCGGTGAAACTCAACAACTGAAAGATGTCCAAGTTGTGGATCACGATGGTACTTTGGACGTTCTTTTGACCGGCTCGAACGCCATTACCTACACCGCCTTCAAGGCGATTGATCCCTTGCGGCTGGTGTTAGATCTGCCCAACACAGAAAGTAAAGTCTCCTCCTCTCCCCTTGCGGTGGAAAATGAAATCATCGGCAAGATTGAGACCATGACCCTCACCCAGGAACCTCAACCCCTTACGCGCGTTGAGATCGGGCTAAACCAGGAAACTCCTTACGAAATACTCCAGGAAGGTGATCAGATCCGAGTGCAGTTTGAAAAACCCGCTGCCCTTAAAGAGGCCAGGTCTGAGCCAGCCGCTGGGAGCGAAGTTGCAGTCTCCAAGAGTGAGGGGCAATCAACTGGGGCTGCTGCCACTAAGCGCTCAGCTGAAATGGCGTCGGTACCGGCAAAAGAAATCACTGCCATTCAACCGATACGCTCAGACGATGAAGTCAAGGTATACATAATTGGTGACGGTACCCTTAGCAACTACAACGTTTTTACCCTTACTGATCCAGCCAGGGTAGTGCTGGATCTCATGGGAGTAAAGTTGGCTGCCTCCAGAGGAGCAGTGCCCCCTTCAGACAAGCTGCTCAAGAACATCAGGGTAGGCGAACACCCCAACAAGGTTCGGGTAGTTTTCGACCTGATTCCCGCTGCTGGCCTGCCATACCAAGTTACATCCGCAGGCGACCGGCTGGTTGTTACTTTTAAACCGGGCTCAGGCTTTCCCCCCAGCCCGCCAATAGTTGCGGCCGTACCCGCTGCTGCGCCGCGCAAGGAAGCTGAGAAAGCCAAGAGAACCCCTCCTCCGGCTGAACCGGCGAGAATTACCTCCATAGATTTTAACCTTTTGAAGACAGACAAGTCGCGTTTGACCGTTGGCGCTAACCGCCCCCTCGATCCTGAAATTCAGATCACGGGAAAAAATTCTATCTCCATGGTTTTGCCAAATACAAGGCTCCCCAAGTATCTGCAGCGGCATATTGACACGGGGCAATTTCCCAGCGCTGTTAATTTGATTGATCCCCGTCCTATGAAGGGAGTACCCGGGACGGTTGAGTTTTACATAGAGCTGCGTGAAATGGTCCCCTACCACGTAGTGCAAGAAGACGACAAGGTCTATCTGGATTTCGATGCCTCGACCATGCCGCCACCCGAGCCTATCAAGCTTAGCAAACCAGCCACAGTGGAAGAGAAAAGGGCTCCAGCAGCCCCCGTCGAGGCAGAGATGCAACCACCTCCTCCCCCGGAAGAAATGGCGGCAGCGGCACCTCCCCCACCGGCGGAAGAGGAGGCCCTCGAAGAGGTGCAGGCCGCGGAGGAACAGGCTCTGGAAACAAGTCCACCAGCGCAACAACTGGCTGAGGCAGCACCGGCCAAGGCCGTGCCTCCGCCCCCTGCAGTAGGAGAGAGATACCTGGGTCAGAAGATTTCCCTTGACCTCCAAGAGGTTGACATTCGTAACGTCCTTCGGCTCCTGGCCGATGTTACCGGCAAGAACATAGTGGTGGAGCCCAATGTCAGGGGCACAGTGACCCTCAAGGTGGACAATGTGCCCTGGGACCAGGTGCTGGAACTGATCCTGAAGATCAACGACCTGGACAGCGTTATGGAGGGGAACGTCATCCGCATTGCCACGGCAGCGAAAATCAAAGCGGAATTGGACCGAAAAAGAGACGAGGTTGAGGCCAAAAAAGACCTCATGGCAGCGGCCAGGGATCTGGGCGAGATTACTACTGAATACCTTCAGGTCAACTACGCTGACGTGGGAGATATAAGCGCCCAGATAGAAAATATCAAGAGTGAGAAGGGCAGTATATCGGTTGACAATCGAACCAATTTAATTATCTTCAGCGACTTTCCCAAACGGATTGAGCTAGCCAAAGAAATCCTTGCCAGACTCGATAAGGCAACTCAGCAAGTGATGATAGAGTCGCGGATCGTCTCAGCCAACACCAACTTCACCCGTAACCTCGGCATCAGCTGGAACGCCTCCTATACTAATAACAGTCTCAATAACAGACTGAGCTCAGCGACGAATTCCAATGTCGTCGATTTTGCCGTAAATGCTCCAACGTCTGGCATCGGCACTTTAGGTCTCAATTTTGCGCGAAATTTAGGGGTTAACAACCTGTTCGAACTAGACATGACACTGGACGCCTTAGAACAGGCCGGTGAGGGAAGGGTGATCTCCAGTCCCAGAATCTTCACCCTCGATCACGTCCAGGCCATGATCCAACAGGGTGATCAGATCCCCTACCCCCAAAGGACTGAAGAGGGAACAATTAGTACTGCCTTTGCCCCGGCCACCTTGTCCTTGACCGTGACACCGCACATAACCCCCGACGGCAAAGTTCGAATGGAGGTGCTGGCTAAAAAGGATGAAGCTGACTTCAGCAGGACCGTCCAGGATGTTCCCGCCATCCGAACTCAGGAGGCTCAAACCGAACTCCTGGTAAACGACGGTGATACCATTGTCATCGGTGGCATTGTTATCCGGGATACCTCTTGGTCGGAAAGTCGCGTCCCATTTTTGTGGCGGATACCAATTTTGGGCTGGCTTTTCAAGAATCGCCAGATCAATGATGAGAAAACCGAACTCCTGATCTTTTTGAGCCCATCTATAGTGAACGATCAGCAATTGACCCAACGCTGATAATTGTAAAGGCACAAAAAACCCCGACGTGCGGTGCCCGTCGGGGTTTTTTCTTTCTAGTCTTCACCAGAAAGTACACAAAAATCACAAAGAACTCTCAGAACAAAATTATCTCCCTTGTGTTCTTGGTGATCTTTGTGGTTTAAATGCAAATTTTCTTCGGGTGAGTCTCCTATCTTAAACTTCTCAGGTAGCGTCGTGCCTCCTGGGCTTTGTCCGTGCCAGGCTCCAGCTTTATCACCTTGTCGAAAGATTCTATGGCCTTCTTCCGCTCACCGCTCCGGTAGAGTAGTTTCCCCAAGTTAAGGTAAGCGTCGGCATACTGCGGATTAAACTCTACAGCTTTCTCATAGTTGAACCTGGCCTTATTGTATTGCCGCAGGCCCTCATATGCCTTCCCCAAATTATTGTAAGCTGCAGCAAAATTGGGGACCAGCCGTATGGCCTCGTCCAGTTGCAGTATCGCCTTGCGGTAATCCTTGAGACTCAAGTAGGCAACCCCCAGGTTCATGTGAGCGTCTTGGGCGTTCAGGTAGAGCTCATTGTCCAGCGCCTTTTGGTAATATTTAATGGCTTCATTTACCTTGCCTTGGCCAAAATAAACAAAGCCAAGGTAGTTGTAAGCGTCTGAGTAGTCCGGCTTCAACTTAATGGCCTCTTTTAGATGATATTCCGTTTTATCAAGAGACCCTTTCATGTCGTAGGCCAAAGCCAAGTCATAATGGAGAGACGGATCATCAGGGTAGATCTCGAGAGCCTCGAGAAACTGCTCCAAAGCTTTACTCGTTTGGTCTGCGGCAAGGTAGGCTTCCCCCCGGTCACGAAAGGATCTTGCCTGCCTCTCCCTGAAGGCCCTCTCAGCAGCACAACCGTTAAGCAGCCATGCCGAGGCCAACAAAAAAATTACTGCTGCCCTTAAATGCTGTGCTCTCAATTCCTCATCCCTCCCAGACTGTCAACAATCTGCATTCAGCCTTTGTAATATAATTAGAAGGCCAAAGATCCGCTTGAGTCTAATTGCCACGCCACCTTTTGTCAATGAGCTTGTCAGTGGTCCATTGTCCGTTGCGAGTGAGCATGGAGCATGGAGTATGTGGCGAGACGGGAGGTCGGGCGAGACGAGCGAGACAGGCGAGATGGGCTAAGAGATCAGAGGTCAGAGATCAGAGGTCAGAGGTCAGAGGTCAGAGATCAGAGGTCAGAGATCAGAGGTCAGAGATCAGAGATCAGAGATCAGAGGTCAGGATGTATAGCTTAAACTCTTACCGGACAGTTCGGCAAAAATAAGAGCGGCCATAAGGCCTTCTAGGGTATGATGTTTTCACCACAAAAACCCGTACCCGAAAGGAGGCCAAGATGACCGCAAAAGTTAAGATAGCACATAGGAAACTATCCTTGCTAGAGTTAGCCGAAAAATTAAACAATATCTCCGAAGCCTGCCGGCTGATGAGTTACTCCCGTAGCCAGTTCTACGAGATCAAAAGATCTTCGTCTGTGCCTCTACGGTCTATAATATCTTATGCCGTCATAACTTAAATACCCGCTACAAGAGACTCCTAAAGCTGGAAGAAAAACACTTTGCTCAAAAACTCCCTATTACTGATGAGCAGATCCGGCTCCTTGAGAAGTTCAACCCCTGTGTGCGTGAGCGTCATGTTGAGTCCAAACATCCGGGCTACCTTCTCTGTTAGGACACCTTCTACATTGGCCAGTTGAAAGGAGTAGGCAGAGTATATCTGCAGGTGGTTATAGATACCTTCGGCTCAGTAGCCTTTGGCAAACTGTACAACAATAAAAAGGCTGAAACTGCCGTTGATCTTCTCTACGACCGAGTTGTGCCTTTCTACCAGGAAAATAACGTTCCCATCCTGGCCATCCTTACTGACCGGGGTTCTGAGTTCAAGGGCCGTCACTATCACCCTTATGAGCTGTTTCTAGCTCTCAATGATATTGAACACCGCTACTGTAAGGTGCGCACTCCCAGGACCAATGGGTTTGTGGAGCGCTTTAATCGTACATCCTTAGATGAGTTCTTCCGGATTACCTTCAGAAAGAAGTTCTATCAAAGTCTCGAAGAACTCCAGGAAGACTTTGATGCCCGGCTCTATCATTACAATCACCAAAGAGCTCATCAGGGTTATAGAAACATGGGCCGCAAGCCTATGGAAACGTTTCAGATGACAAAGCACTTAGCAACTGAGCAAGATGCAACAGGGAAAACTAATACCCACACGGCCAGTGTCGGATAAGCTCTTGAACTTTACACTCCCGAATAACAAATAGCTAATAACGGATAACAACATTGCCTGTTGTCGTCTGTCTTCTGATCTCTGACCTCAGACTTCTGTCCTCTAGGTTCTGCCTGCTGCCGGTTGCCAGCTGTCGGCTGTTTTTTTGTCGTTTCCAAAACTACAATTTTGTGTTATTCCTTACTACCCTCCGCATAAGTGTAGGAAAGGAAGAGAAATTTGCAGAAAATCGAGGAAATTACTTATCTTTATGAAATTGCCAAGGTCCTAACTGAAACCATCGACCTGCGAAAATCCCTTTACTCGGTTCTGGAGATATTGTCCAGATCTCTGGGCATGAGAAGGGGAACTATCACCATCCTAAATCCTTTGCGGGACGAGATACAAATTGAGGTGGCCCATGGGCTCTCCAGGAGCGCCATGCAACGAGGCAGGTACAAACCCGGCGAGGGGATCACCGGAAGAGTCATTCAGCAGGGCAAAGGTTTCGTTGTTCCCAAGATAAGTGAAGAACCCTCATTTCTCAACCGCACTGCTTCTAGGCGACAGAACCAAGAAGAGCTTTCCTTTATCTGCGTGCCCATCAAGAAAGGTCAACAAGTTGTTGGTGCACTGAGTGTGGACCTTCCCTATGATGACGGATTTGATCTAAAGTCCAGCGAGAGACTTCTCACCGTGATAGCCACCATGCTGGCCCAGTGGGTAATCAATCTGGAGACTCTACAGATAGAAAATGAGGCCTTGCACCAGGAAAACCTACGATTGCAGGAACAACTCGCCAGCAAACACCGGATCACCAACATTATTGGCAACAGTAATAAAATGCGAGAAGTATTTCAGATGATC
>JARRNM010000139.1:0-8315 GCA_037384945.1 Deltaproteobacteria bacterium
TTCCGGGTAAAAAAAGCACTTTCTCAGGAGACCACCGATCAGGATAGTATTGGCGACGGTCAAACTCGAACTTCCCGGAAAAAATGATGGACTGGACGATAAGGTGACGGGGTGGGGATGGAATGGCACACTTCAGTCGTTTTTCAATCTCCTTCTTCACCCTGGAGCTGAGGTCCTCAACCACCACCTGAGTGGGATACTTGTCACCTGGGGGTGAATTACCAAAGTTTCTTTTGACCTTCGCCAAGCCTTTGAGCACCCCACGGGCATCCCAGAAATCAAGATCCGTGTAAATATGGTAAAGTCCTTTGCCCTTGGAAGCTAAGTCATAAATGATGCGGGCCATTGCCTCACCTAATTGGGGCAGCCTCAAACCTAAAGTCAGATCTGAGTTGATAATATTGCTTTTAAAAATCGCCGTTAGAGGCAGTCCGACAACTCACTCAATGCCTCCTGCTGTCATCCTGAGCCTGCCGAAGGACCCAGAATGACGTTGTCGGACAGCCTCTTACTTATATTTTTGAATTTTACTTTAAATTGCTCTGTCCTTCAAGCTGAGCCGATGAGTAGTCGAGTGTAGCCGTTTAATTCGCCTTGTGCTAGGGCGAGAAATGCGAGAAAAGCGAGAAAGGTAATGCTGAATCCTGTACTAACATCCTTTCTCGCTTGTCTCGCCTGTCTAGCCTTTCCCGCATGCTCTCAGGACCCACTGCTTAGTCCAAGACAGCGATACACCACCTTTTAGCCCTGACCAGGACTACGTTGCATTAGGTCTAGGAGCAAACGAACATCCACCTCCTCAAAACCCATCACTACCTTATCTGCCATGGCAAGCTCAACCACGCCAACGCTGGTGGCGATCGCCAGACAGCGCATACCAGCACTTTTCGCCGCCGTCACGCCATGGGGTGCATCTTCGATCACCAGGCAATGCTCCGGCTTCACAGCCAACTTTTCCGCCGCAGTTATATAGATATCCGGTGCCGGCTTTCCGCGAGTTACCTGATCACCGCTCAATGCCAGAGCAAACAGTCCGGTTGCACCCAGTTTCTCCAAGGCAAGCTCCATCAAGGGTTTCGGTGAGGAGGAAACCAAGCCAGTCACAATCCTCGCAGCGCTCACAGCGCTGACCAACTCCAAAGCGCCTGGTATGGCTTCGACATACTCTTTGAACAGCTCTGCAATCAGTTGGTTGCGCTCTCTGATCAACCCTCCAGCACTCTCTGCCAGACCGTAATGCTCCATGAGGAAACCCACAGCTTCCCTGGCATCACGACCCATCATGGCAGCTTTTAGTGAGGGTGAATAAGCAAGGTTCCTGCGAGCGAGCAGTCGCTTCTCTGCTTCCGACCACAGGGGCTCACTATCGACGATCACCCCATCCATATCAAAGAGCACAGCCTCAAGTTTTCTATTCTCTGCCATCGTTCCTCACAACCCTCGTTAGTCACTATGAAAAATTTTTGGCGAGACGAGCGAGACGAGCGAGACGGGGAAAAGATAAAGCATACACAGCGGCACCCCTTCCTGGATTCTGGATTCTAGATTCCGACTTCTTACTCTATGCTCCATGCCCTAGGCAAAAGAAAAGGGCGCCCTTTTCCAGATGCGAGCGCCCTGCGGTCAAGATACTACCATGATTTATTCGGTATTTTCTTCGTTGTTGTCCTCGTTTTCTTTGCTTTTGCCGAATTCCTTCTCCATTTCTGCCATCTCTTGGAGTTTGTCGTCCACCTGGCGAAAGAGAGTACCCTCCGGGTAGGTGCCGTCTTCCTGAAGCTCTCCGGCCTTCATCCCCGTCAATATCTCGATGCCCTTCTCCACGGTGCTCACAGGATAGATGTGGAACTTGCCTTTTTTCACCGCTGCAACCACATCGCGCCTCAGCATCAGGTTATTGACGTTTTTCTCCGGGATCATGACCCCTTGCTTGCCGTTGAGTCCCTTGTAGTGACAAATGTCAAAAAAACCTTCGATCTTCCGAGTCACGCCGCCGATAGGCTGCACCTCACCCTTCTGGCTTACTGAGCCGGTTACTGCAATGCCTTGATCGATGGGCACCCCGGAGATAGCCGAAAGAATCACATAGAGCTCCGTGCTGGAAGCGCTGTCGCCATCAACCATGCCGTAGCTCTGTTCGAAGCAAAGGCTGGCTGACAGGCTCAAGGGTTTGTTGTGGGCAAACTTCTCTTTTAAATAAGAACTGAGAATCATGACACCCTTGGTATGGATGTTGCCGCTCAGTTTCGCCTCTCTATCGATGTCCACCACCCCACCTTTACCCAAAGAGATAGTGGCAGTGATGCGGTTGGGTTTGCCGAATTCGTGATCACCGGTCATGAGGATAGAGAGACCATTTACCTGGCCTACTTTTTGACCCTCGGTTTCAACCCAGAAGATGTCCTTTTTCACCAGCTCTTGCACCTTTTCCTCGTAGAGACTCGCACGAAATCTCTTCTTCTCAATGGCCTTCTGCACATGCTGGCTGTTGATCAAATCAGACTTATCCACGTCAGCGTAATAATTAGCCTCCTTCAGTAAGTCGCTGACGTCGGCAAGTCTGAGCGTGAGCTTCTCTCGGTCCCCGGTGAGTTCCATGCTGTATTCAAGGACACGTGCAACCCCGTCATTGCTCACATGGCGCAGTCCTTGGTCAATACAAAATTTGGACATGACACAGGCACCCTGTTTGAGATTGTCCTCTGTGTTATCCACTTCCGTGTCCAAGTGTGCCTTCACCTTGAACATCTTAGGGAAGCGGTCATCGTAAATGTAGAGCAGTTGATAGAGATAGGGATCTCCAGTGAGGACCAGTTTAACATTGAGTGGTACTGGGGTGGGTTTCAGCGTCCGGGTACTGAAGATTCCGTAGAGTTCCCCAAGATCCTCTATTTTGATCTGCCGGTCCTTGATAGCCCTTTTCAAGGCTTCCCAAGAAATCCAGTATTTTAAAAGATCCAGAGCCTTTAGTACCAAGTAACCCCCGTTGGCCTTGTGTAGTGCCCCCGGCTTGATCATGCTGAAATCCGTAAAAAGTGCGCCAAAATAGGCCTGCCTTTCAATACTACCAAAGAGATTCGGATAGCTGGGGTTTGATTCGATGATAACTGGTGCCCCCTCGGTCTCAGAATTATCTATGAGGACATTGATATCGTACTTACGAAAGGTCACCTCCTTTGGTGGAACGGGAAAGGGGGCAGCTTGCTGCTGAGGTTCTTGCTTTTTCTTGAAATCATCGATGTTTTCCAAGATGTCTTCCTGGACTTCCTTGAAATATTCGAGCACATTCTCTTCGTCCTTGAACTGCTCTTCCAGGGTCTCCATGAGATGGCCCACCACATACATGGCTATCTCAGCGTCCAACTTGCTATGCTTTTCCCTGAATGCCGTTTCCGCCTTGCGGATCTCCTTGATGGCGTCGTTCATCTCTTTCTGCAGATTGTCGCTTCTTTGCCTGAGCTCCTGCTTCTGTTCCTCGGGAAGCTGACTGAGCTCTTCCTGAGACATGGGCTGGCCCTCCTCAGTGGCGGGCACTATTACCATGCCCACCTGGGAAAACTGCAGGATGAATCCCTCTTCCTTGGCCCGCTGAGACAGTGCGTCAATAATTTCCCTTCTCTGGAGTTCAAATGCCTGATGTACCTCAGCCTCTTTGGCACTGTAGTCCTCGCTGTCGAAAACCTCGGGTATCTTTGCCTGGAGCGTCTGAACGAATTGCTCCATGTTCTTCTTTAGTTCCTTTCCTCTGCCGGCTGTCAGGCTGAGATACTTCGGACTGTCCGGTTCTTTAAAATTGTAAACGTAACAGCAGTCAGGAGGGGTTGGCTCCATTTTGGCTGTCTTTTCAAGAAAGGTCCTGGCGATATAAGTCAGTCCTGTCTTGGGCTGTCCTGCCACGAAAATATTGTAGTCCACATCTTTCATGCCCATGCCGAATTTAATCGCCTCAATGGCTCGATCCTGAGCCACTACCCCTTCCTCGGGGGGGCAAAGACTCTCGGTAGTGTCAAAACCTAAGCTGTTAGGATCAATCCGGGCATAAAGCAGGTCCACTGGAACTTCCTTGAACTTCTTGGCCATTATTTACCTCCTTGGAGATCTTCGCACGCAGTGACAATTCTTAAAAATTATAACTTATTAGCCCCACCAGAAGGGTACCATTGGGTTTCACCCTCCGGTTTAGCTGATAGTAACTACAGGATTAACTAGTAGGATAACACACTTTGGCTATCTACTATATCCAGTCCCATTTTGATCAGGCATGAAGAGCAGAGGAAACTAAAGCCACTAACCCATAACCTCGAGAACCACTCGCTTTTTCTGACTAGCTCCAGCAGCATTGAGTATAGTGCGGATGGCGTTGATCGTTCGCCCCTCTTTGCCTATGACTTTACCGATGTCTTCTTTGGCGACTGCCAGCTCGATAATCGTGGTATTGCGGCCGCTTCTCTCAGCAATTAGAATTTGATCAGGTTGGTCAACCAGGGCTTTGACAATGTATTCAACTAGTGTTTTCATGGATCTTTCCTCTAGTGCTTCCACGGCTTGCCCTTTCTCAAGGTCACCAGTTTAGTATTACCGCAAACTCTGCGACTGCTGATAAAAAATGGATCTCTTCGGTAAAACTTTGTCGTTATTTACCTCCTAATTCTGAATGGGGCAACCCTTATCCCATAGTACCACGCCCAAGCCCGGACGTTTCATGAATTGCTGTCGCGAGACCGTGAAGATGGACGTGCCACCGGGCAACCACAGGGTGTTGGACCCGAGGCGTACCTGAACGGTACGTCGCAGGGTGCGACACCCGAGGACGCCCGGAAGGACGGCCATATCCACAGTCGCAGCAAGTGATTCATGAAACGTCCGGGCTACGTTTCCCAAGGCCAGAGCAATGCTAAAGACCCTAGGCTTCTCCAAAGCGTCTCCTCTTCATGGGGTTCGAGAGTAACCAGGGGTTTTATTTTTTTGTCTTGCAAATACTGAAATAACTCCTCAAAGGGGGCCGTCCCGCTACCTATGGGTCCGTGCATATCGCTGAGGCCATCGTTGTCGTGAAGGTGCACCTCTTTGAGGTAGGGACCCAAGGCATCCAGCCATTCTGATAGAGGAACTTTTCCGAAAACATTCATGTGACCCATATCGAGGCAGAAGCCGAGATATTCGGACGATATCTTTTCCAGTAAGTTCAAGATCATTTCCGGAGTCTGCTCATAAACGTTTTCCAGGTGGATCACCACCCCCATTTCTTCAGCCATTTTGCTCAGAGGCTCCCAGGTGGCCAAACTGCTGGCAAGCCACTCCTCGCAGTGTGCCTGGTAGCGGCTGGCATCATAACCCGCATGAAATACTACGCTTCCAGGATCGAATAAGGGGACCAATTCCAATGTCCTCTGCAGTCTCTGGGCGGTCGCTCTCCTAATAGTCTCATCGACGGCACCGGGCGCCAAATCCATAAATGGTCCATGAAAGGTTACACTTCTGCCCCCTGCTGCCAGAAGGCGGGCCACCTCTCCCATGGCCACTACACTGTAAGTGTCCAGAGCAGCAGCGTCGAATCCTATCTCGGGGTTTATCCCGTATTTGACAAAGAGCTCTAGAAAGTCGTCCACCAGTTGCCGGTATGGTGCATTCACCTGCACTTGTTTCAGCAACCTGCCATAACCCCTCACGGGGTCAAGGCCGCCGTCTCTCAAGGGGTCTTTGTCTTTCAAGATAGCCTGCTGGGCGCGCGGTTATTGCCGATGGACTCTCACTTTCCCGCTGGAGTTCTCTTATCCATACAAGAGGCAGCGCCTACTCAGCTGAGTAAAGGAGCCTAACTCCGGCCACTCGGTTATATGTTCAGAGCTAGCCCGCATTATCTTTAGTCCGGATATTTCATGAATCACCTGCTGCGACCGCGGATTTGGCCGTCCTTCCTGGCGTCCTCGGTTGTCGGCCCCTGCGACGTACCGTTCAGGTACGGTTCGGGACCAATCCCGCGGTACCGCGGGACGGTTGCCAGGTGGCACGGCCATCTTCGCGCTCTGGCGACGGCAATTCATGAAATATCCGGGCTAGAATTACTTGTTGTTTTTCTTTAAAGCATTCTAGCGAAAGGTTTTTTGGAAATCCAGCAAAAAGGGTTTTACAATTTGGTCTTGCCAGACTATGGTGGCGGGCAATTGCATATCACTTTCTTAACCTGTAGCTGCTGGCTACCCCACTGGATTGCTGGAGTACTTGAGTGATCAAAATCTTGGGTTTCAGGTTTCAGTGTTCAGGTTTCAGGTTTTACCCTTGATTTGCTTCTCTCAGACACCCGAAACCTGACACCTATACCCCATTACTCCAGCAAAGCCCGGCCTCTGCAATTTTGACGAGATATTCTGTTCATTAACTTTAGTTCGGCCTGAAGGGAACAGGTGCGCAGTCGCCATGAAACAATACGTGATTGATCAATTGCGAGAGAATGATTTTCTTCAGCTGGAGCACTATTTCAACAATAATAGCGAGCCAGCAGAGTTGCCGGGAATCTACTGGCTACCTTTACCGAAATCGCTTTTAGAAAAAACTCAGCTTGATCACCCTGACTGTCAACCCTTTTACTTCGCTGTCAATTTGGAGCGTAATTCCATCCGCTTTGAACTGCTCATTCGTACCCGCAACCGCTTACGTTGCGGTTGTATCCAGTACGCAAGCCAAAAGCAGAGAGATTACATCCTCAACTATGCGGACCTACTATTTGACAAACTCAACCTCAAGACATAGGAGGCACAGGGTACAAGGCTCACGGCGCAAGGCGCATGCACAAAAAATCTGAACTGTAGCGATTCTTACCCTTGGGCCTTAAGCCTTGGGCCTTGAGCCATTCGGCATATCCCCTCAGCTTTTTCCTCAGTACCGAGTTCGCATTAATCTCTTAGCTGATTGCCTTCTGTTGCAACAACATATCTGCAAGCACCAAGCGCACCATTGCGGTGCAAACCGGTACAATGCGAGGAATGGCCGAAACGTCGTGTCGACCCTTGACCGAAAGATTGACCGGTTCTCCGCTTTCAGTAATGGTCTGCTGCTCTATCTCTATCGAGGATATGGGTTTCACCGCCACCCGAGCTACAATCTCCTCACCATTTGAAATCCCTCCCAGAATGCCTCCGGCGTTATTCGAGGCAAAGCCTCCTGGAGTCAAGGGATCATTGTTCTCCGAACCTAACTTCTCCGCAGCAGCGAATCCGCTGCCGATCTCCACCCCTTTTACGGCTCCGATCCCCATCAACGCTCCGGCGAGAGCTGCGTCAAGTTTGGCAAACACTGGTTCACCCAGGCCGGATGGGCATCCTTGCGCCCGGATTTCCACTACACCGCCAACTGAATCACCAGCATCCTTGACCTCGAGCAACCGTTGCATAATCAAGGGTACTGCCTCGGGATCCGGGCAGAAAAGAGTGTTTTGGTAAATCTCTCCAAAATCCAACTTTTGAGCACGGATGCCTCCCAGTGCCAGGGTGTAAGCAAATACATTTATTCCGCTCTGGTCCAAAATCTTTTTGGCCACTGCCCCAGCAGCCACTCTGGCCACGGTCTCGCGCCCTGAGGCACGACCTCCTCCCCGGCGGTCCCGGATCCCATATTTATGCCAGTAAGTGTAGTCAGCGTGACCTGGCCGAAACAGATCTCTAAGCTCATCGTAGGCGCTGCTGTCCACATCTCGGTTGTATATCAACAGACTTATGGGTGTACCGGTTGTTTGCCCCTCAAACACTCCTGACAAAATCTCCGCTTGATCAGGTTCTCGCCGAGAGGTGGAAACACGGGTATCTCTTGACTTCCTCCAAGCTAATTCTTCATTTATGTCCTCAGCCGAGAGAGCCAACCCTGGTGGACAGCCATCAATTACGGCACCCAGAGCCGGGCCATGCGATTCTCCCCAGGTGGTGACCCGAAAAACAGTGCCAAAGGTATTTCCAGGCATCGATGACTCCTGTAAATTACAGAGCGCTAAGGCCGTAGCGGAAAAGCATACAGCATGGAGCATAGGGCATAGGGTAAGGAGCCAGGAGTAAGAATCCAGGATTCAGGAGAAAAGCAAGCAAAATCCATTTCATCTAATCTCCCGCCTCTCTGAACCGCAGAATGTCGAACAAGAAATTTCGAATATCGAAGTGATAACTTCATCATTCTGCGGTTTCTTGTTCTGCGGTTCGAGATTCAGAACTTCTGACCTCTGACTTCTGACCTCCGACTTCTTTGTATTTTTGTGCCTAGTGCTTAGTGCCTACTGCCAGCTGCTAGCTACCGGCTGCCAGCTCCCTCTGCAGCCACGCCAAAACTCG
>JARRNM010000140.1:0-8285 GCA_037384945.1 Deltaproteobacteria bacterium
GCAGTGAGGATGCAGAATCGTAATTAGTGGTCAGTAGCATGGAGGCGCAAGGCTCAAGGCAAAGAGCATAGAGCCCCAGTGAAATGGTGCTAACGCAATTTCACGAGGTAAACATGGGGCATGGAGTCATTTCTCGTTTCTCATTGCGCATTTCGAAATTAAAAAACCACAATCCTTATTCTGTTCTTTTCTCCCACTAATTCAGCCCTTTTCTTTTTTCTGTCATCTGTCATCTGTCATCTGTCGTCTGTAGTTTGTCGTCTGGCTTCCAACCTCTTACTTCCTACTTCTTACTCCATGCTCCCGCGCCATACTCCATCCTTACCCATTGCCATAACCACGGTATAACCCTACAATAAATGACTATGAATAGGCTGCGCGGGATTTGGTTACTTTCCTTTTACGGGGTGAGCACCGGAGTGCTGGGTTTGATTTCCCTACTCCTAAGTGTTCGATCCGAAAGGGGGGCTCGGGCCCTGGCCCGACTCTGGGCCAGGGCAAATTTATGGGTGGCGGGGATCAAGGTAAAAATTGAGGGTGTGGACAATTTGCCTATCAGCGGTTCAGTAGGGGACCACGAGCGCGGGTTTCTGATCGCGGCAAATCACACATCTGCAGCAGATATCTTAGCTGTTATGGCGGGATTGAGACTCGATCTCTGTTGGGTTGCAAGGGCGTCCCTTCTTGGAAAGCCTTTCATGGGCTGGCATCTGAAGAGGCTTCATATCCCCCTGGCACGGGGGAGTGTGGGTAGCGCCAAAAGGTTCATTAGAGAGGGGAGATTAAAGCTGGATTCTGGCTCTGCGGTAGTGGTCTTCCCTGAAGGAACGTGGAAAGAGGGTAAAGGGCCAATGCTTCCTTTCAAAAAAGGCTCTTTTCTTCTGGCCCGCATCACAGAAAGACCCATCGTACCCTTGGCGATCCTTGGCTCGCAAGAACTCCTGCCACCTGAAAGTTTAATCCCAAAGAAGGGAACGATTACCCTAAGAGTCGGCCCTCTAATCGAGCCAAAACAATTCCGGGATCTCGATCAACTGTCGGACGCGACTTATGGGGCGATAAGCGAGTTGCTCGGCGAGACGGGCGAGACGAGGATCAGATAACAGAGGACAGGTTTTACTAGGCACTAGCACCAAGTCTTGAGGTGTCAGGTGTCAGGTTTCAGGGAGGAGAAACACAGAAGCTGAAACCTGAAACCTGAACGCTGAAACCTTAGTACTTGCCCTAAGCCTTCCTTACACTTTTTGACATAATCGCAAGAATTAAATTAAAAGAACATAAGGACGGGACACTAGCTGAACTTGATTAATTGTAAAGAAAGGTAAAGCTATGTCGGATAAAGGTAATCTTCAGAATGAGGATCAAAAAGAAAGAGTCGATGTGTTGAGCACAACCTCGGGATTACCTGGTTTGGCTGGGCACTTTGAGACCTTCCTCCGCCGTTTTCGCAGCTTGAGTTTTTCCCTTTGTTTATCACCCATTATAGTGCTCGGAGGCTTATGCATTGGTGTATCTCTCGTGCCTGGCATTTACATATACCGTTTTATAGACGGTTGGACTCGAACATGGCCCCAGTTTCTCCATGTCGTAACTCTTGGTTGTGGTTTAGCCTTTGCTTTCCTTGCCTACGGCCTCACCATTATATTTGTGGTTCCTTTAGTAAATTTCCTGATGCCGTTTAAGGTCAAACCATGGCGAGGAAGCTGGTTTTCTCTTCAAACCATCCCGTGGTACATCCACAACGCTCTCACCTATATAGTCAGATATACCTTTCTGGACTTTATCACGCCAACGCCACTTAATGTTCTGTTTTACCGTCTGATGGGAATGAAGATTGGCAAAGGAGTGATCATAAACACTAGCAACATTTCCGATCCCTGCCTTATCACTCTGGAAGACTATGTGACAATTGGTGGCTCTGCTACCCTCTTTGCCCACTACGGACAAAAAGGCTATCTAATCATTAGCTCGGTTCACATAAAGAAAGGAGCCACTATCGGTCTTAAAGCCAGTGTTATGGGGGATGTAGTGATCGGTGAGAATGCCAGTGTCAAGGCTCATTCCGTGGTGATGCCAAAGGCGCGAATTGAGGACAACCAAACAGTCTAGCCCGGATGTTTCATGAATTGCTGTCGCGAGACCGTGAAGATGGGCGTGCCACCGGGCGACCACAGGGTGTTGGACCCGAAGCGTACCTGGACGGTACGTCGCAGGGTACAAAACCCGAGGACACCCGGAAGGAAGTCCATATCCGCGGTCGCAGCAGGTGATTCATGAAACATCCGGGCTAAAACGCCGTGAGCTTTTCTGCTTTAGCAGCCTGTTAGGGACTGTGAAGAGGAGACTAGACTCTGTCCACGGCCGTAACTTTTAGTTCGGCACCTATGTCGTTGACCTGACGGTTAAATTCTTCTATTAATTTATGCAAAACAGGTTGTTGTTCATCTTGATAGAGCAAGAATAAATTCATCATCTTCCGTCGTTTATCCGGCTGCGGTCGCCTCTCTACCCCCAATGTGTCAGCCAAGGGCTGAAGGTCACGGATGACTTCCCAGACTGTTTTGAAGCGACCTGATGGATCTTTCTGAGTGGCACGCCTGATGAGATAGTTTAGTTCGTGGGGCAAATCTGGAGCCAGGGTTCGGGGATCGGGGACATCTTTTTTGAGGTGCAATTCCATAAGTTTTGCCGGATCTTGCTCCAGGAACGGCCTCTGTCCAGTGAGCATCTCATAGGCCATAATACCCAACGAATAGATGTCAGTCCGCTCGTCCACAGTTTCACCTTCAATTTGTTCAGGAGACATATAGTAGATGGTTCCCGGCAAGGTGAAATCTATGGTACCCGGTGGGCAGGACAGACCGAAGTCAACAATCTTTGCTCGACCATCTAATTGGATAAAGATGTTAGCCGGCTTGATGTCTTGGTGAACTATACCCTGATCATGGGCATAGCTCAAGCCGTTACAGACCTGCAGGAGAATGTCCAATGCCTTGGGTACAGTGAGCTTGGGCATTCTATACAAAACATAGTCAAGGGGTAACCCCTCCAGGTATTCCATGATGATGAAAATTGTCCTGAAAAGCTCCTCTATGTCATGCACTCTCACAATGTTATCGTGATTTAACAAGGCAACGGTTTTGGCTTCGTTGTGAAATTTCTCGGCAAAATCTTTATTCATAGCCATGTCATGTTTCAGCATCTTAATGGCCACCGGCATGTTCAACTTTTTGTGCAAGCCTTTGTAAACAATACTCCAACCCCCGCGACCAATGATCTCACTTATGAGGTATTTTCCAATGGTTTTATTTGCCGTAACTTTCTCAGTTGAAAATCTATGGGTGACAAGCTCCGTGAGGAAGTCCAACAAATCTGGATAATCAGTGCAGAGCGAATCAAATTGCTCTCTGGTCAAGCTCCAGAGAACCATGTCAATTTCAGCATCAACGTTTGCGGTTCTCGGCTCACCTGTCAGGAGGGCAATCTCTCCCACTATATCGCCGCTGTGAAGACGGGAAATTGCATGATTGGTTCCATTTTTCTCTACATTGACTACACATGAGCCCTGCTGAATTAGGTAGAAGGTATGTCCTTCATCTCCTTGGGAAATGAATCTTTCGCCGCTTTTCACCTGGACTGGAGTCATACGATCCAAAAGAGGGCATTTCGCCTCCAATGGAATGGCATGAAAAAGAGGTGAAGCTATGAGGAATTCCAATTCACCTGGGTACATCCTTCTTTGAACAGGATCTACTAAAGGTCTTGTCCGCTCTGCGGAGAGAGCAACCGCCAGAAACTCCACCCCCAAGAGGTAAACGCCGGGTTTAATTGGGGACGGCTCTGTCCAAACGACTCTGCCGTGGACTGCCTGCCAATCTTTTCTCTGGGAAAGTCTGGTCCATAAGTCGACTTCAGTGTTAGTCTCCAATCTCTGCAGCGATTCCAGCAGAAATCCCCCTTCACTCGCATTGAGGAGGTAAACCAGCAAAGTGTCTTTCCCTTCTCTTGAAAACTGTTCACCCTCCTGTCCTCCGTAACGGGGATGAACCATGCCGACCTCTGGTGTGGGCAGAGTCTGTCTGGGATACTGTCTGCGCTCTTTTCGTCGCCTCATGATTTCCTCTTAGCAGGGGGGCAGGAGCAGGACGGGATTAAAGCCAATTTTGGCACAGAATGGTAAAAAATGTCAAAAATTTCTGTTCACAAATGTTCTTTGACCAATTCCAAGATCTTGTGGTAATCTCGCGACAGTTACTGTTGGCATGCTGATTTAGTGCACGTCTTGCATGAAATATCTGGGCTAGTCGGAAATTGAAGGTCCCTGCAGCAAGCTGCGGACCAGGCAAAGGCTCCCCCCAGGAAGTAATCATTATGACTGAGGAAGATCAGGACTATACGGGGCGGAAAGTTCCCAGACCACTCAAGCGGCTGATTGAAGCTCATCAGTTTCTGGCGGACATGGAATCCCTTGAAGCATTGTTGCCCGTGCTCCTCGATCTGGCCAGGAATGTAACCAAGGCGGAGGCCGCCTCTATCATGCTATACGATGAGAAACGAGAGGTTTTGCAGTTCTCAGCGGCAAAGGACGAATTTTTGGGTGAGAGGGCGAGCGAAGTCCTCAAAAGTGCGGTGGAACTCAGAAAAGGTGAGGGAATTGCCGGGTGGGTCGCCCAAAACAAACAGCCTATCAACATCGCAGAGGCGCGGGAGGACGAGAGATTCTCCGGGAAAGCCGATGCAAGGACAGGCTTCATCACCCGTAATCTTCTCTGCGTCCCCTTGCTCTACGGCGACGACCTCATAGGGGTGATCAGTGTGCTGAACTCAAAGGGCAAGCCAAGCTTTGATGGCTTTGATGAATCCCTTCTGGAGTGTTTTGCGGACCTGGCAGGCACGGCCATAACTAGATCGAGATTTCTTGAAATCCGTCTTCAACAGGAAAGGATGGAGGTTCAACTGGAGGCCGCAGCCAAGATCCAATCCCTTTTCTGGCCCAAACTACCTGATTTGGGCTGGGGAAGCAAGGTTTGGGCCGTGTCTATGCCGGCAACTTTTGTTGGAGGAGACCTTTACGACGTTATTCGAATGGATGATGAAAGTTGGCTGATATATGTAGCAGATGTTTCCGATAAGGGACTGCCTGCTGCCCTGATCATGGCGGCATTATCCACAAAGATACGGAGTGAAGCGTTGTCGCGCCAGGAAGTAGACAAGCTCCTCGAGAGCGTAAATAATGGCATCTATGAGTTGACTGTGGAGGAGGGTTTTTTTGCCACCGTAGTTCTAGGTAGATATTGGCCTATCAACGGCAGGATGCAATTTACCCTGGGCGGTCATTTGCCACCCCTGTGGCTGGTTGATGGTAAATTGCGAGGTATGCCCGAAATACAAGGGATATCATTGGGGATCAAACCGGATTCCCCATACGAAAAAAGGGAGATTATGCTTTCTCCCGGAGAATCGCTCCTCTTTCTGACTGACGGGGTCACTGAGGCAGAAAACGAGAGGGGCGAGTTTTTTGGCACTGATCGTCTATTCAACCATATCAAATCGGCAAGTGGGCCGCCCTACGGCGAAGGGTTATTGGCTGCGGTCAATCTCTGGCGAGGTGGGGCCGAAGCAAGCGACGACTTGACCATGCTCGAAGTCTGGCGTGAAGTTAAGTGATAGGAGATGATTGCGGATTTCGGAGTTTGGATTTGAAAGGGCATAGAGCGTGGGCCATGAAGTAATGCGAGACGAGAGGTCGGGCGAGACGAGCGAGACGGGATTCAGAGGTCAGACGACGGAAGACAGAAGACACGGGCTAAGGAGTCAGAATCCAGGAGCCAGGCTGCAGCTGACAGCGGGCAGCAGTCAGCTGAAGAGTTGAACCAAATAGCAGAACCGTGTTATTATGCTTCGGTTTTTGATACGAAACTGGCTGATCTAAAGATAAGAGGAAATATGTTCTCCTTAGGTGTCCCGGAACTTCTGGTAATTTTGGTCATCGTTATCCTAATATTCGGAGCCAAGCGGTTGCCGGAAATCGGCAAGGCCTTTGGCAAGAGCGTAAAAGAGCTTAAAAATGCTACCCGGGGCGACCGGGACGAAATATCCAGCTGGATAAAAGACGACAAGGAAATATCCTCTCCCGCCTCAGATAGCGGTGAGGGTAAAAAGGACTTCATTCAGGAGAAGGTGGAAGATATCCCCGGTGTCAAAGAAGCCAAGGAAATAAAAGAGACCGCCAGCAAGATTAAAGCGGCTGGGAGGTTCTTTCTCAAGAAATAGCTGCGATTTTTTATCCGACGTCCTACCGCAATCCGCAATCATCTGCCTTCTCCCCTCCCACCTCTCGCCCTATGCTTTATGCTCCACACTCCATGCCCATCGCCTTTTGTCTACTTATTCTGATGTGAATAAACCTTGGAAGAACCGCAGATAATATTTGATAAAATTTAATCGTCATGCTATTTATCAGCCGATTTGAACTTTCAGCTTAAATCAAACATGAAGGGAGTTTAGCCCGTGATTCTGGATCCCATACTGGGCTGGTTTTCCAGTGACCTGGCCATTGATCTTGGTACGGCCAATACCTTGGTTTACGTCAAAGGCAGGGGCATAGTGCTGAGTGAGCCCTCGGTTGTGGCGGTGCGCAAGGACGGCCGGGGCACCAGCAAGGTTTTAGCCGTGGGTAAAGAGGCCAAGATGATGCTGGGACGCACTCCCGGCAACATCGTAGCCATTAGGCCCATGAAAGATGGAGTCATAGCCGACTTCGAGATAACCGAGACCATGCTTCGGCATTTTATTAGAAAAGTGCACAACCGCCGCTCCCTGATACGGCCCCGGATCATCGTCTGCGTGCCCTCTGGAATTACTCAAGTTGAGAAGCGCGCGGTGAGGGAGTCGGCTGAGTCAGCCGGCGCCCGGGAAGTCTTTCTCATTGAAGAGCCTATGGCCGCGGCCATAGGTGCAGGACTGCCCATCACTGAACCGACCAGCAACATGGTACTCGATATTGGCGGTGGCACCACCGAGGTGGCAGTGATCTCTCTTGCCGGTATAGTTTACAGCAAATCGGTACGAGTGGGGGGTGACAAAATGGATGAAGCCATCCTCCAACACATCAAGCGCAAATACAACCTGCTCATAGGCGAGCGGACAGCGGAGCTGATCAAGACCACCATCGGTAATGCCTTCGCCGGAGATAAAGTTGAAAGGATGCAAATTAAAGGTCGTGACCTCGTCTCGGGAATACCAAAGATTATAGAGATTGATTCGGATGAGGTACGGGAGTCCATAAGCGAGCAGATCGAGACTATTGTGGAGACAGTGAAGATTGCCCTTGAACAGACCCCGCCTGAACTTGCCGCCGATATTGTGGACCGGGGCATTGTCCTCACCGGCGGTGGTGCGCTGCTACAAAATCTTGACAAACTTCTACGTGAAGAGACTGGGCTGCCCATAACCATAACCGAGGATCCTTTATCCACCGTGGTGCTGGGATCCGGAAAGGCACTTGATAATCTTGATATTCTCAGGGAGGTCATGATATAGCTTAGCTAGCACGAAGCAAGATAGGAGTGTGCGTGGAGCTATTCCAAAACTCCACGACAAGAAACCAAGGTGCCGGTGACCAGTCAAGCACGGAAATTCATTATTCCAATCTTTGTTTTCCTTCTCGCCCTTAGTCTTATTTCCGCGAACCTTCATAGCCGTGAGAATATGAGTTTTTTTGAATCGCTGGTGGTGGGAATCACTGCACCAGTGCAAAAGGTGGTTTGGGGGGTCATAGACGGAGTTGGCAGTGTTTGGCGAGGCTATTTTTATCTAGTGGGGCTAGAGAAGGAAAACCAGGCGTTAAAGAAAGAACTGCAAGAATTAAAGCTTCAAATGAACCGTTATCGCGAGGCGGAACTCGCCAATGAACGGTTGCGAGCCTTACTAAACTTTAAGAAATCCATCCCTACGCCATTGCTGCCCGCACAAATTGTGGCCTTTGACCCTTCAGGCTGGTTTCAGACAATTCTCATTGACAAAGGCAGAAATGATGGGGTGGTGCTGGATATGGCAGTGGTAAGTGCCGAGGGCTTAGTAGGAAGAGTAATTGGCGTGGGCAAGCACCATGCCAAGGTACTGTTGATCCTGGACGGCAATAGTGCGGTGGATGCTTACATCCAAAGCTCAAGAGCCCGCGGGGTGTTGGTCGGTTTAGGACGGGAACTCTGTCTCCTCAAATATGTGCAGAGGAACGAAGACGTTCAGGTGGGTGATAAGGTGATATCCTCGGGAATGGGAGG
>JARRNM010000141.1:0-12922 GCA_037384945.1 Deltaproteobacteria bacterium
GTCCCCTGCCCTCCGGCCTGGAAGCCCCCCGGGCTGGAAGCGCGGACGGAGCCGAGCCGGGGGGCGCGAGTTCTGGTGCCTTCCTTCGACAGGCCCCCGCAGATACGCTCCCCGACGCAAACTCGAGACGGGCGGGACGGGCAGGACAAGCTCACCCAGGGCTGACCTAAAAGACGCAAAGAGATAACCAGACTGGAGGGGATCTCATGAGCGAACAAACATGTCGTGGAGATCATTCAGGTCACATAAGTGTTCTTTCCAGTTGTGGCAACTTCGATAAGATAAAGGAACTCACCAAAGAACCCAAATATATATGCTTTAACTGTGGACGTGTGGCCATCTCGGCTGAATATCTCTGCAATCCCATGAACAACGAGTGATCGCAGATGCTTATTTTAGATCGGAGATTTAGCTAGGCTTTCTTCCTGATGCACAAAAATTTCTGCCGGCCTTGCCAGCTATCAGATGAATGGTTAAATTTGACTTAAAGAAGGGTCAAACCCTCCTTGTCTGTTAAAGCTCCCGCAGGCTAATGGCCCAGCCTAGGGGGCTTTTTCATTAGAGTTGTTTGTTGCATCGGTTGCAAATATATTTTTCGTCCCCCTGAATCTTCTCTTGGGTAATCACCTCTTCTTCGGGAATGTGCGGCAGGTCCTCTTCTTTTAAGCATTCTCTACAGATGATTTCTCCCTTATTCGAATCAATAAGTCCTAGTATGTCTTTCAAATCTGTGTCTGCCATGCTTTCCCTTTCCCTAGCCCGGATGTTTCATGAATTCACGCCCTGGCGTGACTGCGACCGTGGATATGGCCTTCCTTCTCCCCGAGCTGTAAGCTCTTCGAGCAGGAAGCCGGGCGTCCTCGGGTGTCACACCCTGCGACGTACCGTTCGGGTACGGTTCGTGTCCAGTCCCGCGGTAGCGCGGGACGGTCGCCCGGTGGCCCGCCCGCCTTGCCTGAGCGAGCAGGCTCGCGATGGCGGGCAGGCACACCCATCTTCACGGTCTCGCCACAGCAATTCATGAAACATCCGGGCTAGATCATAGAAATGGGCCAGTTGCCAAGAAAGAACTGGCGCCCCACCATGTTGGCACGTGCATGAGTTGAGTAGTTTGTAAGCAAGATTTGGGCCTTTGCTGCCCACCCAAGCACAATAGCGCGAAGCTCAGGAGATTGTCAATCCAGCCTGGATCATGGGGAACAAGAATGAGCTTGAAATCAAATAGAGGTATTTCTTGCTTTTTTCAGGTGTTTCCGCGACTATGATCTGCGAGTTTTGGAGATTAGGGGATTAGGGAATTGGGAAATAAGGAATTTAGATGCAGAACATAAAAGCAGTTGGCTTCGACCTTTTCAACACTCTAATTACCATGGAATACAAGGCTCTCGAAGATGCACTGTCTCGGCTGACCAGCAGTCTTAGGGGAAATGGTCTCCCAATCGACCACACCGCTTTTGTCAAGGCCCACAGGGAGGCTGTCCTGGAGTTTCTGGCCCAGACGAAGAGAGACGGCAAGGAGAGCCACAATCGGTTCTGGATCAGCACTGCCCTGGCCAAGTTGGGCCATGATGTTTCCCCGGACGATCCGCACATCGCAGCAGCCGTGGAAACATATTTTTCTGCCTTTATTCAATACGCCAAGCTTATTCCAGGAACCAAGGAGATGCTCAGCAGCCTGAGACAAAATTACCCTCTTGGGTTGCTTTCCAATTTCACCCATCCGCCTGCTGCCGGCCAAATCATTGCCGAACTCGATCTGGAGCCTTTCTTTGACATTATGCTCATTTCTGGCGATTTGGGCTATCGTAAACCCCATCTTTCAGTGTTTGAAGCACTAGCTGATCAGTTAGGTGTGGAAAAAGAAGAGATTGCCTTTGTAGGGGATGACCCGGAGGCGGATGTGGAAGGTGCCCTGCGAGCCGGATTACTCCCTGTGTGGACGACCTATGTCCGAGATAATCATATTACCCCTGCTCCGGGCGTAGTGGGCAAAGGAGGGACAGAGCCGGAGCCAACCGTGCCAAGGATTTCTAACTGGCAGGATCTGCTGGCACTGCTGAAGGTGGAACAGGGTTAATGGTAGCCAATCTGTTCCTAAACACATCCCGCATTGGTCAAGGGTTATGGCGCAGACACATTCCAATGGACTGAAGCAGTATCTTGGCTTGATACTCCTTTGTGCCGTTCTCTACATTCCGGGATTGACCACTTTACCACCGGTGGATCGGGACGAAGCAAGGTTCGCTCAGGCCACTCGCCAGATGGTGGAAAGCGGCGATTTCGTTCGCATCCGTTTTCAAGAAAAACCTCGCCACAAGAAACCAATTGGTATCCATTGGTTGCAGGCCCTGGCAGTCGAAGTCAGCGGTTCGCCCAACCAAATTTGGCCTTATAGAATTCCTTCTGTACTGGGAGCCTTGGTGGCGGTAATACTCACCTTTGTTTTTGGCAAAAACCTGTTTGATCTCCAAACAGGTCTTTTTGGCGCCATTGTCACTGCCAGTACTCTTCTTTTGGTGGTGGAGGCCCATCAGGCCACCACTGACGCCGCCCTGCTCGCAGCAGTCGTGGCAGCCCAGGGTTCTCTGGGAACTCTGTATGTGCGGAATCGCCAGGGAGAAACGGTTGGCTGGGGGATTCCTTTCACATTCTGGACTGCCCAGGGCATCGGTATACTGTTGAAAGGGCCGATACTTCCCCTGGTGAGTTTGGTTACGATTTGCTGGTTATTGCCTTGACCTTTTGGCCCAGTTCGCTGTTCCTTTGGCCGGCATTGAGGCAAGCCATAAAGGGGCGAGCGCACATTGGAGAGCGCTTCTGTCTGGCATGGATAATCCCAGTCTGGTTAACCTTTGAACTCATTCCCACCAAGCTTCCTCACTACATTTTACCTATATTCCCTCCCCTGTCTCTGCTCACGGCCCGTCTGATTATCATAAGTGCCACCGAGCACTGGAACCTTTCCCGTTGGTCGCTGGCGCGAGTTGGTTTTATCTTGTGGATATTAGTCAGTGTAGTTCTGGCAGGGTCGATTGTGGCATTGCCCCTTTACCTAAACGGCCGCTTTGATCCGCTCACCCTCTGGCCCGCTGGCGCTGCAGTCATTTTAATGATTGTGCCTGGTTGGCACGCACTTCGTGGACGCTTGCTCGAGGCAGCAATCAGCGCCATACTTTTAGAGGCTCTGATCCTTGCCCCGACCTTCCAGATCATCATCCCAAATAGTGATGGGCTGTGGCTGAGTCGCAGTGTGGCAGGAGCGGTTGAGCACCACAGCGGATCAGCCGGTAGGGCGACTCCGATCATTGCAGCCGCGGGCTATCATGAGCCCAGTTTGGTTTTTCTCTGCGGCACCGGCACCAAACTGGTTGGCCCAAGTGAGGCCGCTTCATACCTCCGGCAGAATCCGGAGGGTTTGGCCCTGGTTAGAGAAAAGTTGGACGCTGAATTCCATAAGGCAATCTCCGGCCCTAATAACCGGGTTAAGCTCTTGGAGAGGATACATGGCTTTAACTACACCAAGGGTAAATGGATGACATTGTATCTCTATGGCAATAGTGAATAGGTGGAATTTTCTCCAATGAACCTGGATAGTCACAGTTCAATGGCAAAAAAGGTGCAACAGACGAAGAGCAGTGGTCAGCAGCAGATCTCTGCCAGAAATATTAGAAAGTTAATCCTGATTTCTTTCCCTATGGTTGTGTTGCTTTGTTATAAAGAAAGAGGTGTGGTCAAATAGAGCTTTATTTGTCTTTCTATCGATATCCGTCTCAGGTATGCTTGTAATTATAATTAAATTCATTTTTGGAAGATACCGCCCAAAGATGTTTTTACAAGAGCAGTTATACGGTTTCAAATTTTTTCAACTGAAAGGTAAACTAACCTCATTTCCCTCTGGACATGCCAGCACTATCGTTGCCCTGATGCTGGCCCTATATTTCATCAATCCCAAATACAGGGTGATATATTTTGTCATTGCTTTGGTGATCGTTATCAGCAGGGTACTGGTATGCCATCATTATCTGACTGACGCGGTCTTCGGTTCTTATCTGGCAATAGTTACCACTGTTTGCCTCAAGCATTTTATGGAAAAGAGAGGACTGCCTATTCATGAATAAAGGGGTAATGGGCCAAAGGATAGGTTGAACTTTTAACCGGAGTGGGCAGTGAAGATGGATCTTTCAGTGGTTGTCCCCGTCAAGGACGAAGAGGAGAATATTGCTCCCCTGATAAAGGAGATATGTTCTGCTCTGGACGGTCTTCTAGACTATGAGATTGTTTATGTGGATGACGGAAGTTCAGATAAGACCTGGGAACGACTTGTCGCTATGAGTGCAAAATTATCTCAGCTCAAAATTGTCCGTCACCGGAAAAGTTGCGGCCAGAGCACTGCCATCTATACCGGGGTCAAAGCGGCGCGCGCTCCTTTGGTGGCCACTCTCGACGGTGATGGACAGAACGACCCTGCTGATATACCCAGGTTACTGGAGGTCTTCGACTCCTCTGACAGTCCGGTTGGCCTGCAGTTGGTGATCGGCCACCGGAGAAAACGCCAGGACAGTTGGCTGAAAAGAATCTCCGGACGAGTCGCCAATAGGGTAAGAGGTTATCTGCTCAAGGATCGCACGCCGGATACGGGGTGCGGACTGAAATTATTTCCCCGCGAGACATTTCTCGATCTACCTTTTTTCGATCACATGCATCGCTTTCTTCCTGCACTGATTATACGCAGCGGTGGAGCCGTGCTCTCAGTGCCAGTCAACCATCGACCCCGAAAGCACGGACAAAGTCATTATGGTATTTGGGATCGTCTCTGGGTGGGACTGGTAGACCTGTTGGGTGTGATGTGGCTACAAAGGCGGCGTAAAACTGCTGAGATTGAGGAGGTAACAAACTTTGAGAGTTGATTCCCTTTGGTTGATCATAGGTTTTGTGGGGCAGGCAGCCTTTGGCGCGCGATTTCTGGTCCAATGGCTTTACAGCGAAAAGTACGGCCGCAGTTTGATACCCATTGCCTTCTGGTACTTGAGCCTGGCCGGCGGAGTCATTTTATTCAGTTATGCCGTGCACCGGCGAGATCCGGTGTTCATCGTGGGCCAGTGCACTGGAGTTTTTATCTACGCCCGCAATCTCCATTTCATTTATCGCGAGCGCCGACAAAAAGTCAATGCTGGCTAGCCTAGCCCGGATACTTCATGAATGACTTGCTGCGACCACGGATATGGCCGTCCTTCCTGGCGTCCTCGGCTGTCGGTTCCTGCGACGTACCGTTCAGGTACGCCTCGGAACCAACACCCTGCGGTTACAAGGTGGCACGTCCATCTCCATGGTCTCGCGACAGCAATTCATGAAATATCCGGGCTAGACGATTTTCTCCACTTCCTCAGGGTGCCCTCAAGAACCGCAGGCCGAAGGGACGCTCGGCCCCTTCGGCCAGGGAAAGTCTCTACAGGGATTTGAGAAATTCGAACAAGGCGAGCTGATCTGAAGGTGACAAGCCAAAGAATTCTCTGGTTGTCCTACTGGCCTCTCCGTCATGACGTTTGATGGCGTCCAGGAAGGTAAGAGACTCGCCATCGTGCATCAGTCGCGAGCGGAATCGCACTCCCCACAGAGGAGCGGTCCTCATCTTATTCTGGGTGCTCTCGTAAGCCTCAGCAGACAATCCGGGCCAGGAGTACTCATAAACCTCCTGACCGTAATGTTCAGCCCAGCTCTGGACGATGCCATCTCCGGTTCCAACATCATGGAGCAGGAAATCTCCATAGGGGTGGAACGTCTTGCTGCCGAGCGCTTTAGGTATCTCAAACGTTCCTCCGTTAATCACCGTTCCTTCAGGGGCCGTCACCATGGTTGGCACATGGCAAATAGCGCAACCTATCCTGGTGAAGATTATTTCTCCCTCCAGCGCCTCCTGAGTCTGAGCTTGAACTTCGTCGCGGGCCGGGGCCTTGGTGGCCCGGATGAATCTGGCGAAAACATCGATGTCATCATCCTCGTCATTTGGCTCCGGTATGGAAGGATGATTACAGATATCAGTTACTTCGTCTTCCAGCAATCGGCTGGTTATGCCCATCTCATTCAGATAGGCATCTGCGGCGAACGAGAGCAGACTTGCCTGCTGATTCTTCCAGCCGAATCTACCGACCCGCGTCCAACCAGGGGCCTCCAAAACCGGCACATAAAGCACCTGGCCATAAATCGCCCCTCCAGTATCCCTCGCCTGTTGTCTTGCCAGATCTATAAGTGTTTGATCGGCTACCGCCTCAACGAACCCATCCCCAAGGAGATTCAAAGATGTTCTGAATGTTCTGATGGTCTCGGTCAGCGGGACTCTTTCCTGGATTTCGCCAGACTGAAATTTGCCGCCGGGGCATATTGCCCGGCTGTTTATGAGTGACCGGCCGGTTATGATCACCCTCCCATGCATAATAGGAACTTCAGGATTTTGAAAAAACCCATCTTCCATATGCCCGACCCGGAGCTCGGTAATCTGACTGCTCGAGCCGGAAATAGGATTCTGATGGCATTCCCTGCATGACTGGGCATTGTATAAAGGGCCCAGCCCATCTTGAATATCCTCGAATTCATCAAAGACAGCACGATCATCCGTAAAAATCCGGTGATTCACCAGGCCGTTTGAGTTGCCGTCGAATCCCGCAGGGGCTTCAGTTATATGTACGGGCTTGTTATCAGACGCTGCCAGAACTTCGGCAGAGACAAGGAGAATTCCAGAGTCCACAGACTCTGAGGATCCTTGCTCAGTTCCAAGAGTAAGGGTCGGCCAGGATGGCAGGGACACCTCTCCCCAGGAATAGGCAGGCAACCCACACAGCATTCCCAGAAATACAAGGAAACATACGAAAACTTGTCTCTTCATAGCAACTTCCTCCCCCAGAAGGATTTAGCCGGTGGGGAACTAAATTCCTTTCTGTGATTTTTTGGAGGAAGCGCTTCCTCTGATTAACGAATTCACGCAAATCGGATGCCACCTTGAGGAGCAAAGTGAATTGGAAAATATCGGAAAAGAATATTTCAACTGAATCAAGAGGATAATCATTTTTTCTGAGAAGAACGATTGGGGTCGAGGAAAGTTTCAATTGAAAAAAACGTATAGAAAGATGAACAGTATGGCCTATTGGCGTAAGTTGAAATGCATTAATAAAATAAGTTGGTTGATTCCTGCGAAGGGCTGGTAGGCTTGGCAGATGATCGATTGGCGCCATTTCCCAGTGACTCAGTGAATTGATGTATAGTGTCCTTTCGTTTCCACCTTGGGCTCAAGCGACACAGTACTATATCTTGGGACGGGGCAAGAGGGATTGACTGTGGATTAAAGGGTGAAATATAAAGCTTCGTCAAAGTGGATAAAAAAGCGGAGCTAGAAACTCCGCATTATCTTAGCTTAAATCAAAATATCAAAGCAAGGTCTTGCCGAGGTAACCTGTGAGCACAGGTGGACTTTTTTGCCTATCGTACCACCAATACCGGGATCCCCACCCGGTGTCGCACTGGATCGACCGTCTCTCCCCACAGCAAGTCGCCGAGCAGGCGGTGTCCGTGCGACCCCATGACCAGCATATCGACTCCGTGCGATGCTGCGAAGGCGACCAGTTCCTCGGAGGGATTACCGTGGGGGAGTGCGATTTCCACCGCAACCCCGGAAGCGCGCACCTCCGCTGCGATTTCCAGCAGGTATTGTTCATCGTCCCGCGTGTGTTCGTCATACGCCTCGTTGCTGTAAACCAGAGCTGGAGCAGAATCGACCACATGAATCAGGGTGAGCATCGCTCCCTCTGTCTTTGCCAAAGAGAGGGCACGGCCGACAATCGCAGAATCGCTTTCATCCTTTCCCAGTGCCGCTGCAATATGCTTCACGCGATGAGTTTTGATCCCCTCGATGATCGCTGAAGCCCCAGTAGGCTTTTCTTCTTTCCAGCTTCTTTCCCCACGAATCAACGGCAGCACTATAATGTACACGAGTAGGAGCGAGACCGCTCCCGCAATGCCAATCGTCAGAATCGAAACAAGCAAAGGAGCGCCATGCTCAAGCCACTCTATGATCTGGTCATAGACCAGTTTTCCGTTCAGGGCGATGATGATGATAGAAGTAATCCATGCCAGCACCTTCACCCACAATTTGCTGGCAAAGGAACCCATTTTCAGCTTATCGCTGGTGAAATGTACCAGCGGAACGATGGCAAAGGGCAATTGCAGGCTCAGAATCACCTGGCTTAGAATTAAGAGTTTGTACGTCCCCTCATCCCCCGAGATCCAAATCACCGCCACCGCCGGCAGCAGGGCGATCGAACGGGTGATAAGGCGTCGCAGGTATGGTCTCAGCCGAATCCTGACAAACCCTTCCATCACGATTTGGCCCGCCAGCGTGCCCGTTAAAGTGGAACTTTGGCCTGCTGCAAGCAGCGCAAGTCCGAAAGCGATGGAAGCGGCCTGGGTACCGAGAAGTTGTTCGAGCAACTTGTGAGCCTGCTGAATCTCGGTTACGACAAGCCCGTGACGATAAAATACTGCCGCCGCCAGAACAAGGATCGCTGCATTTACAAAAAAGGCCGCATTCAGAGCGATCGCTGAATCGAGGAGGTTATACTTGCAAGCCTCCGCCTTCGAATCGACCATCCGTGATACGCGGCGCGTCTGCACCAGCGAGGAATGCAAGTAAAGATTGTGGGGCATCACGGTGGCCCCGATGATCCCCAGAATGATGTATAGCGACCCTCTGGGCAGGGAAGGAGCAAGCCCGGCTGCCGCCGCGCCCCAATCCGGTCTTGCCAGAAACAGGTTGACGATGAAACCACCTGCAATGATAATGATCAGTGAGAGAATGAACGCTTCCATCTTACGAATCCCTAATTTCTGGATCGCAAGGAGCAGAAAGGTGTCGAACAAAGTTACCAGCGCTCCCCAGAGCAAGGGAAGACCGAAGAGAAGATTCAATCCGAGTATGGTGCCCAGCACTTCGGCAAGATCGCAGGCGGCAATCGCGATCTCACACAGGATCCAAAGCACGAATGAGGCCCATTTGGAATATTCTGCTCGGCAGGCCTGGGCCAAGTCCTTTCCGGTGACGATTCCGAGACGCGCAGCCAATGTCTGCAAGAGCACCGCCATCACGTTCGACATTAAAATCACCCAGATCAGCGCATAGCCGAAGCGTGATCCACCTTCCAGGTCGGTTGCCCAGTTGCCCGGGTCCATATAACCCACACTGACCAGATAGGCCGGTCCCGCGAAAGCAAATATGCGCTTCCATAACTTGGGATGTTGGGTTTGAACTGTACTATGCACTTCTCCAAGGGACTTGGCATCGAAATCGTGCTCGGACTGGGTTGTCTTATTCTGTTTGGCATCCATGTATCTGCTCCGGATATCCTTTAGCCTTTTTGGAGAGCGGTCAGCGCTGATGACTACAAACGCCGGCCTTCTTTACTTGGAAAGTGAGCTGAAGAAGGGGGCCGAGTATCCCTTCGATCGAGTTATATAAAGTTTCCTACTGGTTCGCTAGAACTAAACATAACATCTTTTAATTCACACTCTCGGCTCTGGAAAGAACACTACCACATGTTGGTGCAGGTCTGAAGGGGGAAAAGTGGGGATTAAAGTAGGTAATTTTCTCTCAGCCAAACAATCAGAGTAGAGATCAATATTAGAGATAAAACTTTCCCGAAAAAAATCGGCCCAGTAGGGATTGATTCGGATCGTATTGGTTCAATCATTTACTTCTCTTAAAGCCCCTGTATACACAACCGAGAGACCAGCCAAGCATGTAGAACAGGATGCATGGGATAGCCCAGATCAGAGGAATCAAGAGCAATAAAGACCGCTTCTTATTTTTTTGAGCTTTTGGTATTGTATCATGAAACTCATCACTAAGTGCCCTAAGCTCTTCTTTGGTAGTACTTTTGGGAAAAAACAACTTGTGATGACTGTCTTTAAAAATAACAGCTATACGTGCTGAATCAGCATCACTCTTGAAAAGGTCGTTCAAAACAAGGCCTTTCAAATAGTATTTTTCCAACTTTTTGCCTGTGTCTGGTGACATTTCTTTAAAGACTTCCCACTCGGACACACTGCCATCCTTAGGGTAAAAAATAAGAGCGCCTCCAACCACAACGCAAAGGTAGAGAACACTTACTAGGATCCAGAGCCTATGCCAGCCACTGAGTTTCATTACTAGTTCCTATCCCGCATCTACATTTTTTTACGTGGATTGCTATCTAGAACAAAGAGATAAACAAGAAAAGCGCAGAATGGAAGGAACCTTTACGCCTACGCTTTATACGCTGACCGTACCATAGAGAGGGGACTTCTTGTCAAGGAAAAATACCACATTGTGGTATTTTTAAAACAATAAGCGAGAAAGCCAGCAGGAAAAGGTGAATAGGAACGAGTTGTTTGAACCTGTTCCCAATGCCAGGAAACTGAACATTGCATCCCTTGATCGCCACTTTTGGCATTTGACAGCATAATACCACATGTCGGGGTGGTTCAAAAATGGGCAGAGTTTCGGTTAAAGTAAGTCTTTACTTTCCAAACAAAAAAGGCAGAGCCAGAAATGACCCTGCCTTCAGCGTTCGGTATTCGATTATCTTTTTACTTCCTAAACTTCCTTCTGAAGCCCACAAGACCGACTAGACCGGTGGCAATAAGGAGCATGGTGGAGGGTTCGGGGGCTGAAGCCGTTGTCTGAACTATCACGTCGTCCAGAAGCATTCCTATGTTATCACCGCCAACGCCTTCAAAACTCAAGGCAACCGTCATAGCAGAACTGACTGTGAAAGACTCATCAAAGAGTGTGAATGGATCGTCTCTGTTGAGGGAGTATGTTTTGTTTATCAAGCTTCCCAAGGCTACTTGAACGATCACTTCTTCCGGGCTAGTGTTTCGGTGGTTTCCGGCGAGCTCGAAGGACAAAAGGTATACACCTGGGTCGAGAACAAATTCGGTTGTCATTATGCCCGCGTTTCCGGTCGAACCATCCATGTCTACGTAAAGACCATTACCAGGGAGAAAATCGAAGAAGCCATTGCCAATCAGATCAACCGTACCGTCGGTTACTGTCCAGTTTGCGAATCCGGTATAATTGGTCACACCGACCCCACCGTTCTCACTGTCGAAATTGTCCTGGAATACCATTGACGCCATACCTGTGGCAGGCATTAGCCCCAAAGAGAGAGCAAGTAGGAGAATCAAGACTAGATGCCTGAACTTCATATCTTTCTTCACCTCCTTAGGTAATGCGTATTTGCTTATCAGGTCAGACCAGTTGGAATCTTGCGAACTCAGGATGCATGCACTTACCTCAATTAATCTCACGCAGAAATCATGCCAACTTAGCTGGTCGGAAATTTCCCTATAATTTCTGGATACTTAACTGACATCTTATGCCCATAACCAATTGCAGGAATGCATTAAAATTGTAAATATTTCCGACAATAATTTACTAGCTTAACAATATGATATCAAAGGAAAAAACAGATAAAATAACGTGTTGACTGTAATGATAAGCTAAAATGGAAAGTGTAAGAATTGCCGACAATATTACAAAGAAAGGGTATTCCAGGGCGTAATGAAGCTGAGGAGAGCATCTCTTCATTCACACTTTTAACTCTGTGATACAAACTACCACATCTTGGAGCAGGTCAGAATAGGGAAAAGTGAGGATTAAAGTAGAGACTGTCGAAAAACCCTAAAAACCTTAATTTTGCAACTCTTTATGACCTGTAACTACTTGATTTTACTAGGAGCGGGAATAGCTAAAATACGCTCCTAGGACACACCGAAGACGGTCTGCTCAGGTTCGGCGAGTTCTTCTTGGACGAAGCCCATGTAACGCAGCAACTGACCGACTACAACATCGCTGGCTCGGCCCTTCTTTAATTCGACGACAAGAAGTGTCTTACGGTCCTTGCTGACAGCGAGGATGTCAATCGGCCCGGTGTCGGTCGGAAACTGCTGGCCGACCCGCTCACCGTCCTCCTCGTATATGTCGAATTCATCACTCAGTGCTGTTCCGTTCCAGTTCTGAACCAGAAAGTCCTCAAGGTGCTTCTCCAGCGCGAAGGTGGCTGGATCCTCGATCGTTGGGTCGGTCGCAACAACGTCCGGCGCAGCTATGCCTTGGATGAGCTGTTCGATCTCCTCGGCGTGCTTCGTCAGCGAGCTGACCGTCCCAATCGAGCGACACGAGTTTCTCAGATCCTCACTCATGTTATCGGGGCTAATTGTCCGGTCGAACCACCAAGCCGGACGGCGGTGCGGCAGGATCTCTCCCGATGCATAGCTGTAGTCACCGGTAATTTCCCCTATGCGAAATTGTCCGGTTCCGTCGGGACACAGCACGATGTCCCCTTGTTTCATTCCTTTAGAGACAGTCCAGATTGCACCGCATGCCAGTCCGGCCGCGATCTTTGTCTTGTCCGGCCATTTTTCTAGATAGATCGGGATAAACTCCTTATTGAAAGTTCGCCATTCATCAGGTAGCCGACCGGTGAGGTCCTCATGTATGCCGAAGTCCGTACCAACGAACCCGCCGGCGAAACAGGCATCCGCATGTACGCTCTTGCGTCCGAGCATGAGACGGTTGTAGTTTTTCATTGCAGAATCTCCTTTTCCTACTTGTAAGACGGGAGCCAAAAGGCAGAGCCATTGCTGACCTTGACTTTGCTCTCAAATATTGCTAGTCGCCACCACATGACTCTGGCCAAAAAAATAGGAGTTATGAGTGCAGCAGGTGATTTCCGGGCTAACTTCAGCACAGGAGGGAATTGAGAAATTTGCGCCTTTGAGGATCAACTGGAAAAGCTGGTTTTGGTAATGTCAAGATAGACCAGCGCCTTGAATCATGTCAATATGAGAATTTACTTTTTCGATATGATTCGGTAGAGCACAGAGGAAAAGTGAA
>JARRNM010000142.1:0-12269 GCA_037384945.1 Deltaproteobacteria bacterium
CTATGTGAAAGAACTACTGTCCGCTTCTGTTTTTTAATCCCAATCTCTATTGCCAGGTTAGAATCAGTTCCCTGTTGCCGGCGTGAAAGGCCGGTGTCCTGGACCTGGCTAGACGATGGGGACGCTAACAACTATTTAAAAGAACTATTGTCTGCTTCTGTTTTTCGGTCCCGATCACTATTGCCGGGTTCAGATCAGTTCCCTGTTGTCCCGCTTGAAAAGCGGGATGTCCTGGACCTGGCTAGACGATGGGGACGACTTTAAACTAGCATGGGGCATAGAGCATAGGGTTTAAAAAAGATTAGATATGCTTTTTCCCCTCTAGACCTTTTAGATTCTGACTCCTGACTCCTTGATTTTAAATCCACAATCCGCAATCAGCGATCGAAAAGTGCTTAGTGCCTGGTGAACTGCCTGCAAGCTATCAGCTGCCTGCTGCTAGCTGTAAAGTGGTGGGCCGTGCTGGACTCGAACCAGCGACTCTCTGCTTAAAAGGCAGATACTCTACCATCTGAGTTAACGGCCCATGCTAACATAATAAAGAACCATTTTTCCTAACAATTATACCGGATAGTGTCAAGAGGATTTTTAGTGCTTCCCCTTACCTCCGGGGTCAGGGCTGTTCACTATCTAACATGGGGAAAATGAGGCCGGTTGTCAACTAAGTAGGTTACGGCACGCTTTTTGAATCGATAACCTAATGTTATATGAGACACTCTGGCGCAGGCCACGGGCTAAAGAAGTTGAAATGGTCCAGTGAAATGTTTATAGTGAAGTTGTAAGCGATGGCCAACAATTGTAGTCGTGGTTGCAGGGCGGCATCACGGCTTAACCAATTTCGGATAAAGGTGCAAGATGTCTGAAGACGAACGGAAAGTACCCGGTCAAAAAGAACTCGAAAAAGAACTGAGCGATTATCTCTCCAAGAAGTACGGGGCCCGCGTCAAAATAGTCTCCCCTTTGATGCTTCCAAAGGCTGCTGGTGGGAAGGAGGAAGAAACAGGATCAACCGGTGATGCTGCTGTTGACAATATCAAGTTTGATATGAAGCCTGAGGAGTTAGAAGCTTATCTAAATGAGTATGTGATCAAGCAAGATGAGGCAAAGGCAATCCTCGCCACCAAGGTTTGCACTCACTTCCACCGGATAAAACATGAGCGCAGGGGCAAGAAGGGGCAGGATCCCACGGTGGTGGGTCGAATTAAAAATAATATTATCATGATAGGCCCTACAGGAGTGGGGAAGACCTATTTAGTGAAGCTTATTGCCAGCAAGCTGGGTGTTCCTTTTGTCAAAGGTGATGCCACCAAATTCAGTGAAACCGGTTACGTGGGAGGCGACGTGGAAGACCTGGTGCGGGACCTGGTACACGAAGCGAATGACGACATGGAGTTGGCCCAATACGGGATCATTTATATTGACGAGATTGACAAAATCGCCTCCAGTAACAACCTCATCGGTCCTGACGTTTCCAGAACCGGGGTGCAGCGGGCACTGCTGAAACCCATGGAGGAAACCGAAGTTGACATGAAGGTCGCCCACGATCCTATTTCCCAGATCCAGGCGATTGAACAGTATCGGAAGACGGGGAAGAAGGAAAAGAAGACGATCAACACGAAAAATATCCTGTTTATTATGAGCGGGGCTTTTCATCCCCTGGTTGACATTGTCAAGAAACGGATCAAGAAGCAGGGGATCGGCTTCGGCGCTGATCTCCCCACCAAGGACCACGAAGAGCAGTACCTGCAGATGGTCAAAGCAGAAGACCTTATTGCCTACGGCTTTGAAAGTGAGTTCGTGGGCAGATTACCCGTGGTCGCCGTCTTTGAGGAACTCTCCGTGGACGATCTCTACTCGATTCTGAAAAACCGCAACAATCCGGTAATAAACGCCAAGAAAGCAGATTTCCGTTCCTATGGTATTGATATTCGCTTTGAGGATGAGGCCCTCAGGTTGCTTGCCGAGCAGGCCCACGGGGAGCGCACTGGAGCCCGGGGCTTGGTCAGTGTGTTGGAAAAAGCACTGCTTCACTTTGAAAAAAAAAGCTTATCCTGGACAAGGAAGCTCGCTATCGAGAAAATTATGGTCCTGCCTTTACCGAGGAGAGAATCGATCTGGTTGTCACCTGGCATCTGCTTTCGGGGATGGAACTGGATGGTATTTTTGAAGAGGTAGTGTCCATGATAGGTGAGGTAAAAGCATACGAGTCCAATTTTCTGGAGAAGAAGAAAATTCCCATTCGTTTCGCCGAGGATGCGATGGACGAGATTCTGAACAGGGCGATGACCCAGGGGGAAAGCGTCACAGATATATGTCAGCAGGTGTCTGCAGACTACGATTACGCTCTTAGACTGATCATGGACAAGAGCGGTGAGCAGGAGTTCGTCATCACCAGGGAAGCCATCGAGGATCCGGAGACTTTTATCAACGAACTGATCCGCAGGTCTTACGGCAGCGGTCATTTTGCCATCCCAGGACCCCAGAAGAAATAGGCATGGGGCCATCTCTGCAATCATCTGGCTACACCCTTTCATCGATAAATTTGCTCGAACACACAAGGAAAGACAATGATTGGCATATCCAAACTCTATTGTGGTACAGTCGAGCCTTCTGATGCCCTTCGTTACGGGCGCCAGTCAAAAGAACTCCCTTCACATCTACTTCAGTTCTCCAGTGACAAAAAGCCAGTGGTGGTCTGGAATGTCACTCGCCGCTGTAATCTTAAATGCGTGCACTGTTACGCCCACGCCACCGGGGAGGCTGCAAAAGATGAGCTGAGCACTGAGGAAGGTAAGGTTATGCTGGATGACCTGGCCCAGTTTGGTTGTCCAGTTGTGCTCTTTTCCGGAGGTGAACCTCTGGTCCGGCAAGATCTGCTGGAACTGGCCGATTACGCGGTGAATCTAGGCATGCGAGCGGTGATTTCAACTAACGGCACCTTGATTACCCGCTCCGTTGCCCAGGCCTTAAAAGATGTGGGGTTGTCGTATGTGGGCATCAGTTTGGACGGAATGAGAGAGGTCAATGATAGGTTCCGAGGAGTTAAAGGTGCTTTCGATCGCGCCATGGCCGGGATTGGACACTGCCAGCAAGCTGGTATCAAGGTGGGTCTGCGTTTTACCATAAACCGGATGAATGCCGCCGAGATTCCCGCCATCTTTGATTTGCTGGAGGAGCGTAACATTCCCAGGGTGTGCTTTTATCACCTGGTTTACGCGGGACGGGGAAGCGAGTTGATCGAAGAGGATCTCAGCCGTGAAGAGACCCGTGAGGTAGTGGACCTGATTATCGACCGCACCCGGGACTTGCACCAACGCGGTATGGTGAAAGAGGTGTTAACTGTAGACAACCACGCTGATGGGCCTTATGTATATCTACGCCTCCTCAGGGAGGGTTCGGAGCGAGCTCAAGAAGTGCTCGAACTGCTGAAGATGAACGAGGGAAACAGTTCCGGACGGGGTATCGGTTGTGTGAGTTGGGATGGCCAGGTGCACGCAGACCAGTTCTGGCGGCACCACTCTTTTGGCAACGTGCGTGAACGCCCATTTAGCGAGATTTGGACCGATATGTCTGACCCACTTATGGCTCGCCTTAAAGACAAAAAGGAATACGTGACAGGCCGGTGCGCCTCCTGCAACTGGTTGGATGTATGTGCGGGCAATTTTCGTGTTCGTGCTGAGGCCGCCGAAGGCGATCTGTGGGCCCCGGATCCGGCTTGTTACCTCACAGATGAAGAAATCGCACAAACGATTTGAAAATTCGAGAATTAGGTAATTAGGGAATTAGAAATTTAAGGCTTTCTTATAGTAACCCGTCAGCTAATCACTTCTCCATAGTTTCTTTATTAAGTTTTTCTTGTGATAATTAATCGCAGCCGATGAGTGCCCACAAACCGTATTTTGTGTTAATATTTTAGGCACTTTAGGCATTTGCTAAGGAGAGCCTATGTTTTTCCCCGAGAACAGACCGCGAAGGTTACGACGCAACGAAACACTGCGGCGCATGGTCCGTGAGACCAGGCTATCAGCAGCTGATTTCATTTATCCTCTGTTTGCCGTCCCAGGCAGCGGGGTGCGCGACCCTGTGGGTTCCATGCCCGGGGTTTTCCATCTATCTGTTGATCAATTGGTGCAGGAGGCTGAGGAGGTCAAGGCCCTGGGAATTCCCGCGATCTTGCTTTTTGGGATTCCAGAAAAAAAGGAGGTGGACAATGACGCCACCCTGGATCTCCTGGCGCGTACGGCCCTGTCCCACGCCGAGGCCGGAGCGGACATGGTGGCCCCGTCGGATATGATGGACGGGCGAGTGGGAGCCATACGACAGGTATTGGATGAAAATGGATTTTCCCACATTCCCATTATGTCTTACGCGGCAAAATATTGTTCGAGTTTTTACGGTCCCTTTCGTGAGGCTGCTCATTCTGCGCCGCAATTTGGGGACCGCCGTTCGTATCAGATGGATCCGGCCAACAGCAGAGAAGCCATCCGGGAAATCAGTCTGGACATCGAGGAGGGCGCTGACATTATCATGGTCAAGCCGGCCCTGGCTTACCTGGACGTGATTCGCTGGGCCAGAAAAGAGTTCGATCTTCCTCTGGCGGCCTATAACGTCAGCGGTGAATACTCCATGATAAAGGCGGCAGCAGAAAAGGGTTGGCTGGATGGGAATCGGGTGATGATGGAAGTGCTGACCTCGATTAAACGGGCGGGAGCGGATATAATTATCACCTATTTTGCCAAAGACGCAGCGAGGGAACTGAGAGGGTAAGCCAGCAACTGACAGGTGGCAGCGGGCAGCCCAAGACAGAGGACAGACGACGGAGGACAGACGACAGAGGACAGATGACGGAAGTCGGAGATCGGGGATCAGAAGATGGAAAACAGAAGATAGAGGACAGAAGGCAAAATTTCGAAATTATCACACCGCGATTTTAACGGGTTCAACGGCTTGAACGATTTCAACGATTTCAACGACTACCCGTTTGCCTTGTGCCCTGGGCCTTGAGCCATCAACGCTATGGGCTATGCTATTTGCGCCCGGCGATCTCTTCGAGAGATAAACAATAGAAGGACAGGGAAAAATGACTGGTCATCCACATGAACATGCTAAACCTGAGGGAAAAGAAGGGGAGGGGCCAATTCCCAGGCTGATAGCCTGGGAGGTAACCCGGACCTGTAATCTTAGCTGCATACATTGTCGGGCAGCGTCTGTCGATAAGCCTTATCCCAACGAGTTCACCACTGAGGAGTGTTTCAGACTTATTGATGATGTGGTAGCTTTTGCCAACCCGATTATGATTCTCACTGGAGGTGAACCCCTATTACGGCCCGATATTTTTGAGATTGCTTCCTATGGCAGCAGTAAGGGGCTCCGTATGGTGATGGCCACCAACGGACTGCTCATCGACAAAGAGAGCTGCCAGCAGATGAAGGATGCATCAATTCAAAGAGTGAGCATCAGCCTGGACGGGGCCACTGCCAAAAGCCATGATCAGTTTCGTCAAGTTAAGGGGGCTTTTTCAGGGTCGTTACGGGGCATTGATCTACTAAAAAAGGCCTCCATTGAATTCCAGATAAACACCACCATAACCAGAGAAAATCTGCATGAGCTGCCAGACATACAAAAGCTGGCGGTTAAGCTCGGTGCAGCGGCGCACCACATATTTCTTTTAGTGCCTACCGGACGGGGGAAGGATTTTAAAGACCAGGAAATAGCGGCGGCTGACTATGAGGAGACCCTCCACTGGTTTTACGACCAGCGTGAGAAAGTGGATCTTCAACTGAAAGCCACCTGCGCACCCCACTACTACCGTATTATGAGGGAGCGGGCAAAAGAGGAAGGCAAGAAGGTCACAGTAAAGACGCACGGCATGGATGCAGTCAGCCGTGGTTGTCTGGGGGGAACCGCCTTCCTCTTTATTTCACACGTGGGACAAGTCCAGCCTTGTGGCTACCTGGAGGTAGACTGCGGCAATGTCCGACAGTCGCCGCTGGAGGATATCTGGCGCAACTCAAAGGTACTGCAACACCTCCGCAATTTCGAAGAATACAAAGGCAAATGTGGGGTCTGTGAATACCGGCGAGTGTGCGGCGGCTGCCGGGCTCGAGCATTTGAGTCCACCGGGGACTATCTGGCGGAGGAACCTCTTTGTACCTATGTACCCCGCGCTGCGTGCCGCTAGAAGGCATGGGGCATGGGGCATGGGGATTAAGGCTAGAGGTCAGAAGTCAGAAGTCAGAGAGCAGCAAGCAACGTCGTTATTCGTTATACGGGTGATCTGCTGTTATGTGCTGCCCTGAAGGATTTTACGATTTTTACGATTTCTACGGTTTCTACGATTTGAACGACTTCAACGACTTGAACGGTTTCTAAACATTTTAGACATTTGGTCCTGTGAATTGCTGATTTTGGATTTGATAGTACGAGATATGAAAGGACAACTGGTGGGGAATAAAGTGAAAGTGAAAAACGAAACCGAAGGGCTATTGGATGAATTGGATCGGATGATCCTCAACGAAATCCAGTCTAATCTTCCCATTGAGTCAAGACCCTACCAGGCGCTGGCTGAAAGACTGAAATGTTCAGAGGAAGAGGTATTGCGGCGGGTCCAGGAGATGAAAGACAGGGACCTCATCAGGAGAATCGGTGCCAATTGCAATTCCAGAAAGCTGGGATACACTTCCACCCTTTGTGCGGCAAAGGTTCCCTCTCACCTGATGGAGCGATTTATTGAGGTGGTGAACAGCTATCCCGGGGTAACCCACAACTACCGCCGTAAACACGAATACAACATTTGGTTCACCCTGATCGCTCCTTCCAAGGGCGAAATCAAACGAATTTTAACTGAGATATCCGATATCACCGGGGTGGAAGAGGTTATAAGTCTCCCGGCAGAGCGTCTATTCAAGATCCAGGTTGACTTTGAGGTTTAGCATGGAGCATGGAGCATAGGGCATAGAGCATAGGGAAAGGAGCCAGGAGTCAG
This sequence comes from Deltaproteobacteria bacterium, assembly GCA_037384945.1. Taxonomy (GTDB): domain Bacteria; phylum Desulfobacterota; class Syntrophobacteria; order BM002; family BM002; genus BM002. Next base: position 6,986 of record JARRNM010000142.1, read on the forward strand.
AATTTAGGTTTCAGGTGTCAGGAAGAGAAACACAAGAGCTGAAACCTGAACACTGAAACCTGAAACCTTGAACGCTGAGATTTAGGATTTTGTTTCGTATTGAGGTAAGAACTCACGTAATTCGGCTAAGGTGGGTTATTTGCCATTTGAACCGGCGGCCTGGAATTCAGCACGATAGACTGTAACGTCGTTTTGTCTACCTTTTAGTGACACAGGCGGGAGCGGATGGAGTCCACATAACCCCTTGATCGAGTCCGTGCAAGCCTCCAGTTCACTTGCGGTGGTCTCGCTGACCAGGATCTCTCCGGGTCCTGCCAGATCCTGTAACCGTTTCGCCAGGTTTACTGCATCACCAATGTAGGTATAGGCCAACCTTTCATCTGTACCTATGCTGCAGGCTGTGGCCGTACCGGTACACACTCCTATGTGGATACTTATCTCAGGCAACTCGAAACGGCGCAGTTCACGGCGGATTTTATCCATTTTCCCCTGTATCTCGACTGCGGCTCCCAGGGCCTTGTAGGCCGATTCATTAGAGTTGTCAGAGCAGCCAAAGACCATCATGATACCATCGCCCATGAATTTGTCCAAAATTCCCCCGTGCCGGTTCATTATGCTTTCCAGGGCACCGTAGAAGGTGTTGACGATAAATACCAGGCTCTTCTGATCAAGTTTTTCCGAAAGCCCGGTAAAGTCGCTGATATCGGCAAAAAGAACGGAAACTTTCTGGGTTTGCGCCGCTCGCGCCGGCAGTTCGCCCCTGGACATGATTCGTTCAACTACCTGCTTAGAGACGAATCTTGACAGCATCGTGCGCCTGTGTTCTTCACCCATGAGGTTGTTCTTAAGGTCATCGACATATTTCTTATAGGCAATAAGCTGATGGCGGCGCTGTTCGGCTCTGGAGAGAGTCTCCTCAAAGGTACTGAGGTCAAAGGGCTTCCTGATAAAGTCACAGACGCTCAGTTTTAGCGCATCGATGGCATTTCCCAGAGTGCCGTAGGCTGAGATGATTATAGGGACGACATCCTCACATCGTTTCCTGACTTCGGCGATGAGAGTAATTCCATCCATGCCAGGGAGTCTCAGGTCTGAAATTACCAGATCCACCTGATCGTCTCCCAGTGCTTCCAGACCCTTTTCGGCAGAATGAGCGGCTATAACCTGGTAGCCACGATGCTTGAGCAGGTTGCTCAGAGTAAAAAGCATGGATTGCTCATCTTCAACCAATAACACCCTCATCAAGGTGATCCTCCAGGTTTTAGGCAGTTACTGAGCGTGAATTGGAACATCATTTGACCGTGCCCGGAGCATGTAAAAGCACAACCCGTGCCAACTCCCGAGGACCTAAAATAAATCAATTATGTTTCGGAAATCACTTATTTTATTGAGTGTATGGCAGGTGAGCTCTTTGACGTGGTCTCCTCTAAAATATGCAGCACTAATTGACTGCCGGATTCGCATAAGTTCCGGTGGCGAAACAAAAAATATAAAGGTGCTGGGTAGTGAGCCAAATCCATCATTGGCGAAATCGCCAAAGGCCCATTACACGGCGATTTACACGATTCTGTATTTATTTTTCACCTGCTCATTAGGGGCAAGAGGAGGGAGTTTGTTAGCATGGAGCAAGGACTAAGGTTTCAGGTTTCAGATGTCAGGTTTCAGCCGTTCGCAAAGCGCATAGCGAAAGGGCATAGAGCATAGGGCATAGGGCATAGGGTCAGAGGACAGACGACAGAAGATCACTAGGCACTAAGGACTATGCACTAGGCACCACAAACAAGTGGTCAGTAGCCAAGAGTAAGTGGCCGGCTTGGAGGAGACAGCTGACAGCGGGTAACTAAGAATTCCGCAATCCGAAATTACTGAGGTGCTTAGTGTCTACTGCTTAGTGCCTAGTAATAGTTACTTGATTCCATACTTCTTGAGTCGATAGAGGAGAGTGTTTCTGGTAATTCCCAGGAGCTTGGCGGTCTGTACTTGGTTTTTATTGGTTTGTTTGTAGGCGGTGCTAATGATCTCCTTAATAACCTCATCAAGACAGATGCCGGCGGAAGGAATTCTAGACGGCGGGAATTCATTAACCCCCTTGTCGCGTTCCCGCTTGGCTTGGGCAGGGGATGGGGTTTCGGGGGTTAAGAAGTTAAGATGTTCAGGTTTGATCTCGGTGGAATCCTCAAGAAGGGTAACCCGCTCTATGGCGTTCTTGAGCTCACGGACATTTCCTTTCCAGGGGTGATGCAAAAGTATTTCTTCTGCCTCGTGGGAGATTTTCTCAAATTTCTTCCCGTATTTTTTATTGAACATTTCAAGAAAATAATTCACCAGAAGGGGAATATCCTCTTTGCGATCCCTCAGCGGCTTTATATCGATGGCAATGGTGGCGAGGCGGAAGTAGAGATCCTGACGAAATTTTCCATTATCGATAAGTTTTTCCAGTGGCTGATTGGTCGCGGCGATAACTCTCACGTCCGCCTTCTTGGGCTGCGAATCGCCCACGGCGTAAAATTCCTTTTCCTCCAGGACTCTGAGAAGTTTAGCCTGAACATCCAGAGGGAGATCAGCCACTTCGTCGAGGAGCAGGGTCCCACCATGGGCCTCCTCAAAAAAACCTTTCTTCCCCTTGGTGTGCGCACCGGTAAAGGCGCCCCGCTTGTAGCCAAACAACTCGCTCTCCACAACTTCCTTGTTTATGGCTGCACAATTGACCGCCACAAAGGGGCTGGCGACTCTGGGGCTGTTGAAATGGATGGCCCGGGCAAAAAGTTCCTTGCCCACCCCGCTCTCTCCTCCGATGTAAACATTGGCATCCGGGCTCCTGGCAATCCTCTTGGCCATTGAAAGGGCCTCCAAGAACTCAGGGCTCCTACCGATCAGGTTGTCGATGTTGTATTCCTTGGCAAGGGCTTTACGGAGGGCCGCGATTTCTTGTTTGTAACGGAGCCGTTCCAGGGCCTTGCTAATGGCGATTTGCAACCCGTCCATATCAATTGGCTTGGTCAGGTAGTCAACCGCACCCTGGTTGATGGCCTGAACAACGGTTTTTATCTCCCCGTAGGCGGTAACCATTATCACCGCGATATAGTCGTCGATCTCTCTGATCTTCTGCAGGGTTTCAAGACCATCCACCCCGGGCATGGAAATATCTAACAAAACCACGTCCGGAGGGTTCTCGGTTACCTGCTGAACGGCCTCCTCACTATCGCCCGCCTCTGAAATGTCGTAGTCTTTTTTCAGGGCTCCTTTGAGAGAATTGCGAAAGGAAGCCTCGTCATCCACAATTAAAATCTTATAACGTAGTTCTTCCATAAATTTCACCAAGGCCTTAAGGTTACAGAACAAATTGCTTGGTGTTATACACTTTTTTCCGATACAACGCGAGTAATTTTTTTACAAATCCAATCCACACCGGCCCCAGGTCATTCCTCGATGGTTTTGAAGAGGATCCGAAAAGCCGTCCCTTTCCCCTTCTTGCTGGAGACGTGGATAGATGCCTGGTTTTTTTCCAGAATTTGGCGGGCGATTGCTAAGCCTAGACCGGTTCCCTCTGGTTTGTTGGTGAAAAAGGGATCGAAAATCTTGCTGAGGTTGTCGGGGGGTATACCCACCCCTGTGTCACTGACTAGGAGTTCCACCCGGCGGGTGGTCGGATCCATTTGGCTGGTGACGGTGAGCTCTCCTCCGTCGGGCATTGCTTGCATGGCATTTATCACCAGGTTGATGACCACCTGGGAGACCTGTGCCGGGTCGATGAGGACGGCTGGCAGAAATTCTGCCAGATTGAAGTGAACCCTTAGATCATCCTTGCGTAACTGCACCCGGGTGAGCTCGTGTACGCTGAGCACCACCTCATTGATATTGGTCTCTATCAGGTGAGCCGGCCTTGGTTTTGAAAACTCCAGGATTTCCGAAATGATCCTTTCGATCTTTTTGACTTCTTTTTGAATGTCGAGCATGTAGACTTGATGCTCTTCCTCAAGATCCAGGTCTCTCAGAAGGATCTGGGTATTGAGGTTTATGGTGGCCATGGGATTCCTGATTTCGTGAGCGATTCCTGCGGCAAGTGTGCCCAGGGAGGCCATTTTGTCTGCTTGCACCAATTGCCTTTCCATCTTGATTTTATCGGTTACATCTATACCGTAATTGATGATTAGGGACAGGTTGCCGGAGGCGTCAAAGATCGGAAAAGTGTATTCCTCGAGGGTTCTATTTATTATGGGATTGGTGCTCAAACGGTGGGAGGGCTTCCCGGTTTTGATAGTTTCTGTTACCGGGCAGTTTGGACAAGGTTCATTTTGCTTGCGGAAGGCCTCGTAGCATTTTCTGCCGAGCAGCCGAGGTATTTTATCATTAAAAAGTGATGCCGTGGCCTTGTTGACCATAATAATGTTATAGTCCAAGTCAGTGATGGTTAGGGGTGACATTATCCCGTCGAAGACTGCCATCAGCCTCTTTTTGCTCTCAATAATGGCCTGTTCCAGGTGCTTTTGGCGGAGTTCTTTCTCTTTCCTCTGGGTAATATCGCGCACCACACTCATCAAATATTTCTCACCTTTGAGCCTAAGGATTGAGGTGTTGACTTCCACCGGCACCCGGCTGCGATTCTTGCGCAACATGGTCTCTTCACGATGCTGACCAAGTTGCCCCTCTTCCTTTTCCTCCTCTTCAGCTTGGCTGTTCCCTTGATAAACCAGGCCTGCCATGGTGAGGTGTAACAGTTCATCTCGAGAATAGCCAAGAAGCTGGCAGGCCTTGGTGTTGACGTCCACTATGTGACCGTCAAAGGTCTCCAAGAAGACCGCGTCATTGGCTCCCTCAACCAGGGTTCGATAACGCTCCTCCGAGTCCTTCAATGCCTGTTCAGTCTGCTTTCTTTGGGTAACGTCTTCCAGAATCGCCTGGAGCGCTGGGCGCCCGTCGTAAAAAATCAACCCCATGGTTACCCGGATGTCCATGGTGGTGTCGTCGTTCGCTAGACCACGAAATTCCAAGGTTTGCTCTGGTTGCCTCCGGCCTTGATTGTTCAGGTTATTAATGAGGTTCTCCAGAACCCGGCGGTCACTGGGATGAACCAGTTCGCAGAACTCTCGTCCCAAAAGAGAAGAGGGCTGGGGGTAGCGAAACAAGCTGGCCATAACTTTGTTGCAGTAGCGGATGACACCCTGATTGTCGATTATGCTGATGGGGTAGAGATTGCCTTCAACCAGAGAGCGGTACTTATCTTCCGAACGAACCAGCGCCTCTTGCAGTTCCCGCCTCTCTTCTTCTATCTCCAGAGCCTTGG
>JARRNM010000143.1:0-16874 GCA_037384945.1 Deltaproteobacteria bacterium
GGTAGCAGCACCGCCTGCAGCGCCAAACGCTCCCCCCTTCGCAGTACTTTCTGCCACCTTGCCGCTGGAACTTGAAGAGGTGCCATACTCTTTGGCCAAACGTATACACTCGTCGATTTCAGTTTGAGCCGTCTCATTTCCCACCTCTTGCAAATGATAATTAGGATAGAGGACCGGGCGCTTCTGCGCACATCCCACCAACAACAGTAAACAACTTATAGCCAAAAGTTGTGGTGTTTTCGGCGAGCTCATCATTTCTCTTCCCCCTTCGTCTATCTGAAGACTCTGGGCTATTATCCTAATGCATTAAGAAAAGACAAGTGTTTTTGAATTTTACCTGTCAAATGTGCGAAATAGGGCCGGGCTAAGCGAGCCATTCAGTAAGCTTTAAACGGTAAGGAGCAAAAAAGTTAAGGGTCGGAAGGGTCCTATCTGATCGATATTGGCTCCAAATCGGGCGATATTCGGGCTGAAGATGGGTAATTATGGAACAATAATATTGAGATTTCAGTATAAGAGTCTGGCCCGGCCATGGATTGCATCAATTCACTGGTTTTAGGATACTTTTCCTAGTGACTTGCAGTTTTAGGCTTTCTTGCCCGAATCAATGCACCCTTGGTAATGGGAGAGCTGTTACAGCCCGTTTCGGCTACCAGCTCTGCGTCCGTAAAACCAGCTTGTTCAATCATCGCCAGGAAATCCTCCCCCGGTACGGCTCCCCCCTCTCACCGGAACCAGTTCTTTATCCTGGCTTTCTTCTCTTTTGGCAGCTGCCCCACGAGGATTTGATCTGCGATCATCAAACGCCCGCCGGGTTTCAAAACCCTGAATGCCTCCGCCAGGGCTCTTGGCTTGTCTATGACGAGGTTAAAAACCCCATTGGAGATCACCACATCGAAGTTGGGGTGCGGGAAAGGCAGTCTTTCTGCAGATGCCTCTAAAAATTTGACATTTTTAAGATCCATCATCCGAACATTCCCTCTCGCCTGTGCCAGCATCTTGGGCACCAAGTCAATCCCAGTTACTGTTCCGGTTGAACCCACCTTGTTGGCGGCCACAATAGTATCAATGCCTGTACCGCAGCCGACGTCCAAGACCGCCTCACCCTCAAGTATCGGTCCTAAAGTAAATGGGTTTCCCACCCCGCAGTAGGAGATGGCGACAGCATCGGGTAGAGCTTGGACAATTTGTTTTTCGTACTTCAAGGTCTCAAGACCCAGGCGGCCGGTAGGATACTTAAAAAGGTTTTCGGGATTCCTGGCGACTTTGGTATATTTCCCTCGAATACTCTCTTCGATTCGCTTCCTATCTTTGGGGGTTAACTCCATGGTTGTCCTTCCTTTTGTCTTGGTAATCGATTTTGTTCAAAACTTACCCAGGATTAACCTCTCACTGCTTGCTGCCTAAGCAATCGCTTATCCTCGCAACTAGTTGGTGCCGAAGAAAAGCGTAATCGAGACCCTTAACCACCAGCCACAAATCCCCGCCGTCATTCTTTACACAATCTTTACAGGATCTTTACACGACCTTTAACTTGCCAGCTTATCATATAGGCGGTCAAACCCTATCATAAAAACCAGAAAGGAAGGTGGGTTATGAAGATCATGCGTCATTTGGGTATCACGGTTTTGAGTTTGTCCCTGTTGGGCTGGGTGGCCGCATGCGCCGGGACTGACGGCAGGATGGACAAAAAAATGGATTCCGATATGGGCGGTCAGATGGACTCCAAAATGGAGTCTAAAATGGATTCCATGCTCTATGGCAGCGAGGGCCATCATGCTTCAGGCAGGGTCTCCTTCGCCATGGGGATGAACAACAAGCAGGTGCTGACCCTCAGCGATATCAAAGTGGATAAAGTGCCCGACGGCTATGTCTATTTGACCAAAAACGCAGACCGTATGCACGGTGTGGAGTTGGGCAAGCTGAAACAATTTTCAGGCACCGTCTCGTTCGACCTGCCGGCCGGCGTTAACCCGGACGATTATGACAGCGTTGTGATTTGGTGCAAGAAGTTTAAGGTAGAGATCGGCCGGGCCTATTTTTCCAGAAAAATGATGTAGTGGTTTCAAGAACCTTGGGAGGCCGTGGGCAGACCAAGCTAATCTTGCTTAAAACCGCATGGCGCAGGGCTCTAGGCATAGAGCATAGGGCATGGAGTTTCATTAATTGGTGTCCATCCAGAAACATAGTTTCCGGATGGACACTAATTTTTTGAGTTGAGAATTAGTAACTTCGCCAACCTGTTAAATGGTCAATTAGCTGAAGTCGTCCAGTTCAGAGTTCAGAGATAAGCTGAGGGCAAGGGGGCAATAACTTTACTATTTGACTGATTCCCTGATTTCCTAATTAACTACCTCCTGGCAAATTCCTGCCGCCGCCTCGAACCAGTCAAAGTAAGGTAGATAGCTCTGAAATATAGTTATTCCCCAACATGAATCCCTCAGCGACTACAAATTGGTCAAAATCTTCTTGAGCCCATCAGAGAAATCAGTGCCCTTGTTCATTATTTGTGTCCCCTTGAGTAGTATATCTTGCTATAAAGATACATTTCTAATTATCTCGATAAGGTGTCAAGTAATTTTTCTTGCTATCTTACTTGGGGCTGCCTAAAATGCCGGCATGGATGAACGAAAAGTATTCTCCACAAGACTGGATCAAGATCTGATCAAGGAATTAAAGCACCTCGCCGTAGACGAGGGGAGAGCGCTCAACGATCTTTTGGAAGAGGCTATTGCGGCTTTACTAAAGAATTACACGGAGGAGCCGAAGAAGTAGCTCGCCTGCTAAAAAGCGATTCGATTTTCCGCTGACAGGCAGCCAGAGGATCTTGTGTTTAAACTGGTGTATCCCCAGTCATCACTGTGTCCCAGACGATTCTATTGCACTTTGTTTTATCATGACGGGAATAGGAAAATGGCTCGACGATCAAGAGATCGCACTCTGAGAGATTACTTGAAGTTCTTTGGTCCAGGCACGCTGTTAGTGATCTTGAGTTTCCTGGTGGCTTATCAATTCGTTCAGCCTGCCCCGCCGCGACACTTAGTCATGGCAACCGGCCAGCCGGAAGGTGCCTATTATCATTTCGGAGAAAAGTATCGGCAAATATTGGCGCGGGATGGAATAGATCTCGAATTGCGTGTCACCGCGGGGGCGCTGGAAAACCTCCAACTGATTGAAGGCGGTAAAGTTGATGTTGCCTTTCTACAGGGTGGACTGGGTGTTCTAGCCCAATCAAAAGATCTTATTTCCCTGGGGAGTCTTTACTACGAGCCGATATGGATATTTTACCGCGCTGTTTTACCTCTCAAAGGGTATTCGGATATCAAGGGGCTTCGCTTTGATGTGGGCGGCGAGAAAAGTGGGACCAAAGTCGTCGCTGAGCAGATATTGGACCGGATTGGGGTTACGCCTAAAGATATCACCCTTACGACCTACGGGGGCAAGAAAGCTGCAGAGATGTTGGTGCAAGGCCGCGTGGATATAGCATTTATGGTCTACGGCTACCAGGCCCTGGTGGTGCAGAGGCTCCTGCGGGCAAGCGGGGTGAGGGTATGGTCTGTTAAGCGTGCCGAAGCCTTTTCCCGCCACTATCGGTATATGACAATAGTGAAATTGCCTGAAGGTTTCGTTGACTTAGTCGCAAATATCCCACCCCAGAACGTTACCCTCTTGGCGGTGACCACGCAGCTGGTTGCCCCTTCGAATCTTCATCCCGCGCTGATCGACGTTCTGCTGCTGGCGGCTGAGGAAATTCACGGCACTGGTGGCGTCTTTGAAGAGCCCGGAGAATTTCCGGCCCCTAAACAGCTTGATTTTAAGCTAAGTAAGGAAACCCAGCGATTCTACAAATCAGGCCCGACATTTCTCCGGAGGTATCTGCCCTTTTGGCTGGCTACCTTTATTGACCGCATGAAAATTTTGCTGCTGCCACTGGTAGCCTTGTTGTTTCCTTTTTTCAAGGTCATGCCGTCCGTCTACCGCTGGCGGGTGCGTTCGAAAATCTACCGATGGTACCGTGAGCTGGAGGAGTTGGATCCTGAAATCCAGAGCGAAAAGGTACCGGCACGCATGGAAGAACATCTCGAACGGCTGAATAAAATTGAAAACCAGGTATCTCAGATATCTGTGCCGTTAGCCTATCGCGAACAGGTCTACGATCTTCGCCTTCACATAGATTTGTTGCGAAAGAAGCTTCGTGATGTGCATGCAAAGGATCGGTCAAGTTGATAGTTCATCAGCAAGAAAAGAGAGACGTCCAGAAAACTATAGGTTTCCCGGGTGGGTGGTCGGACCTGGCGAACAACTTAGTGAGCAGTGAGCGATAACAAAGGCACAAGGTTAAGGGCCCAAGGCGCAGACCGTCTAGTCGATTGGTCAACTCGTCAAATGGTCAATTCGTTGAAGTCGTCCAGGTCATTCATAGGAAGGGAAAACAAAATGGATCTTGAGCGTTATTATCTTGATTTGTTCGAGATGCTTAATTCTACGTGCAAGAAGATTGCGGCAGGCAAGTATGAGACATCAGAGGCTGATAAATTATTCGAGCTGGCGAAAAAAGGCAGATATCCAAGTTTCCTGGCAGAGCTAGCCGAATCATTTGGAATGATGCTGGTTAAAGTTGAGGCCAGAGAATTTCGACTTTCCCAAATGATCGAAGAACTCGAGAAGGCCAAAGCCGAGCTTGAAGATTATTCACAAGGATTGGAAAAACAGTTGGAAGAATGCTGCCCGGAAGAACAATGAAGGTCGGGGACGTCCGTGAAATTTTAGCTTTCTCCTTGTCAGCATGGGAAAGGGAGTATGGGGCCAGAGGCCAGACGACAGACGGCAGAGGACAGATGACAGCAGACAGCGGACAGCTAAGGCTTCGCGTCACTTGCCTTCGGCGTCATTAAGTCATTACGCTCCGCTGCCATAGGGCAGAGAGCATGGGGAAGTAATTTCTAATTTCGGACTGGGAATTTGGAATTTGAAAAGGCATGGATCGTTCATCATAGAGTAAAGAATCCAGAAGTCAGAATCCAGAATTAAGGAGAAAAACAATCAAGACTGAATTTCTGTTAATTACTGGATTCTGGCTACTGGCTACTAGATTTTTTGATTGCGGATTTCGGATTGGAGAATTAGTTCGTGTCCATCCGGAATCTTCCTCATGTCATTCTGAGCCCTTCGGCAAGACCTGTCGGCGAGTTCAGGTCGAGTCGCTCAGGATAAACTCCGCGAAGAATCTCCCGGCGAGCCAATAGCCACGAGATTCTTCGTCGTCCCGCTGTTAGCGGGACTCCTCAGAATGACAACCGAGAAACAAGTTTCCGGACGAGCACTGGGTAACCTGACCCCAGTGCCAAGGAAATAACCACAAAAAAGTAGAGAAGACATACCCCGGCGTTCAATTTAACATACTACTTTAGCTGTCAGCGACAGAGCACCATACGCACAGAATCACTCCCCTTCACAAAGGTGCCGTCTACCGTCCGGCCCTTGAGGATTCCCTCGGTATCACTGCACTGGAAGCCAGCCTTTTTCGTACTAAAGACGCATATCAGGTCATTAAATCCGTCTGAGTTGACATCGTGACCACGGCTCAAACAAAAGGCCAGGCTCTTTTCCTCGCCGGTTAATCCGAAGGTCAGCGAACCTCTCACCACCTCATCCGCTGCATCGAAGCCGTCGTCCGACAAGATGGCAACGGGGATGAATGACCACTCCCATGGAACTATAAGGTTTAGGCGACTAAATGGCCTGATGTCTACGGAAATGGGTTCAGGGAATCGTTCTGATACCAGCTCAAAGGCTCGATTACCAGCGATTTCGTGCCATGCCACGGTTGGATGAACATCATCGAAGAAGACATATTCATCCGCGTTTGCTACTACTTCCGAACCGCCATCCTCGTAGCTCAGAGGCTCACCTAAAGGACCTTTTCCTATCCTAGCCGTATCCACAATATTGGTGAAACCGAAGGCTGCAGGATTCTCTCCTATGTCTACGCCGAGAGAGTATATGTCAAGTTGCAGGATGGTAATTCCCAAATCTTCCGCCAGCCCTTCCAACCGAGCAGACAAGAGGACGTTAAAGTAGACGGACAGGTTGTACAGGTCCTTGAGAATTTCAGGATTCTTGTAGTATTCGGCCAGCCATAAAGCGAGCGGCGTTCGCTCCAGCGGCGGAAGATTCGGCACCAGGAACTTTAGCTCCGCCTCCGGTGCTTTACCGGCGATTGTGCTAATGTGGCCAACTATGTTGTCCACCACGTCAGCCGGGCCCGGCGGGGGGGTGGTGTGAATGAAGTCATTGGCGCCGCCCCAAATTACAAATAGCTGGCTGTCGGTAGGCCGTTTTCCATTCAGATCAAGAAAGTCAAGAAAGCTCTCAATTTGCTCGCCGATATTGGGAATCCCCAACTCTGTTGTACCTGGGCCAGTCATCGCTCCTCCCCAGGCATAGTTGGTGCCGCCCAAAAGACTCGGCATGGGTATGTCCACGCCCAGTCTAGACGCCAACTGCTCCACCCATACCCGACCATTGGAAAACCGTCCCTGGTAATAAGGTGGTGACGGAGGAAGTAGGGGGAGATTCATCATTTTTTCGTAAGCGAACAGGTTCCCGGTATCCGACAAACTGTCGCCGAAAACGACGATCTCAGTGATCGCACCGGCGTGCACCACTGACACCTGGAATCCCTGGATTAGGAAAAGAGTCAAGAGCATACACAAACATCGAAGCAGTGACTTGGTGCTTAACTTCAGCATGGCCGTACCTCCTTCAGTGCAACGTTGATTATGAGAATTTGAATACAAGGCAGTCATGTTCAGCCCTGCCGGAGCAGTGCCAGACAAAACGCGGCGGTGAATGAATATAAGGGTGAGTAAAGCTAATTGCCAAGGGATGGAGAGATATAAAATATAATCGATTATCTCATTTCATGAACCAAGCCATTTTGTCAATACGAAAAACCACCATTTTGGGTGAATAGGGCAGTTCGACAGCAAGGGATAGGGGTCGTCTGGTGTATAATTTTTGCCTAGAGCGGCCCGTCTACCAAGCCCTGATTCTTCCGGTTACAATATGTAACAACCCAACCCCAGAGGAGGAAAAGATAACAATGAGCATATATGGATGGTGTGGCAAGATACTGAAGATAGATCTCTCCGAATTACAAATCAGCGAATTGCAGACCCTGGACTATGCAGGTCCTTTCCTTGGCGGCCGAGGGATTGCCACTCGGATTTACTGGGAGGAAGTCGGACCTGAGGTGAGAGCCTTTGATCCAGAGAATCACCTGATTTTAATGACTGGTCCTTTGGGAGCTACCGGCGCCCAGGGTGCTTCCCGGTTTGAAGTCGTCGGCAAGTCCCCCATGTTGAGGCCGGAAGGGTTCTGTTATGGGAACCTAGGCGGATTTTTCGGTCCCTTCTTAAAAAAAGCAGGCTACGACGGGGTGGTCATCACAGGACGTTCGGCAAAGCCGGTCTATCTCTGGATCCACGACGGGAAAGCCCAAATTTTAGATGGTTCTCTCCTCTGGGGAAAGGGTGTTTATCAGGTCCGGGACATCCTAAAGAAGTCGCATGGGAAAAATGTGCGATTTGTAACCACAGGTATTGCCGGTGAAAACATGTGCCGGAATGCCAATCTGATGACAGATAATGAAGGGAGCGCTACCGGTGGGTTCGGAGCGGTTATGGGATCTAAAAAACTCAAGGCCATCGCTGTCTTTGGTACGGGAAGTCCATTGGTAGCAAAACCGGAGGAGTTAAAGGAACTCAATAAATTGACAATCCACTTAAATAAGCGTGACCCGCTCATGGCCCCTTTCCCTGAGGACCAGGTTCGTCGAACCGGACAGTCCTCTTGTTACCAATGCGGTCTTAGTTGTAAGTATAGAAATTCTTTTCGTACGGCTTCCGGGAAGAACGTCGTGAGAAAATGTCAATCCATGTTCGTCTATTTTCCATGGGTCTTGGGAAGACCGGGAGAGCCCATGGAGACCGCTGTCGATGCCACCGGGATCTGTAATGATTTGTCGATCTGCACCATGGAAATGTCTAATATCATTCAGTGGTTAGATGCATGCTACAAGTCCGGTTACCTTACGGATAAGGAGACCGGCCTTGATATTTCAAAGCTAGGCACCCATGATTTTTTTGAGAATCTCGCCAATATGTTTGCTCGTCGAGAAGGCTTTGGGGATATTCTGGCCGATGGTGGCCGAAGGCCTCCTTCGAGCCGGCGAGAATCTCGGTGCAAGAGCCAGGGCTCATTTTTCAAACGAGGTATCCGGCGTCGGAGCTGGTGCCAGTTATTCTGCACGGGAATATCTTATGAACGGTTTGTTGTACGCCTTGGAACCCAGACAGCCAATTGCCATGCTTCATGAAATAAGTTGGTTAACCGGTTTATGGGTGATGAATCAAGGCGATCCCCAATCTTCGCCGGTAACCTCCGAGGTATTTCGGACCGCGGCCACTAAATTCTGGGGAAGTGATAAGGCGTGGGATCTTAATACCCACGAAGGAAAGGCCGTGGCGGCAGTTAAAATTATTGATCGGACCTACGCGAAAGATAGCCTGCTGTTGTGTGATTCCGTCTGGCCTTTGATGGTTTCCTGGAATACCCCGGATCATGTCGGGGATCCAACCCTCGAGAGTCGACTTTTTTCCGCCGTCACCGGCATCGACACCGATGAAACTGAGCTTAATCAATATGGTGAGAGAATATTCAATCTTGAACGGTGTGTTCTGTTACGGGAAGGATGGCGACCCAAAATAGATGATGTTCCGGCAGAATTCAATTTTGTTGATCCGGTTGAAACAGTGTTCATGAATCCCGAGGTGATCGTACCGGGGCCGGGGGAAGAAGTAATTAGTAGAAAGGGGCAAACTCTGGATAGGCAGGTATTCGCAGAGATGCGCAGGGAATTTTATGAACTCCGAGGGTGGGATTCTGAGTCAGGCTTGCAAAAGGCTGAAACACTTGAGCGGCTGGGGCTGTCCGACCTCGTGTAGATTCCGAAAAGCTCGCTTAGGATAACGGGGTCAGGGCCGGCAAACAATTTATTAAGGGGTAAGCAGTGAGCGGTGGGCAAAGGGAGAAAGGCGCAGGGCAATTGGTCAATTCGTCAACTCGTTAAATGGTCAAGGAGGTGAAGTCGTCCAGTCCAGAGGACAGAAGTCAGAGATAAGCTGGCGACAACCGATCAGTTCCTTGACTATTTGACTAATTTCCCAATTTTCTGATTCCCTAAATTCTAATCCTTCCCTACTGACTCCTCTCCTGTTGCAGCTGTTTCACCAGAGACCTATATTTTTCGTGGATCATCTCTTTGTCAAATTCCCAGAATTCCTCGAGCATGGCGTCCTGTTCCTCTCGACTGAAATACTCTTCGGTGGCCGGGAAGAAGACCTTATCTTCTTTCTCTATGTGTTCTGGATAAAAATTGACCAGCACATTGAGCTTGTCCAGGATTACTTCCAAGGCGCCTCTTTGTCCTTGAAGATACCTTTCTTTGGCCTCAACTAATTCCTTCACCGTTTTTCTGCCATACTTGTGCTCATCAATTAACTCTTGCATTATTTTTTTATCTACTTCTGCTATGTCCTTTTTCTCAAGATCCCTGAACAGGATATCTTCCTCCTTGCCATGGTGTGTTCTATCAGCGTAGGTGCGGATGAAGTCAACAGTTGTATCTATGAAAATCGGATCTGCTTGTCGTCGTTCTTCTATTTGCCTTATTTCTTTTCGTACTAGTTCGAACATTTTTTCAATAAGTCGATGTTCAATCATTAATGGACCTCTGGGTTTCATAGTTACACCTCCGTCATAAGCCACTAAAACTACTACTTGATCCAAAAGATGCACAAGCAGCAGCTAGCATGATGTTTGGTTTTATGTCTAGGTGGCAGATAATATATCTCCCACCTTTGACTTTTATTCTATTATGGGGGTGGAAGCCTTCGCGATGACTTAAGTCAAAATTAACTAAACCTGAGATGGGGTTGGGCCGAGCCCTCCTGGAATGGGGGCCCAGTGAAGTAGGCGGGACAGACGCCCCAGTGGAAACGTCCAGGGCTTTCCACTGGGTAAAAATTTCACCGGATGAGCGTGGCCCATACCTCAGCCCTACCTATGTGCCCCCAGCGGCCACTCTGCTCAGGCCGGTGGGGGGTTTTTGTCAATCTAAATTTCTCCTAGGATTCTTATCAAAAATCCTTCAGATTTGACCTGATCGGACAAACCTCTCGGTTGTTACTGATTTGGAAATGGAGATGGCGATGCCATTGGCACTGCTTTTGCTTCAAGTGAAGGCAAAAATAAAAAGTCAAAAGCGATGAATGCCTTTTTCAGGCAGAGTTTTGGTTTTAGGAGGAAGACAATGCAGTCAGCAATAAGAATGATTCTGGTGTTTCTTCTGAGTTGCCTTAGCGCTCAACCAGCATGGGCAGGACGGGATGTTAAGAATGCAGTGGTAAAAATATACACCGTGAGTAATGGATATGATTACTATGAACCGTGGCAAAAGAGGGGCCAAATTTCGGGAAGCGGCTCTGGATGTATTATTGGTGGGAAAAGAATCCTGACGAATGCTCATGTGGTGGCAAATCAGACATTTATTCAGGTGAGGAGGGCAGGGGAGGCAAAGAAATACACAGCAGAAGTGGCAGTGGTAGCTCACGAATGTGACCTTGCTGTGCTTAAAGTAAATGATGATTCGTTCTTCTCTGGGGTCAAACCCATCGATATTGGCTCTCTGGCAGAAATTCGAGATAAGGTCGCAGTTTACGGATTTCCAGGAGGTGGAGATAAATTGTCCATTACCGAAGGGGTTGTTTCTAGAGTTGAGAATCACAACTATACCCACAGCAGGGCTGAGTTATTAGCTTGCCAACTTGATGCTGCAATTAACTCAGGCAACAGCGGTGGCCCTGTAATGAAGGGTGACAAACTAGTTGGAGTAGCCTTTCAGTCTATGTCGGGGGGCGATGCGGAGAATATTGGCTATATGGTTCCAACACCAATCGTTGAACATTTCCTGGCTGATATAAGAGACGGCAAGTACGATGGAATACCAGATCTGGGGATAGCCTGGCAAGATATGGAGAATCCAGACATAAAAAACAAATATGCTATGACGGCCCAACAGACTGGGGTGCTGGTGAATTATGTCTATCCTGATTCTCCAGCCAGGGGGATACTTCAAACAGAAGATATTATTCTCTCGATTGATGGAAAAACTGTCGAAAACGATGGGACAATAGAGTTTAGGGATGGGGAAAGGACATCTTTTGATTATCTTGTTCAAGAGAAATATATTAATGATACACTAGAACTTGGTGTATTAAGAAAAAGCAAAATAATAACAATTGGAGTGAAGTTGTCGAAACCAGCGCATGATCTTCGATTAGTCCCTTATGAAGAATACGACGTATCTCCCACATATTTTATTTTTGGCGGCTTAGTGTTTCAACCATTGACGGTAAACTTCCTCAAATTGTGGGGCAATAAGTGGCATCACGAAGCTGCCAAAAACCTGTTGTATCAATATTATTACGGACAGCCCACCGAAGACAAAAGAGAAATAGTTGTCTTGTCGAAAGTTCTTGCTGATGAGATTAACGTGGGCTACCATAATCTACATGACAGAATTGTACATAATGTTAATGGTAAACGAATTACCAGTATGAGCGATTTAGTAAAGGCATTTGAAAGCTGTCGAGGAAAATACCACGTTATATTGGACGAAATGGGTTCCCGAATAGTACTGGACAGGCAAAAAGTCAAGGAAAATGGGCCGGTTATTCTAAAGAAGTATGGAATAAATTCTGATAGATCAAAAGATTTGGAGCACTTGTAAAAGCAAAAAATGGGGGGTCAGGAGAAAGACTCCCGCCAAACAAATACCTATGCTTTTCCATACTGATTTCCTCCCAGATGTATTACCTATTGCACGGTTTTCAACATTGATGTGTCACCATCAGATTTAAAGCCTTCCTAAAAGATCCTTGTAACCTATTGCCCACACGTAACATTCGAACTCTGCTAATAAACAAATGAATTGAATCCCCTTTTCTGGTCCTCATTTTGCTTTTGCCTGGTAAGGAAACAGACATCTTTCATATATCGTAGATCAGCAAAAGGGAGTTGAACACGCTTGTTGAGGAAATTCTAGCAATTTACAGGTTTACATATTTCTCTAAAGCAGGAGGTATAAAGTATGAAAAAAACACTTGATATTTGTCTGGCGGGAGTCTTTCTCCTGACCTTAAGCCTTGGCTCTGCTCATGCCTTCAAGTTGCAAGACGGGACAAATATAAACGGAAGACATTGGGAATTAAACATCGTTGGTCACCCGACTAACCAATAGCAATGGCCATGCAATTATGGTTCCTCTGGACACCAAGAAGACTAAGGGTAATGACCAGTGGGAGCTGGTGTGCCCTGAAGATAAGGATGCTCGTTTTGTGGATGATCAAGACCCAACCTATTATTCGGCGCCCGCTGGGGGGGTAAAAATTTATTTCGAGGCCAGCGGCGATCCAAATGTTTTGACGATAGTAGACAGGGATGCTACTGACGGTGAGGCCAGAATTCTGATTCCCAGTACTGTGGGAGACAATCCTATGTATGACGCAGCTGCATGTGAGGCCTGTGGAGGCCTAAATGGGCAGGAAGCGCGTTTCTGTGAAGACAAATACTGTTCACAAACCCAAGATGTCATAGCAGTCAACGTATATGTTCGGGTGCGAGGAAAGCCAAATACTTGTATGAACATTAACGCTTTCGCATACGATGCTTACCAACAACTATACTTTTGGTCTGGTCGAATTGAGCTTGCCAGAAAGCGTGGAAAAGGCACTTGGGTCACTGTCGATGACATCTTTAATGTGCATTGGTGCGATACTTTCAACACCACGTGTGGAGAAAATGATATTTCCCAACTCTCTGTCTTTCACGATGTCTTCGAAAACTATTTCTGGGATATCTTGAACGATGGTACCCGACTCGTTCAAGTGAGACTCTATCCGGTGACTAATTAAGACTAAGGAGAGTCATCTGCGCAGAAGGCGGGGTCAGATAAGGGCCCCGCCTTTCCCCATGCAACACAAGCATATTTCGTAGACTTCAGTCCAGCAATCCCTAGGGGCATTCTTCTCTTCATTTCCCCATTAAATTGTTTGTATTTCATCCTTTGATGCAGACTCTTGCCCTTTGTGACCCGCCCATATGTGTAGTAGTATCCTCGTGAAGCGAAGGCGGTAAATTAAGGGATGAATCGTTACGAAAAGATTATTCGCCTAACGACGTCAATGCAGTCGAACAAAAAGAAAGATCAATAAGCCCGATGGAAACCGCAAAGCACAAATCAAAATCATCCTCCTGGGGCATGCTGATGTTCCTCGCATGCGGTATAGCCTTGAGCTGCTACTTCGGATCCTACATGCGGCTTCCGGTCCTCCCCCTTTACGCCAAGGGACTGGGCATCGACACATCGCACATCGGGTTTATCAATTCCGCATTTTTCCTGATGGCAGGATTCCTGTCCTTTCCCCTGGGGTTGGTTTCAGACCGCGTGGGCCGCAAGCTGCTCGCCTGCCTGGGCCTGCTGATTCTGGCGGGTGCATCCTTCCTGCTCTATGTCAGCGACACCTTTATGCTGATGACCCTGAGCTATGTTTTTCTCGGCGTCGGCCTGGCCGCCTTCGGCCCCACCATGATGTCTTTTGTGGCGGACATTTCTCCTGTGACCCACCTGGGGCGGTCCTACGGGTGGTACACCACAGCCCTGTACTGCGGCATGAGCCTGGGCCCAGCGGCCGGGGGGTTCCTCGCCGGCGCAACGGGTTTTCTCTCGGTCTTTTTGGCGTCCGGGATCCTGATCCTGGTCAATTTTTGGTTTGCCGTGTTCTTTCTGCCCAGGAAGCAATCGTTTCGGCAACCGCTGAAGAACAGGCCGAAAACCACGGTCGTCCTGGCCCGGCTCCTCAAAAACCGGCCGCTTGTGGGATGCTGGCTCCTTACCCTGGCAGGGTGCTTCGGGCTCGGCATGTTTATAACGTTCCTTCCGCTCCACGCACAGAATCAGGGCCTGATCGTCAGTGAGATCGGGATGGTTTTCTTTGCCCAGGGAATGGTAAACGGCTTTTCCCGGATTCCCCTGGGATACCTGAGCGACCAGGTCCGGGACCGGAAGATCCTGGTGGTGGTCGGGATGCTCGGTTTTGTGGCGGCCATGTCCGGCTTCGGGATGTCCCGGACCATGGGACATTTCATGACCTTTGCATTTGTCATGGGGTTGAGCATGGGAATGGCCTTTACTTCTATCGGGGCGCTGATCGCAGAGACCGTAGATGTAGAATCGCGGGGGGTCGCCATGGGCGGATACAACTCGTGCATCTATTTCGGAATGATGCTGAGCTCGTTTCTTATGGGGAGTGTCATCGAAAGGGTGGGGTTCGCGTACGGGTTTCACCTGACTGCGGCTTTCAACCTGCTGATGATCGGCGTTTTCTACCTCTTCATGAAGGGATATACACCAGCGAGGTAGTTTTATTGGCTGTCTGATCCTTCCCGTGACGTCAAGATTCTCCGTGAACGAAGAGAGCGGAACAGGAAGCCCGGATTGTTCAATTTATAGTTCACATCTCATGCTTTCATTCACAGTAAATCTCCCTTTGACTCATCCCCACATGTAGTATTGTGGTCCGTAAAACTGAAACCGAACATTAAGGGATACTAATGAACTTTTACATTGGCCTAAGTGACCTTAGATTTCTCGATCCACTCAAACCCGTGCTCACTGCTCGCCTCATTACCTTGGTGTTAAAAAAATCCACAAACTAAATTGTGAATTACTACTGGAATGGTGGTTTTTCGTATTGCCCTGAGTCTCTCGGTGATTTAACTTTATTATCATATCAATATCCTTTTTCTCCTGAAGTATGGCAAATATCTCTTGAGGCGAATCTTGTGGTGGAGTTTCCAGAAAGCGCCGATGCAAAGCCACCGAGGAGGCCTTATACCTCTCGGAGACTTTTATTGGCTGGTAATTTATGATGCAGCGTCATCAGTCTAATTAGGGCAGTATAAAGTGAAAAATTGGCTGCGCGGCGTGGCGTCTGCCAAATCAGAATGGCACTGTACGCGACCTGCATTAGGCTTGAGGTGAGCGTGCACGCCATTACCTTATCTCGTTGCCCTTACAATGCTTGTCTAGAATTCCATAGGGCTGACTGAGAAAGGAGGGCTAAGTCATGAAGAACATTTTTTCTCTTTCTATGGTTAGGAAAGACCCTAAGAAGGATTTGGGGTCAATGCTCCGGAGATCGTCGTTGATCTGCTTGATGATCAGTGCGCTGTTGATCTCCGGATTTGTGTTTAATCCGATCGCTTCCGCTGGTGGGTATTCGGACACATCCCACTGGGTCGGCACTTGGGCCACCAGTCCAGTTTCACAAGGCCAGACGTTCGCTGATCAGACCTTGCGGCAGATCGTCCACATAAGTATCGGCGGAGACTGGTTGCGTGCGCGGTTATCCAATAGATTTGGAACAGTGCCACTGGTCATCGATGCCGCAAGCATCGGGATCCAAGAGGCAGGTGCTTCCGTGGTTCCGGGTTCATTGCGGGCACTTACCTTCGGCGGTGAGACGTCTATTGCCATCGCCGCTGGCGCAAAGGTCTTGAGTGACCCGGTAAAGCTCTCCGTTGCTGACGAAGCGGATCTGGCAGTCAGCTTGTACGTCTCGGAGGATACCGGAGGGTCGACCAGCCACGATTTAGCGTGGCAGACATCCTACATCTCTTCGGGAGATCAAACCGGTGTGACAGAGATGATTGCTGAGAGCACGACGACGTCCTGGTTCTGGCTCACCGGAGTAGAGGTGCTGGCAGACCAGGAGGATACCCACGCCGTTGTCACCTTGGGGGACTCGATCACGGAAGGGTGCTGCAACTTCGCGAATGTGGATACCAACACGCGCTATCCGGACTTCTTGGCCCGGCTACTCATAGACCGTTACCCGGACGAGCCGAGGGTGGCAGTGCTCAATGAGGGGATAAGCGGCAACCGGATCTTAAATGACTTTTTTGGCCCTAATGCTCAAGTTCGGCTTGACCCAGATGTTCTCACCCAGAGCGGGGTCACCCACGTCATTCTGCTTGAAGGTATCAACGACATCGGCTTCGGCGTAGCCTTTGGTGAGGTCGTAAGTGCCGATGACATTATTGCCGGATATAAACAGATCATCGATCGCGTACATACGATGGGACTCAAGATTTTGGTCGGAACTCTAACGCCCTACTACGATGCGGGTTACTTCAGTCCAGACGGCGAAACAGAGCGCCAGGCAGTCAATGACTGGATCCGCACGAGCAATTTGCCCGACGGGGTCGTTGATTTCGATAGAGCTATGCGCGACCCCAGTCAACCAGGACCTTATCCATCACTGCTTCCGGACTACGACAGTGGTGATAATCTCCATCCTAGCGTTGTTGGCTACGAGAAGATGGGTGAGGTAGCTGCAAAGGCTCTGTTTGCGCCCGAGCGCAAGCACTACAAAAGTCACCGAAGATTTTTTCACTTTGGGACTTCGCACCAACACAAGCGCTAAAGCGGGAAGTGGGTTAAATTCTGGGTCGTGGCGTGTTCGTTTACGGTTTGGTAGTTTAACAGTAACCTCTCGCTTTGCTGCATGAAGTCAAATACTCGTTATCACAAAATGGATAGAGGCGGGGTCATAAATGTCCCTGCCTTTTTTACCTTGGGCGTTATAAGGTAAACTCTCCCACTGTTCTCCTGGGGAATTGCATCTCATACTCTAGCCCACACATTGCCTCTCGAGACCGAGCTACAGTATCTTGGTTCATGGCAAGAA
>JARRNM010000144.1:0-8200 GCA_037384945.1 Deltaproteobacteria bacterium
AGTTATGGCCAGATGGTTCAGTAGAAAATCTAAAGAGGACACAGCTGCAAGTGGTAGCGAGGTTAATGCTGAGAGCCAGAATGCAGTAACGTCCTCAGTCAGAACCCCAGAAGTTCTGCCTCACAACTCCCCCGAGACAGACGGTGAGGAACCTTCCGGGTTCTTTGCTTATATGCGCTCCCGTCTGCGGAATACGCGGCATTCTTTCATCAGCAAACTTGACCGCATTTTTCTCGGCAAGAAGACAATTGACCAAGACGTACTGGAGGAATTGGAAGAGGTTTTGATCACCTCGGATCTAGGGGTTGAAACTACCCACAGACTGATTGCCTCTCTGGAAGAGAAACTGCATAGGAATGAGCTTACCGATACAGATCGCCTCCTTAGCCACTTGAAAGAGGAAATCCGTCGCTTTTTAGAGGTTGACTCACCTCCCCTGGAGGTCAAACTCCATAAGCCTTTTGTGGTCATGGCCGTTGGGGTGAATGGCGTAGGCAAAACAACAACCCTCGCCAAACTGGCCGCTCATCTACAGAACGCAGGCTTGCGGGTGATGCTCGTTGCCGCCGATACCTTTAGGGCTGCGGCAATAGAACAGCTGACGCTTTGGGCCGAACGGCTGGGTGCGGATCTGATCAAACAGAGCAGTGGTGCAGACCCCGCCGCAGTAGTTTACGATGCCATGAACGCGGCTCAGGCCCGTGGTGTGGACGTGGTGTTGGTAGATACGGCAGGCCGCCTTCACACCAAGGTAAATCTCATGGAGGAACTCAAAAAGGTAAAACGGGTCATTAGCCGACAGATAGACTCTGCGCCCCATGAGGTATTATTGATTCTTGACGCCACCACGGGACAGAATGCCATCTCCCAAACCCGTCTATTTCAACAGGAGCTGGGAGTCTCAGGACTGGTTCTAACCAAATTGGACGGCACTGCCAAGGGTGGCATCGTTGTGGGAGTTTGTCAGGAATTTCAAATTCCTCTGCGTTTTAT
Source organism: Deltaproteobacteria bacterium (assembly GCA_037384945.1). Classification (GTDB taxonomy): domain Bacteria; phylum Desulfobacterota; class Syntrophobacteria; order BM002; family BM002; genus BM002. The sequence goes on from JARRNM010000144.1 coordinate 994, forward strand.
TGGCCTGGGTGAGGGCTTGGATGACCTCAAAGAGTTCAACCCCGAACAGTTTGTCGCGGCTCTTTTCTGACCCACCCTTTCTCCCCTATTCACCTCGCTGATCTGTTGTAGTTCCATTTCCCCTTTGCCCTCAACCCTTAGCCCGGATGTTTCATGAATTACTGTCGCGAGACCGTGAAGATGGGGGTGCCACCGGGCAACCGTCCCGCGGAACCGCGGGATTGGACCCGAACCGTACCTAAACGGTACGTCGCAGGGTGCGACACCCGAGGAGGCCCGGAAGGATGGCCAAATCCACGGTCGCAGTCACGCCAAGGCGTGAATTCATGAATCATCCGGGCTAGGTTAATAGTTTTTCTTTAAAACCATAGACAAAAACGATTACCATGATTAAACTGACATCTCATTTCTGGTTCACGACCATAAAATACACGACAAGACTCTTTATTCACAGGATAGTCCCATGAAGGATGTTCTAGCCTTTGTTATGGCAGGTGGTAGAGGAGAAAGGCTTATGCCGCTCACAGAGGACCGCACTAAGCCTGCGGTTCCCTTTGGTGGAATTTATCGGCTTATAGATTTACCCTTGAGTAACTGTATCAATTCACAAATATACAAAATCATTGTTTTACCACAATACAAGTCCCAGTCTCTCAATGATCATCTGGAAGACGGCTGGAACATATTCAGTCAGGAGCTGGGCCATTTTCTCAAAATCGTCCCTCCTCAGCAGCGGATAGGTCTCGACTGGTATCGGGGTACCGCCGACTCCATTCGCCAGAATCTCTATCTGGTTGAGCGCCATAGGTCGAGTCATGTCTTGATTCTTTCCGGTGATCACATTTACAAGATGGATTATGGCCAATTTCTGCAGTACCACAACGAGAAGGAGGCCCACATCACCATCTCCCTTCTCGAAGTCGGAACCGAACTGGCCTATCAGTTCGGCGTGGCCGAAGTGGATGAAAAATTTCGCATTCTTGGTTTTCAAGAAAAGCCCAAAAAAGACCCCAAAACCATTCCTGGCGACCCCAACCATATCCTTGCCTCTATGGGGATCTACATCTTTCAAACCGAGGTGCTCCTTGACATCCTGAAATCCGGCAATGAAGACGACTTTGGCCGTGACATCATTCCTAACTTGTTGGATTCTCACCGAATCTATGCCTATCCTTACCGAAAGCAGAACAAAATTGAAGACTATATTTACATGACCATGGAGGGCGGCGAACGAAGGTTGCAGCTAGAACCACATACCCGAGATTCTGCCTATTGGCGTGACGTGGGCAACCTGGATGCCTATTGGAATGCCAACATGGATCTCACCGGAGTAGATCCTTATTTTAATCTCTACGGGCAAAGGTGGCCCCTTCGCACCTATCAGGTTGCTGCGCCGCCCGCCAAGTTTGTCTTCGCCACCGAACGGACCGATGGTTTTCGGGTGGGTAAAGCCCTTGATTCCCTGGTATCTCCCGGATGCATCGTCAGTGGCATTGTGCGAAACTCTGTGCTATCTCCCAATGTCATAGTTCGCAGCTGGGCTCAAGTTGACGAGTCGGTCATTATGGATAGAGTCGTGGTAGGGCGACACTGTAAGATTAAAAAAGCAATTATTGATAAAAACAACGTCATCCCAGCCAAAACCACAATCGGCTACAATCCGAGCGAAGACCGAAAGCGTTTCACCGTGACCCCCAGGGGAATCGTGGTGATACCGAAAGGGTATTTTAGGGAGGAGGAATGAATCCCCTCCCACTGCCCTATGGTCTGTTGCAAATCTTTCTCTGCTTCCTGTGGGGGGCAAATCTAGTAAGCATTCGCATAAGCAACCAGGGTATCCCGCCTATGCTGGCCGCCGTCAGCAGGTCAGTCATAGCTGGCTGGCTGTTATGGTTCTATGCCCGCTTGACCGGGCTGTCTTTGTCCCTAAAGCGAAAGGACATGATCCACGGGATCATCATTGGCTGTCTTTTTGGCAGTGAATTTCTCCTCATTTATTGGGGCCTGGCCTTCACCACCGCTTCCAGGTCGGTAATCTTTCTCTACACCCATCCGTTCTGGGTAACCCTGGGAGCACACTTCTTCTTGAAAGATGATCCTCTCACCCCCAGAAAAATGGCTGGTTTGTTTCTTGCCTTCGCGGGTATTTTCTCTGTCTTCCGAAGCCACTCCCAGCAGTTACCTTCAGGTTATTGGATTGGGGACCTGATGGAATTGGCAGCTGCCTTCTTCTGGGCGAGCACTACACTCTATATAAAGAGAATGTCCCAAACCCGGCAAATCAGCCACTATCAAACTCTTTTCGCTCAGCTCCTCTACTCCATTCCAATCTTGGCGGCCGGGTGGATTATCTTTGACAAACTGAAGGGCCCGAACCTCAATGGACTGGTGTTGACTGCCTTTGCCTATCAGTGCTTGGTGGTTGCCTTCTTTAGTTATCTTCTGTGGTTCTGGATGATCAGCCGTTTTCCGGTGAGCGTGCTCACAGCCTTCACCTTTTTCGCCCCGTTGTTCGGGACGGTTTTAGGGGCAATAGTCTTATCTGAGCCGGTAACCCCGATGGTTTGGATCGGCATGGCTCTCGTGGGTGGAGGAATATACTTGGTAAATCGTCTGCCTAAGACCAGGAATAATCAGTTATTTGCCTAGTGCGAAAGTTTGCCTTCAGAGGGCAAACAGCAACTGCGGCCCCACTGACATTATTCATATTATACTTTAATTATCGTCATATTTTATTAATTATAAAGCAATGTTGAAAAATAACTTTTGCCTTATAGGAAACTCCTCTCCCAATAGAATGCCAGAGTTTCCCAGCAACATATAAAATCCCAAGCACTAAGCTCAGGGTCTTGGTGTCAGGGGAAAGGAATACCAAAGCTGAAACCTGAACACTGAAACCTGAAACCTCGGGAATGGTGGGGCCAGGAATATGCAGGGGGGCACTTTCACCCCAGCACGTGAATTGATGAAACATCCGGGCTAGGAATTCAACGGCGGGCGGCGACGGTGGAAATCGGTATTCTGCTCCAGGTTGTAAGCCACTTGCAGCGCCAAACCCTCCTCGAAATGCGGGGCCATTATCTGCAAGCCAATGGGTAACCCCTCGCTGGTAAAGCCGCAGGGAACAGAAATACCTGGAATGCCGGCCAGACTGGCTGGTAGGGTAAAGACATCGGAGAGATACATTTGCAAGGGGTCGTCCACCTTGTCCCCCAGTGGGAATGCCGCAGTAGGTGCCACCGGAGCAACCAACACCTGGCACTGCTTAAAAACCTCGAGGAAATCTTGGCGGATCAGGGTGCGCACCTGCAAGGCTTTCTTATAATAGGCGTCGTAATACCCAGCTGACAACACATAAGTTCCGAGCATGATTCTTCTTTTCACCTCGGCGCCAAAACCCTGCGATCGGCTTCTTTGGTACATTTCCATGAGATTCTTGCCTTCTTTGTCGCGATGGCCGTATTTCACCCCGTCGTAGCGTGCTAGGTTGGAACTGGCTTCTGCTGGAGCGATTATGTAGTAGGCTGCTACCCCATATTCGGTGTGGGGTAGGGAGACTTCCCTGGACTTCGCCCCCAGCCCTTCTAAGGTCCTGATAGCATCCCGGACAGCCTGCTCCACCTCTGGGTCCAGCCCTTCGAGGAAGTACTCCCGGGGTATTCCAAGGGTTATGCCTCTTAATCCTTGCACCAGGCTCTGGGTGTAGTTTGGCACCCCCGTGGGAACCGAGGTAGAATCACTCTGATCATAACCTGCGATTACCTGCAATAGCAGAGCAGCGTCTGTGACATTTTTGGTAATCGGACCAATTTGATCTAGAGAAGAGGCAAAAGCCACCAAGCCGTATCGGGATACACGCCCATAAGTAGGCTTGAAACCCACTACCCCACAATGCGAGGCAGGCTGCCGTATCGACCCTCCTGTATCCGATCCCACCGCCGCTATGCACTCATCTGCTGCTACTGCTGCTGCTGAACCACCGCTGGAACCACCAGGTATGTATTCTAAATTCCAAGGGTTTCGCGTCGGGCCGAAAGCTGAATTTTCATTGGAGGATCCCATGGCGAATTCGTCCATATTCGTTTTGCCCAAAAGGATGCCACCCGCCTCTTTAAGTCTCACAACAACGGAGGCGTCGTAGGGTGGCACAAAATTGGCCAGGATGTTTGAACCGCAACTGGTGCGAATTCCCTTGGTACAGATGACATCCTTTATGGCCAATGGCACACCGGCCAGAGGTTTTGTCTTGTGGTTAAAGCCCCGCTTATCCCAGGCTCGAGCCTCCTCCATTGCCGATTCTTCAGCAAGGCATAGATAGGCAGCAACCGTGGGCTCCAATTTCTTTATGCGCTCGTAGATGGAACCTGTCACTTCTACGGCGGTAATCTCTCCCTGATCCAATAATTCACGAAGTTGGTGTACGGTCAATTCATATAACTGCATGGTCAGCCTCTACCACACTGTTCAAGAAATCTAAATAATCCGCGGCACAATAAACTCCGCCTCATTCGCCTCTGGAGCATTTTCAAGTGTCTGCTTTCTGGCTAAAGACTCCTTGACAGCATCGGCCCGAAAAGCATTGTGCAGGTCAAGCACATGCGAGGTTGGCTCGACCCCCACGGTATTCAACTCATTGAGCTTTTCCATATAGAGCAAAATCCTGTTCATCTGCTCCGTGACATTCTCTTTCTCCTCGGAACTGATCTGTAGACGAGCAAGTTTGGCAACGTGTTCAACCTCTGCAATGGTAATTTTCATCTACTTCCCCTCAACATAGCAAATGGTTAAAATGTCTAAAGTGTCTAAAATGCCAAAAATTATGGTAATGGGCTATAGGTTATGGATCGTTCAAATCGTAGAAGTCGTAAAAATCGTGAAAATCGTAGAAATCGTCAATTCAACTCACAAATCATGAATCACAGCTCACAGGGAGATACTTCCGAATAACTTATAACGGATAACTACACTGCCTGCTGCCCTCTTTCTGCTGTCATCTGTCGTCTGTCGTCTGTCATCTGCCCTCTGAGCTCCGACCTCTGACTTCTGCCGGCCGACCGCTGTTCACTGGCTACTCGGTGATACGGATGGAGCGAGAACGGTCACAGGTACGGGTCTTTCTGGCGAAGGCATTCCCTCCCCACCGAAATATTCCAGGTATTGCCGCCGCTGTTGGCGTAACATTTCGAAATCCACCTGGATCTCCTCCATCTGTCTTCGGTAGATAGTAATCAGAAAAGGGGGCTTGCTCACCTCTCCATCAGGGCCGACCGAGGCAACACCTGCTACTCCAGGCAAGGACCGTATTCCCAACAGAGCATCACGGAGCATAGGTCGGGATGTCACCCCGGGCTGACGGAGGGCCTCTACAAGCAAGCGCATCGTATCATAGGCCTGGGCCTCGGGGTACCCAGGCTTTCCCCCGAAAGTCTCTTCATAGCTTTGGACAAATTGCCTGGTCAGAGGTAGGCCACTTCCTGCGAAAAAACCATCCACGAAGACAGCGTCCTGCAGATAAGGCCCGGCCATGTCGATCAGTTTTTCAGAATTCCACAGGTTCGTCCCCAACAGTCTCACCCCCGTGACGTCGTGATACGCTAACTGAGGGGCGATTAGACCCACTTGACTGTAGCTATCTGGGATAAAGATAGCATCGAAGTCCACAATGGGACTCGGTTCTTCCTCTAGATCTCCGGAGGCTTCTCCCTTCAACCCCGCTGACAAACTTTCCTTACCCGTCACTTCCTCTGAGCCGCCGGTGGTCTCATCCTCTATTCGGGGATAGTAAAGACCAACCAGCTTTTTAATCTGATCGGCAAAATCTGTCTGGGAGGGATCGTAGGTTTGGATTCCTCTTACCTCTCCGCCCAACTGCTCCAGTTCATCCCAAAAGAGGTTCATGAGTCTTGTACCGTAACTGTCAGCTGGATAAAGAATGGCAAAACGTTTGTAATCAAGGCCAAGTACGGCATAATCCACCAGGGCCCTTGTCTGTTCCTCATTGCTGAGAAAGTAGCGGAATACGTAGTTACCAATCTGGCTTACACCCTCTTTTTGGGTGAGAGTAACTATGGGAACCCAGAGTTTCTCCGCTTCCTCAGCAGCCGCCTCGGCAGCAACCCGGCTTAAAGGCCCAATAATGGCAGCAACCTTCTTGTCCAGAACAAGGTCACGCACCGCAGCCACGGCGAGATCTGGGTCGCCAGCGCTATCTTTGATAATCAGCTGAATGTCACCACCGTTATTCTTGAAATGCTGGGCCCCCATTGCTAGCCCACGCAAAATCCTATCTCCATAGGCTTGATAACGACCACTCAGAGGCAGTATGCAGCCTACGGAAGTCATATCAACTTTCATCCACTCTTCAATCTTTTCGCTCATACCTTTCCAGGTGTCGACAAGGGGCTGGTCGGGCCATCTATCGATTAGTGCTTGCAATTGTTCTTTAGCCACACCAAACCGCCCACTCTCCATGTCTATTTCCACCCTACGGGTCTGCAGTTGAAGATTGGGAAAGGTCTGTGGATACTCAGCCAGTAGCGTGTCTACCTCGTCTCTGCCGAGGTGCTTGAGTACGGTGTCCACCTTGGCGGCCAGAAAGATACGTTTGTCTTCCTCGGTGAGTTCGTATGACTTGACGTACCACTTTACTGCCTTGGCGTAGTTCAATCGGCCCGCCTCGGCGTCTCCCACAATTTCTGCAGCCATAGCTTTTTGAGACTTCTCAGGTAAATAGCTTGACAGAGATCTCCCGGTCTCCACTGCGTCATTGAAACGTTCCAGCTTGACATAGCAACGAAGTAGCCAGAGACGTGCTTCATCTCCCTCGGGTCTGCCGGGATAATCGCTTATGACTTGTTGAAACCATGAAACAGCCTTTAGGTAACTCTCCAAACGATAGTCAATCTCCCCTTGTCTAAGCACCGCCCTCGCTGCCTGGGGACTTCGAGGAAAGGCCATGGCAAGCTCTCGGTAACGCTGGGATGCCTCCTCCAGATTACCCTCCTTAAATAGCTTTTCCGCCATAGCCAACTGCTGTATCGCCTCTTCCTCGCCTGCCTCAACGGGAAGAATTGATGAAACTCAGGGTAGAGATTGTCCAAAGGATAGCTCTCTGGTTGTTGCCATTCATTGTCATGGGCTGTGCGTTGTTACCGCCAAAGAAAGAGGTAGCCGTGAAGCCTCCCGTTGAGGCAGGCGAGGAAGAGGC
>JARRNM010000145.1:0-21883 GCA_037384945.1 Deltaproteobacteria bacterium
AAATACCTGTATCCGGTGATTGCCGGAATCAGCTATGTAAACCATGCCGTCCTTGGAGATGTCAATCCCCATAGGGTGTTTGAATTCCCCTTGACCTGTTCCTTCCTGTCCAAAGGTAATTTTCACTCTGCCTTGCCGGTCTAGAACTATTACCCTGTTGTTCACCCCATCCACCAGGTAGACGTAGCCGTTAGGGCCAAGGGAAAGGTCACTGGGCTGATTGGCCTCGGTGGAGATGTCTGGAAGAGACTTACTGTTGATGCACTCTAGGGAGTAAGACTTGCCGGGAAAGAACGCTAGAAAAAGAACGAGACTGAGATTAATAGAAGCGGTTTTTAAGGCAGTCATGAAAGGGTCTTTGAAGTTTACGGAGAAAAATCACCTTCTATCCGATTCGTTCGTCACAGTCCCGGGGACCTAGACCTTTGAGCCAGTTCGGAGTTAAGTAGTGTCCTTCCGGAAGCTCCCCAATGTCAGTCTGAGCCCTTCGGCGAGACGTGTCGGCGAGGAGTTCGACTGCCCTCGGCCGTGAGCAGTTCGACCTTGAGCTCACTGCCGAAAGGCTCGGGCCGAACGGAGGCTCACTCGAAGTCCTCAGGTCGAGTCGCTCAGGATAAACTCCGCGAAGGATCTCGAGATTCTTCGTCGTCCCGCCATTGGCGGGACTCCTCAGAATGACATCCAGAAACATGGTTTCCGGATCGGCACAAACTAACTTAGCCGTCCCAAAAGGTTTAAGGCATAAGGCGCAAACCATAAGGAAAGACGAGGATAAGTTTTTTGGTTGTCTTTGCCTTGTGCTCCGCACCTTGCGCCCTGAGCCATTCCCTCTCAGGGGCAACTGAGAGCCAGGTCAGCAGGGCCCGGATTCTTTACTTTTTAAGGTTAGCTTGACTTGGTTCCTTAAACAAGTCTGGTAGATAGAATTGTTCGTATTTTGTCAGCATGCCGGTAATATTTAAATTCTCTAGATCGGCAGTCCTCTTTTCAGAGAATCCTAACCTTTTAAAGTTGAGAATACCTTGCTTTGAATGGCAGTCCTTACAATCATGGCCCTTGGGCTTTATGTTCTGATGAAATTGATTTTTCACTCCCTCTCGTTGTTCCGGGGTAAGTTTATCCCGTACCTTCATAAAATCCCTGGCTAAAGGTGCGTCCTGATGCTGGATGGCCAATTCTAATTTGATCCCCTTTCTGAAATATGCAGCAATTTTTGCGAACTTGTCTTTCACCTGTATAAGATTGCCGGTTTGAGGATCATAACTTGTACCAAAAAATGGCCCCTGTGGATTCTCTTCAAGAGGACTATACCACTTGTAAAATATACCCTCTCCTGCTTTCTCCTTTATATGACATGATTCGCAAAAGAAATACTGGGTATGCATATTCAAGATCGACCTGATCTTTTTATTCTTGCTGTGGGGATAATCAGAATGGCAGATGAAACAGGTCGGACGTTTGTCTTCAGGCAGTTGAGGGAACGGCACGATATGATGAAAATGTTTGTGCAACTGTAAATCTTGAAGGCGCTTGGCTTCATCCATGATCAGAGAAGGTTCTTTCGTAGAGAATAAGGAGACGAGGGGCCTCAACAGTTCAGGACCGTCAGGAGAAAGGGTGAGATGATACAGGGTGCCGGCAAGGACAATACCCGTAATCAACATGACCACGAGGCCGATTGCGTAGGCTGTCAAAGGGTGATTCTGTCTTTTTGGCTCTCCAATCAAGGTTTAGTTCTCCTCTTTTTCGGGTGGTGATTCTTCTGCAGAACCGGGTTCAATCGGTGGTTCCGGAGGGCAAACGTCCATGGTCCTGGGAGCTTCGAACCCCTTTTCTATCAAAAGATTTCTCATGTACTCTTTTTCTTCGGGAATCTCATGCAGATTATGAATATATTCCAAAAAATGCTCCTCTATTTGATGTTCCCTGGTAATTTTCCCCGTCAAGAACGTCCATTGGAAGGGAAACCTTCCCGGGACGATATGGACGTTGGCCAAATGCCATAAAGCGATGACGACCAAAGCCATCACCGCCTCGTCGGCGTGCATGAGTCTGGCGAGATCCTGAAGGAAAGAAGGAAACCCTCCTCCTGTCGCTGCCTCAGGGGATATTTTAAAGATTGCCTCAGGTATTGTTTTTGCCATTGCCCCAGGATAGAGCAAGGCCAGCCCTGCCGCTACCAGCACGGTAGTGCCCCAGATTATTGCCAAATAATGAAGTTTTTGCTTGTAGCAGAACTTTTCCATCTTTGGACGATAAGGCTCGAGTCCGAGGAAGTACTTTATGTCGTGGATCAGGTCATAGAGATCCTTAAGCCTGGGGATCTGCGTTCTCCTGTAATCAAACTCGTTTTTCAGAACCTTTTTGATAGTACCTGCACCAATGGTCAAAATGTGGTAGACAGCGGCAAATATCATGATGGCTGCCGCTATCCGGTGAATATGTCTTGCTAAGTCCGCCCCCCCGAACAATTTAGTAACGTAAGGAGCCCAGAAAGCGTCGGCAAAAAGCAGGGACAATCCTGTTGCGGCCAGGACAATGAAAGTTGAGGAGACCAAGATATGCTGGATAACGATATGAGGGGAATAGCGGGGCAGGTCACCGGTCGGATCGGATTTCACATGTTTGTAGATATCCCGCGGGATGTGTCCGACCCCCTCAACATAGGTGAAATATTCTTCTCTGGCTCCGGCCTTTTCGACAGGAGCTGTGGCAGCGTCAGGTGATGAAACCATTCATTCCTCCAAGAATCATTCTTTTTCCGTAGGTTTTGCCTGTTTTTCTTTAACTCTTGCCTTGCCTCGCCACGAGGTCCCATGTCGTAAGAGGAATTTTATCCCCCTCGTTTTTCTGCCGTAGGTCTCGAGGAGCATAAGGCCTACCAGGCCAAACACGGTTCCGTACATGGCAAAGCTGAGAGAAAGGCTGATAAAATAGACAATGGGATTTTCCTCATGTTCAGGTGCCGGATGGACAGCGATTTCCACAAACCACCTGTTTGTCTGTTGGTGGCATTGTCTACAGGTTCTGTCAATGTTTTTTGAAAAGATTGTGGCCCGCCTATCCTCTTTCTTGTAGATATCGTGCAGTTTGTTGGAGGCATGGCAACTGATACAGTCTGCCGTGTCTTGGGAGCCCAGGGTTACCGATTCACCATGAATCGATCGTTTGTAGGTTTGCACCGCAGTAAGGGCCTCTTGTGAAAGCTTGAATCTTTCCATGAGCTCCTTATCTGCATGGCACTTGGCACACAGGGCGACGATTTGTTGAGATGATCTCGAGGTTTTTCTTCGTATGCGGTGGGTTATGTGTTTGTAGGCCAGAGTAACCCCCTTTTTCTGATGGCAGTTCAGACATCGGCGCAGCGAAACATCATAGGGAAAAGCGTGTTTTGGCAAAGTGTACATGGGATTGAGATGGCAAAATTTGCAGGTGGGTTTCGCTGCCAGCTGTTCGGGAGAATCATCCGGCTTCGGTGCGTGGATGCTGGTGTTGAATATTTCGATTATCTTCTGGTGGGAAAATCTCTGCTTGGAAAAGGGCGTGATCACGTGGCAGAGATTTCCACAGTTGACTTGTTCGGTTACGGGAGCATGAGGAATCTTCTTGATGTAGGTATGACATTCCCTACAGGAGATAGTCCGGTGAACAGTTTCGTCATAAATTCTTGGATCGACGTTGTAATTGATCTTGTTGCCTTTCTCATCAATTCTGCCAAGGAATCGATACTTATGGCACATGAGACAATTGTCCTCGTCGGCAGCCTCGGCCCTGGAGTTAACCATAACCAATAATAAAGCGAACACCAGCAAAAGGAATGTAACTATCGTCCTAGATGATCTCAACTTTCCACCTCTTGGTTTTGGTGTGTTGGCAAAAAAGTAAGACGGTTCAACCTTGACAAATACTTTTTATCCAGTAAACAAGTTCCTCCACATCCACCGGTTTGCTCAGGCAGGAAGAGATATGGCGGCTCATAGCTTCCTCCAGTTCCGGATGGAATGGGCGGCTCGACAGGCCGACGATAAATAAAAAATTGTCCACTGGCAGACTGTCTAAATCCAGAATAACCACCCGACAATTACCCTCCTTGACTTTTTCCTCCAATGGTACGAGAGAATGCAAGGCAGTTGTGCGAAAATGCTCCTGCTCCAGCGCCGCGCACAGCTTTTGGCACTGTTCCGCATTTGCATTTACCACCACTACAGGCTCCTCCATGATGGGTCCCCGCTAAAGGTGACTCGGGAGAGTGTATGCCGTCGGCTGGGCAAAGAATTCTGTGCTCTACTATGGCAATTCCTGTGCCAGGGCTAAGAATACTCAATTGAAGGCTGAGAAAAGATAGCAAGGGAATGCTTTCAGTAAAGGTGTTAACCTATTAGGATAAAAGGTAAAATCTGTTAGAAACAGTTACAAGACTCGGTCGCCTGCGCGAGCCTCATCGGGTATTGCGCCAGGAATACCGTGTTTCATTTAGTGGGTATGCCATGGTTGATTCGGGGACACTATTTTTAGCAGATGCAGTTTTATTTCAAAAATACGCCGATTTAACTGTGTCCTGAAATACTACACTGTCCTTAAGTCAAAATCAATCATGAGTTTTCCCAAAAACGAGTGGCTCATTCATCCAACCTTTGTTCAGGAGCCAGTTCACCTTTGGTGCACGAAGGCCACAAAAGGAGAGGCTGCGAGACAGCCGGTCTCTGAGCAATCTATCTCCGCTCATCTCTGCTTTGACAGGGCGTGCATGAAAGTATGGCACTCACTAAACAGGAATCCTGCCAATAGATGGAGCGAATCGTGCCCGTTGTGGAGTAGCTTCCCCGTGGCCTATGTGACCATAATATTTTTGAGGAAACTCCTAAAAATCAATGGGTTGTGGGTTCGCTTATCTGATATTTTTTCAATTTGTCATAGAGAGTACTGCGACTGATGCCCAACCTTTTGGCCGTTTGTTTTTTATTCCAGCCGCATTCTTCCAAGGCGTCCTGCAAGATTCTTATCTCATGCTCCTCCATAGTGGGTACTCTGGTGATCTGGGCCAAGGATGGAGCGGTGCGGATTACCGCCGGTAGGTCCGCCGCCTCAATCCGACCGCTTTTGGCCAGAACCGTGGCATGTTCTACGGTGTTCTCCAATTCGCGCACATTGCCCGGCCATTGGTGGTCCATGAGCAATCTCATGGCTTCAGCACTAAAACCCTGGATCTTTTTTCTTTGCTCTGTGCCGAAACGCTGGAGAAAACAGCGGGCCAACAGAGGGATGTCATTACGGCGCTCTCTAAGTGGCGGCAGGAAGATAGGAATCACGTTGAGCCGGTAGTAGAGATCCTCCCTGAACTGACCCTTTTTCACTTCTCCAAGCAGGTCTTTGTTGGTGGCCGCCAGGATTCGCAGATTCACCGACAGAGTCTTTTCCCCACCCAACCGCTCCAATTTCTGGGTCTGAAGCACTCGGAGTAGTTTTATCTGGGCCGAGGGATGGATCTCTCCAATCTCATCCAAGAATACGGTGCCCCCGTGGGCCTGTTCGAAGCGTCCAATTTTTTGGCGGATGGCCCCGGTAAAAGAACCTTTCTCGTGACCGAAGAGTTCGCTTTCTAAAAGGGTGGCAGGATAGGCCGAGCAATTGATGACCACGAAAGGCTTGTTCTTGCGAGAGCTCTCAAAGTGTATGGCCCGGGCCACCAGCTCCTTACCGGTGCCGCTCTCTCCCTGGATGAGAACAGTGGCATCTGTGGGAGCAATATCCTCAATCATTTTGTAGATCAACTGCATCTTGGAGTCCTTGCCGACGATGCCACCGAACCCTGCCGAGGTTTCCATTCGGCTTTGGAGATCGCGCATTTCCTCCTCCTGCAGCACCGCCCTTTTGATGACCCCGGCTGCCTGGGCCAACATTGCGGACACTACTTCAATTTCACTGTCATTACAGCGGCACTCTGCCGGGCAACCGACTGTCAGGCAGCCAAAGGCTTGTTGACCACGTCTTATGGGGATTATGGTTTGCCCTGGGGTAGTGTGAAACTCATCAGGAACCAAAGGGGGCGAGAGAATTTTTCTCCTGCTGGAGATAACTCTTGCCTTTCCCTTTAGGACAGAAGCAACATTTCTTAAGTGTTTTGCTTCTTTGAAAGTCTTAAGCTCGCTGGCCGTGAGGGAAAAGAGGATATCTTGGTTGTCGTTAAAAAGCAAAAATGCCATACGACTGCACTTCAGCATGTTCTGAAATGTCTTTATCAGATGTGATCCCATCTCATTAAGGGAACGCAAAGCTCCAATTTCCTGAACTATGCTGCAGACGGTTCGGGTCTGGAAGTGTGCTCGTTCCAGTTCTAACGTTTGCTCTTCCAGCCTGCGGGTGTACTCCTTCAGATGAGCAACCATCTGATTGAAGGAGCCAGCCAATTTTCCAACTTCATCGTTACCGTGCACTTGCAGCCCCACGTCCCATTCTCCTTTGTCGATCTTTTGGGTAGCATCAGCCAGGGCGACCAGAGGACGGGTTATTTTCCTCACAAAGAGAAGAGACAGGGTGAGGGCGACGGAGAGAATGGCAAGGGTAAGACCGCTCATCTGTAACCATAACTTCAGCATTTGCTGCCGGTAAGGTCTTTCAGAGAAACCGGCTCTTAATTCCCCTCCCATTCCGGCAAGGATCGGCCAGGAGATGTCAAGATAATGCTCGCCTTTGGTGGAGGTGATTTGTCTAAGGTTGAATTGTTGACCGGGATTTGAACTGTTGGCCTTAACTAGTCCACTGGGTACTTCGGTGTTAAAGGTGTGGGCCAGAATCTTGCCCTTCTTCAGAATAAATAGGTAGGCCAAAGAGGAGTTGCTGCGCATGTGGTGGTCCAGCATCTTCTCCAGAGCCACCTGATTGTCGGCAAGGATTTTATCCACTGCCTCGAGCGAAACCAGTTGAGCCGTATTTTCAGCCTGAGTAGTTAAAGCCTCCAATAGACTCACGCTGTAACGCTCGGTAACCATCAGCGAGATGAGCAACCCACTTCCGATAACCAGAGCCGAGACTGCAAGGAGCAATTTGCTCTTAAGAGTTCGTGGTAACATTGAAGTTATGCTCTCCAGTTGATATATTTGGTGGATAAAGGAGTGCTCGATCTTAGGACACTTAGCCTATGTGGTTAGTAGGAATCTTAACATAAATTTTTTCAGGGACAAAGGATTTTTGACAAGATCATAAGGGGATAAGTAAAAATAGCTTTTTGCGAAAGTTGGTGAGCCAAGGGGAAAGTTTTGCTGACAGGCGTGTGCGAAAGTCAGACATTTATCCCTAGAGCAGCAAAGACCCAGGGTGACCGCGGCCACCCTGGGTTCCTGCCGGACCTGGTAGTTCAGCTAAAAGGTAATTTGCATGGCCTGATAAGGACAGACGGGGATACAGAGTTCACAGGCAATGCACTTTTCGTGGTCAAAGGAGACCCGCATCTCTTTTCTTGCAACAGACAATGCACCAGTGGGACAGACGGAAGAGCAAGCGGTGCACTCGATGCACTTGTCTGCATCCCATTGCACATCCTGGGCAAGGGGTTTGATATCCAGCCCCAAACTGGCAGCAGACTGCAGGCCTGCATCGAGATCTTTTTTCTTACCGCTGACCTCTACCACCAATCTACCCCATTCTCTGGGGGTGATTCTGGCTCTTAGAATGTTGATTCTTAAGTTATGCTCCGTGATTAGTTGATATGTGACCGGCTGGTCGATCAAATGTGGTGGAAAATTTAACACCAAACGTTTTGTTGCCATTTTATACCTCCAATCAAAGGTGTCGGGTGTCAGGTTTCAGGTGTCAGAGAAGAGAAAACCAAAACTGAAACCTGAACACTGAAACCTCCGTCATTAATCTACCGCCACCCGAGCGTTGTTGAAGATCGGCCTCTCCTGAAGGGGTTTGAATCTGATGCCAGAATCCTTCGACGGCACGGGTGCCACAGGTTCGCTGAGGAGGAAAGAGCCTTCCGTAATCCAGTCCTTCAGGGTATTGGCAACTTCCCTGGCCCTGGAATAAGAAGACAGCCCGGCAGTAGGTACTTTCTTGCCCTTTACCGTTACGGAGCCAGACTTGAGCTGAGCATAGGTGACTTCGCCCAAGCTGCCTGGAATGCAATTGGGGTATGCTTCACTGTAATCAACCACCTGGGCGACTATGTCTTTGTCGCTTACCGCTGTGTAGCTCAGCATCTCCTCATCCAGAATAGGAATGGGTATGCCAATGCCCACAGCCAGGGTGACCCCATAGCCGGTAAAAGAAGCACCGCGCAGCCAGTGGTGGCTCATCTGCTTTAAATCACCCATAACTGCCAGGGTCCCGGCTCCCATGCGAGGCACTCCCTGGTCGTTGCGAGGTACGTCGGGGTTGTGCTGCGTGCCCCTTTCCACCACATAGCCAATACCACCACCAAGGAATATACGTGTTCCTATCCCAATAGTACGGTAAAGTGGATCGTTGAGCAGAGGGCTCAGTTGGCCTGCGCTACAGTAGGTGGCGTTACGCAGTTTGGGGTGAAGAACCCCCATGTAGGTATAGATTATATGGTCAGACAGGTTTACCGCCACGTTGTAGTTTTGGTAACAGTTTCGCATATTGAAGAGCACTGCCTCGTTCAGGTCCTCGAGCCTCACCCAGGTCTCGAGCTTGCGGCGGGGATAGCAGTCAGTACCATAGGCACGGGCAACGAGCTTGGCATCCCTACCGGCAACTAAGTCTTCAATCAGATGGCCTCCGCCGTAAGGAAATTTGCCTGGATGGATTTTATTTCGTGGGTCGTCGTCGGGTATGGCGGTGGCTCCTAAGAAGAAGTCCACCGCAGCGAAACCGGTGTAGACTGGAATGTCGTTCAGGGTGACACTTCCTCCGCCTAATTTAATCCGCGGATTTGAATGGCCATTATTGAATTAGGCCCCTTAGTAACACATGGGCGCGAAATTTTCTTTATTTTTGACATTCTCTCCCTCAGACCCCTACCGGGGCCAACCATTATCCATAGCATGAGACCACCCCCCTCCATTCGCAGCTGGTAGCGGGCAGCTAGCAGCTGGCAGTAAAAAATTCAAGGCTGCCAGCTGCCTCCTGCCAGCTGTCTGCTGGCCTACGGCCAGGTGCTTATATAACGTTCACCGGTACTGGGCAGCACCGTCACAATAGTCTTGCCCTTGTTCTCTTGTCGCTCGGCCACCTGCAGAGCAGCCCAAGTGGCCGCGCCGCTCGAAATACCGGCCAGTATTCCTTCTTCCCTCGCCAGCCGTGCCGCCATTTCTTCAGCAAGGTCGGCATTGACCTGGATTATCTCGTCGATTAGATCAACTCGGAGTACCGCCGGCACAAAGCCGGCTCCTATACCTTGAATCCTGTGCGGACCGGGTTGTCCCCCAGAAAGAACCGGCGATTCGGACGGTTCCACAGCAATGGCCTTGAAAGAAACCTTTTTGGCCTTGATTACCTCTGCCACGCCGGTGATAGTCCCTCCGGTACCAACACCTGAAACCAAAATGTCAACCTCGCCGTCCGTGTCGTTCCAGATCTCCAGGGCGGTAGTCTCTCGATGAATGGCAGGGTTGGCCGGATTGGAGAATTGATCTGGCATAAGGGCCCGGGGAGTTGTGGTTAAAAGTTCCTGGGCTCTGCTGATCGCACCTTTCATGCCCTCACTTCCAGGGGTAAGCACCAGTTCAGCGCCCAATCTCGTGAGTAACTTGCGCCTCTCCACGGTCATGGTCTCAGGCATGGTGAGAATCAACCGGTAGCCCCTGCTGGCAGCAATCATTGCCAGGGCAATGCCTGTATTGCCACTGGTGGGTTCTATGATCACCCCCTCAGGTTTCAACTTGCCCTCGACCTCTGCCGCCTCAATCATGCTGCGGCCGATGCGGTCCTTGACGCTGCCCAAGGGATTGAAGAATTCCAACTTTGCCAAAATCCTGGCGCCCGATTCCTTGGCAATATTTTTGAGCCGAACCAGGGGAGTACGACCGATGGTATAACCGATATCAGTATTTATTTTCATTTACCCTTACCTCACATGGTCGTCTGAGTGTGAATTCTGGTAAATTAGCTTAGGCGGGGCCAGATAAACCTTGGTTCCCGGGGGAACCGCAGAGGTAATCCAGACACTGCCGCCGATTACAGAGCCCGCCCCGATTACCGTCTCGCCTCCCAGTATGGTGGCACCGGCGTAGATAGTGACATCGTCTTCTATAGTCGGGTGCCGCTTTTTATATCGCAGCTGTTCCACCTCTTCCTTAGGCAGAGAGAGGGCTCCCAGGGTCACCCCTTGATAGATTCGCACCCGTTTGCCGATCTCGGTGGTCTCCCCGACGACCACTCCGGTGCCGTGATCAATAAAAAAACTCTCACCAATTGTCGCTCCCGGGTGAATATCTATACCGGTGATGCTGTGCCCATACTCCGACATCATTCTCGGCAGGAGAGGAATGTCCTGCAGCCAGAGTTGGTGAGCGATCCGGTGAATGGTTGTGGCCAGTACTCCCGGATAGCTTATGATCACCTCATCGATGGTCTTGGCGGCAGGATCACCATCATAGGCAGCCTGGACATCGGTTGTCAGAATCCTACGTATTTCCGGGAGATGCTCTAAAAAATTGACGGCTTCTCTTTGGCCTCGCTCCTGACATTGGGTGCAAACCAGCTGGTATCGTTGGCAATCATGTCGAATACTCAAAGCGATTCCTTCAGCAAGGGTTTCGAAAAGCCGGGTCACCTCAACCCCAATGGAGTATTCCAACTGATTAGCATCCAATACCTGCCTGTTGAAGTAACCTGGGAATAACAATTGTCTTGCGCGGCGAACGATCTCGACGGTCAGCTCCGTGGATGGAATAAGTTCCGCGTCCACATGGGCAAACAAGTCGGGATCAAGGCTGGAGATAACGACCTTCGAGATAATTGGTGGCAGCTGATCGCGGATTTTAGTACTGATATCAAAGGCCAGGCGGCAGGCTTCCCTCTCCTTATCAACAGACTGTTGTACTATACTCATGATCTTCCTTCCCAAGGCACATGGATCTATGCCTAAACACTTTGAAGCTGGTGTAGTCCTGGTTGCTTAGATAAAAGGTAAGGCGGCGGGAACCCGTTGGGTGTCGATCAGACTTGGGGGAGGCTCCGGGATGGTGCCATGCAGGATCTGGTCAACGAAACCGCCTGCGGGTAAGAGCCCCAAGCCCTACCGTTCAACAAGACAGGGCAACAACAACACATGTCGTCGTCACACATGACCATATCCATATCACCACCCCCTTTCAAATGTCATACCTTGCTAGTAGGGTAAAGAAGTATATCACAACAAATACCTATGTCAAGAAAGGGTCAGAAGATTCTGTCATTTTTTATTTAACGGGAGTCCATATGGTAAGCGGTAAGCCGTAAGCGGAATAAACCGTTTAAGTCGTTCAAGCCGTTCAAGTCGTAGAAGTCGTAGAAATCGTAGAAGTCGTCAAACGGTAAACGGTGAACGGGATACAAGGTTATCCTTTATTCGTTATCCGTTATCCGAAATTCTGTCTTCTGTCATCTGGCCTCCGTCCTCTGGTCCTCCGACCTCCGGCTTCCGTCCTCTGACCTCTATTCACCAGCCCCTGTCCAAGGCTTTGCCGCAACTGACAACGGACGCTACGCCCTATGCGCCATGTTGATGGTAAGTGCTATTAAAACTAAGCAACATTTGCTATCTTAAGCGGAACAGCACATGCTTGTGTCGCTGCGGAGCACAACCCCTTGCGCCGCGCGGGAGAAACACGCTGGAATTAAACCATGGCAGACGCCGACAAACAGATTACCTTGCTTACAGAGCAAGACCTCTACCTGTTCAACGAGGGAAGCCATTTCCGTTTGCATGAAAAACTAGGATCACACCTGATCTCGGAAGGGGGTCTCCAGGGAACTTACTTTGCAGTTTGGGCTCCCGATGCTGAGAAGGTTTTTGTCATGGGTGACTTTAACGGCTGGAGCAAGGAAAGTCACTCCCTCCAACCCAGAGACCGCTCGGGAATCTGGGAAAGGTTCATTCCCGGAGTGGACAAAGGTGTCCGTTACAAGTACCACATCGTTTCTCGTTATGACGGCTATCGGGTGGATAAGGCCGATCCCTTCGCTTTCTACAATGTCCCCCCTCCGGAGACCGTTTCCATCGTTTGGGATTTGGACTACACCTGGGGTGACCAGGAGTGGATGGCAGTCCGTGGTAGCCGCATTTCGCCAGATTCCCCCATTTCGATCTACGAAATTCATCTAGGCTCGTGGACGAGACTGATTGAAGAGGACAATCGTTGGCTGACCTACAGGGAGCTTGCTCCCCGGCTGGCGGAGTACATACAGAAGTCGGCCTTCACCCACGTGCAGTTTCTGCCGGTGATGGAGCACCCTTTTTATGGCTCTTGGGGTTACCAGGTGAGAGGGTTCTTTGCTCCCACCAGCCGATACGGCTCACCACAGGATTTCATGTATCTCATAGATTATCTACACCAAGATGACATTGGGGTGATTTTGGACTGGGTGCCCTCGCATTTCCCCACAGATGAGCACGCCCTTGGTTTTTTTGACGGGACGCATCTTTATGAACATACGGATCCGCAAAAAGGAATCCACCCGGATTGGAACAGCTTCATCTTCAACTATGGGAGGGCCGAGGTCCGCAGTTTTCTCATAAGTAGTGCTCTTTACTGGTTGAATACCTATCACGCGGATGGCTTGCGGGTGGATGCGGTTGCTTCCATGCTCTATCTGGACTATTCTCGTGAAGAAGGCGAGTGGATTCCCAATGTCTACGGGGGCCGTGAAAACCTCGAGGCCATCAGCTTTCTCCGTCGCCTCAACGAGGAAGTTTACCGAGTTCATCCAGATGTGCAGACCATAGCCGAGGAATCAACCTCATGGCCTCTAGTTTCTCGCCCTACTTATTTGGGTGGCCTGGGCTTCGGGATGAAATGGGATATGGGTTGGATGCACGACACCTTGACCTACATGTCTAAGGATCCGATCTTTAGAAAGTATCATCATAACCAACTTACCTTTCGAGCTCTTTACGCCTTCAGCGAAAACTTTGTCCTGCCACTCTCGCACGATGAGGTTGTACACGGCAAAGGCTCGCTCATGGGCAAGATGCCGGGAGATATTTGGCAGAAATTTGCCAGTCTCAGGCTCTTATTTGGCTACATGTACGGACAACCGGCCAAAAAACTACTCTTTATGGGAGGGGAAATCGGTCAGTGGCGGGAGTGGGATCACGAAGAGGGTCTTGACTGGAGCTTGCTCGAATTCCCAGCCCACGCCGGACTCCAGCGCTGGGTGCAAACTCTGAATCACACCTATCGCAAGGAAGGGGCGCTACATGAACTTGACTTCGAGCCGCTAGGATTTGAATGGATCGATTGCAATGACACTGAGCAGAGTACTCTCAGCTTTATGCGCAAGTCCCGTTCCGCCCGGGAGATGGTAGTGGTAGTGCTTAACTTCACGCCCACGCCACGCTACAGCTACAAGGTGGGCGTGCCCAAAGGCGGATTTTGGCGGGAACTGCTCAACAGTGATGCTGAAGAGTTCGGTGGCAGCGGGCACGGCAATTTTGGCGGCATGGACGGTTTGCCAGTGGAAATCCACGGTAGGCCTTACTCTCTGAACCTTACCCTCCCACCTCTAGGAGCACTATTTTTTAAACATGAGGGATAAATTTTGGATTTCGGATTTGAAGAAGCATGGGGCATGGAGCATGGAGCATAGAGTCAAGCGAGACGAGCGAGACGAGAGGTCGAGCGAGACGGGGAAAGACGGCAGAGGACGGAGGCCAGATGACAGAAGACAGAATTTCGGATAACGGATAACGGACGGCAATTCCTACGAGGCGCGAGGGGGAAATCTCTGATTGGAGGCAATTGGACAACAGGACCAAGGCAAATTGTCACGGAAGTAATGAGAAGGTAAAAAGGTGGAATCTAGAGTGGAAGATCTTTTGTTTTACTTGGGCAAGGTTGCAGAAAGGTTGTGTTTTATCGAGGCGGTGGCGGGTACGGCGGGAAATATTTCTGTGAGGGCTGATGATTTTCCAGTCGAGGAATTTCCGCAGATAGGTACCAGGGAAGAAACAGTACAGCAGGTGGAAGGAGATTTTCCTGGACTCCATAATAAAAGGTTTATCATTACAGGATCTGGAAAAAACCTGCGCTATATCGCCCAGCGGCCTCATTTATGTCTTGCTGTGGTTGAAATAGTGGAAGGGGGATACAATATACTCTGGGGGCTGAAACAAGGGGAAAAGATTACCTCTGAGCATCCGGCCCATTTTACCATTTACCAGCGGAGACCCGAAATCTCGGCGGTGATCCATGGTCAGCCAACAAGTATCAACGTCCTGGTTAGACTATTTCGCAGCGAGGAAAGCCTCAATAGTTTAATGTTTGTTCAGCACGAACAGCTGAAAATTTGCTGTTCAGGTGGAATTGGCTTGGTTGACAGGGTTGAACATGGCTCCTATGAACTGGCAGACGCAGTGGCAAATTCCCTTGAGAGTAAGGATATCTGCGCTGTTGTGCGCCATGGAACTTTTTCAGCTGGCGAGGGTGATGCTCTCGATGGACTGAATCGAGCCTGTGACCTGCAGGAATATTATCATGACGCAGCTAGAACTTTTCTTGACAACCCTTGGCTAAGACTGCTGCCCTTCGATTTTATGATAAAGAATCTCGGAAGAGTATCCCGCCTGCCTCTCGGGGATAAGATGGTTAAGGCCTTTCTCCGCTCACCCAAGTAATCCAGAAAATGCTTTTGGTTACAGGGAAGACTGCTCGAGGCTATCCAGTTCCTTTTCAGTGATAATAGGGTGGGGCCATGCATCTTTGCAGTCCTTGCTGCAAAAGAAAAAAACTCCTTCATCGCTGTGAAGCAGCATGGTCAGGTCATCCTGCTCTAAGATCTTCAAAGTCTTTTTACATTGGCTGCAGGCAAGCTTCATGGTGGGCAGGCCTCCATAACCCGGATGTTTCATGAATTCACGCCTGGGCGTGACTGCGACCACGGATATGGCTGTCCTTCCCGGCGTCCTCGGGTGTCGCCTCCCTGCGACGTACCCTTAAGGTACGGTTCGGGACCAATCCCGCGGTACCGCGGGACGGTTGCCAGGTGGCACAGCCATCTTCGCGGTCTCACGGCAGTAATTCATGAAACATCCGGGCTCAGCGAGTTATGGGTTACTCCGCATCAACCGCCTCGTGAAGAGTTCTCATTTCAAAGTGCGCTGCAATCAGTTTGTGAATAGCCTGGCGGTCATCCGGTGACATTCTGGTAAAGTGGACACCTATGCCAAAATAGGGGTCGCCTTCACTGTTCTTCAGGACAGTTGACCAGACCACTTTTGCATTAAGATTCATTGCCTGGTAATCGGGAGCCTGGATGACCATCAGAAAGCCTTCTTCAAGTGGAGGTAGTTCCTTGCAGGAGACGAAAGCACCTTTGGAGCTGAAGTTTTCTATCTTACCCTCCACTTTTAGTTGAGGGCTCAACATAGTCACGGGCCACTTAATTTCCGCTCTAGGGACTAAACGCTTTTCCTGCTTGGACATATAGGCCTCCCCCCAGCCCGGCTATTTCGCCATCACTTACTGGTGGAGCAATTTATACCGTATGCGGGCTAGTGAAAAGGTTTCCACAGCAAGCCTAGAAATGCAGGAAATATGCCATTGAAGCCTATAAAGTAAGTGTTCCGCGAGAGGAGGTCGGGGCGGTCCAGGCGGTTGGGCTTTCGGGCGGGCCAGCTTCTATCTTACTTCCAACTTGCCATCATCGATGATGACGACTGCATCAGTCTCCAGTGTTTTTGTGTAACCGCTGTTTACTAATTTTATCCTGCAGCCGTAAGTGCAATCAAAATATTCGGTAGAAGAATTGTAGACGGTTACAAAAGACCGTGTTCCGTCTTTGGACTCTATCTCTACTCTCTGCGCCTTGAAATCACTGTTGTAAATTGAGGCGCCGTAGATTGTATTTGCAAGAAAAACTAACAATATAGTTCCTAATAGCACACTGACCATCTTGCTGGTTTTGGTAAGAGATAGGTTCCGGGATAGTTTTTGGAGACTTGTTCCTTTATGATGCATCCGCTACGGCCTCAAAAATTTTCTTTTCCACTAAATAGACGTTTTGTCCCAAGTCCTTAAGATACCCCTTAGATTTTAATGTTTCGATGCTTGGTCTCAATGCTTGTGAGGTAATGTCGGTGGACACGTAGATGTCTTTGAATTCAATCACACCTTTTGGATGAACCTCGGCCCAAGACTTGAGCATGATTGTAAGTGATCTCTCTCTCTCAGTTTCGTCCACTTCAAGGCCCAGCAAACTCCTAAAGTTAGATGATTTGAGCACCTGTCCATCATCACCGGAGAGCAAGTCAAGGGATTTGGTTTTAAGGTGGTGGTGCAAAAACCTCATGAGAAGCCATTCCAGAGGTACACCTAACTTATAAAAGGGGTAGTCTTCCCAGAACTCCCTGCTCACTCCCAGAAGAATTCTCCACTTGTCATAAGGATCTGTGAAACTGACTCCATGCACAGAGTAATCGAAAAGAAAACGGTCAAGAGCGCGGGTGCTTTCGGCTTTTTGAATGGAAAGGCTGTAGACATTATCCGGCAGTATCAGGATGTTAGGAAAATGTACCATCTAGGTAGCCTTTCAGATACAGATTTATTCTCGCCGATGTTACCGCTTGAGCCTCATAGGGGAAATAATTTTTTACGCAAATATAATGCCAAGAAGCAAAAAAGCAAACTGAAACGAGGCAGTACGGAACCGAGAAAAATTTATCTCTGACCCCTTGTCTTTACATCTCTCTGGAGTTACTTTACCGGCATGCGGCATGGTTCAGAGTCAAAAGCTCGTTTTTCCCATGCTGTTTAAAACTCCCCACCCTCGTAACAATCGGGGGTGGGGATTCTTTTTCCCACCTCACTCTTTGCCTTCCATGGTAAATGGGTTCCCCACCAGTCCCTGGTTGTGGAGATGCTCGAGAAATAGTGCCATTGTCTGCTCCGGTGCGTAGAGCGCATCTGCCAATTCCTCGAAGGCAAGCGATTTAGCCTTGTCCTCTAGGAATTTCAGTATTTCTCTCCTCATGATCACCCGGTCAGCGTCGGTGATGGACTCGTGTGCCTCGATCTGAGGCTCAATCAAACGCCAGATTTCTTGTTGTAGCTCTTTTAGAATCATTACCCTGCTGGGTTTACGCACTTATTCTCCTTGTAGATTTAGCCCGGATGTTTCATGAATCACTTGCTGCGACCGTGGATATGGCCGTCCTTCCGGGCGTCCTCGGGTGTCGCACCCTACGACGTACCGTTCAGGTACGCCTCGGGTCCAACACCCTGCGGTTGCCCGGTATCACCTCCATCTTCACGGTCTCGCCACAGCAATTCATGAAACATCCGGGCTATGGAGCTAAATGTTTGGGGAGTGGACAGGCTGGTATGGTGTTTTTTTGTTGCCATCACTCTTCAGATTCCTGTAGTTTTAAAACTGCCCTAGGGTTCCTCAAAAATCGTCTATTCAAAACCTCCAGCAGCTGGTGGTTGTGAGAGATTAAGTCATGGGTAGAAAAAGATGGTTTTTCTCATTGATCCTAGTCTCTTTGGCCCTTTCAGGCTGTGAAAGCATCAAAGGAACCGGGATTAAAGGGTTAGAGGGACAAACTGTTTTTAACCGAGTCAGTTTCAGAACTGAGGGAGACAACAGAATCGAGTATACAAATCCTTTCTCCGGTGGCGTTTTGATTCCGCCGGGAACTGCCTGCGCTATTAAAGCTATTTCACCCAAAAAAATCAAGTTTATTGCTAAGGGACACAGCTATATACTCACAAGTTGGCGGATAGGCTACGGAAGAGTGAATACGCGCACATCCTTTTACAAATTTTTCGCCCAAAATAAGGAAGCAGTTGGCCTTGATAGAATAAGCCCAGAGTTTCGTGAAAGCGTCCTGTCGGGAATTGCAAAAGTGGGTATGACCAAGAGAGAGGTTTTGCTCAGCCTAGGATATCCTGCTTACCTGGACAGAGAGAATCCCACTGCGGATGATAGTCGGGCAGGGATAGTGTCCAGTGACGATTGGTATTACTTGCAACCAGGCAAAGAAAATGTGTCGTTGAAATTTAAGGAAGGGCTACTCACTGAGATAGTGGGGCTATAATAAGGCCCCGGCCATTTGGGTTGTTGCTCTCGGATCAAAGGAAGATATTTTTCCCATGATTGTCAAGGCAGAGGCAATTCATCATTGGTCATTGCTCTTTATTATCTTCATAATCATTTTCCCACTCAGGGAGACTTGACCCCTTTTAGTACTTGACAATCCCGCTCTCAGTTGTGGTAAGGTGCAGTTGCTGCGCTATTCTATCCCCTTGGCCGGTACTTGGTGCTGGCTACGCCCCCATCTGTCTTTCCCATTAGACACTTCCATTAGCCCGGATATTTCATGAATGGGTTACTACGACCACGGATCTGGCCGTCCTTCCGGGCGTCCTCGAGTGTTGGTTCCTGCGACGTACCATTCAGGTACGGTTCGGAACCAATCCCGCAGTGCTGCGGGATGGTTACCCGGTTGCACACCCATCTCTGCGGTCTCGCAACAGCAATTCATGAAATATCCGGGCTAGAGCACCTCGGGTCACCCTCCGACTGGCGGGAATGGTCGGAGATCGTTGGCAAAAAAGGGGGAGCCATGGCTACTGAAAAGCGTCAACACCCTAGAGTCGAAATCTCCTGGTCAGCAACCATCATAACTGCTGATGGACTGCTGAGCTGCAGAACAGAGAACTTAAGTGCCGACGGTACGCGGATTCGCTGCTCTGAACTGCCCGATAATCTTGATAGGTTCCGTTTGGTCCTTAGGCCCTCTGAACGACAACTCATTCTTGCCACTGCTGAGAGGGTATGGTCGAAGACTGTAGATACCGACCGGAAAACGGCCCATACCATGGGAGTCCGTTTCACCTTCATCCCTGCCCACGATTACCAGCAGATTAGCGCGGCAATTTCAAGCAACAGCTATGGTCCGAAGAGTCAAATGAGGGCGGCTCTTTAGTAACATAGGTTTTATCCGACCTCAAGGTAAGAGGTCCTGTTTTTCTAGACCAGTGTCTGTCCGTAAACTCCGTAATGTCATTCTGAGCCCTTCGCTTTGCTCAGGACGAGCTCCGCGAAGAATCCCTGCGGCCGCGCTAGCCATGAGGTTCTTTGTCCTGTTGCTCCTCTGGATGACATCCAGAAACATGGTTTCCGGACGAACACTAAAGGAGAATGAGCTTTCGAGCAACGCAGGTTGGAATAAAGCTAGCCGGGATGTTCGATGAAATGGCCTCAGGAGACCACTCCATTAAATTCTACTCTGCCCTTTTTAAATAGTATCTTCGTTGCTTCTGTGACAGATAAGTCACCATCAATTATTGCTGTGGTCAATTTGTGTAACACCCTTGTATCTATGAAGATAAGATCGTTAAGTTGTTCTGCGTTTTCATCATCATAGGGTACAAGTCTAGTCTCGGGATCGGTTTCTATGTCATGATTGACAATCAATGCTCCGTCAGCTCTGGCACCCAATCCAGAATAGTGCAAATCCTGCCAGACTTGAGTAATGAGCTTGTGAGACGGGCTGACACTGTGAGTCCCTTTAATTTTAGCTATAATAATTCTTTTTTTATACTTGATCAAAATGTTTTCATTGAATCCGGCCCTCTTCGTTTTATTCATAAAAGCTAATTTCAAGGACCAATATCTTGCCAGTATAATTGCAACAGCTTTTTTTAGTTGTTCGCCCTCCAGATATAAAATACTTCTCAAGTGTTCATAGGTCTTTTTTATTTCTTTTTTTCTGTCAGCGAGCTTTTCTATCTCCTTTTCATATTCTCCTATTCTTGTATCAATAGTTTGTAAATATTCCGGATAATAACGGCCGCTCTCCAGCCAATTTGTTTTATCAGATGTAACCCTCCGTTCCCTATCCACGGGAACCGTTTGGTTAGTCCCACCTTCTCTGCCTGAGGTTTGTTCGACCACCTCCAGGTTCAAGAAGAGATTTTTGGGAAGTTCCTCCTTGGGGTCAGGTGTGCCCCCGATTTCCTCCTTTTCGTCGATAGCTTGCTCGCCTGACTGATCACCGGTCACGCCACCACCCTGAAGATGGTAGCCAGCCTCAACGGATTTCGCATTCCCTTCGTCCCTTTGGAATTCCTCTTCTAGTAGCTTGGCGGCAGCTGACTCGCTCGATTCGAATAATTCCAGCAAGGCTTTTTCAAAAGCAGGATGCGCCCGGTCTTCGCTCGCCGATGTCCCTTTAATATCTCCGGCATCGATGCCCATCAGCTCTTTATCCAGTTGGTCATCAAGATCATCACCGTCAATGCCGGAGAGATTAAAATCTGTCTCTATAGTCTTCAGGTACTCGTCTGCGGAATCCACCAGATCAATGATCCTGTCTTCGAGTTTATCTTCCCGGACATCGCGCTCCTTGCTGTCTTTAGGAGCCTCTTTCTCGGTTATGCCTATTTCCATTGAACTGCACTCCTCTCTTAGTGGGCCAGAGGCGCAATTAATCACAGAGAGGTTCTTTATAATGCAATTCATGTACCACTTGAGCCAGGCGATCGAACCAAAGAATGGCGGTTTTCCTATTGACAATCAGCCCGCTATGTTTAGCTTCTTATCCATGGCTAAAGGTCTTTAACCAAGAAATTATGTCCTCGAACAATCTGCTCGGTGTGTTTGATCTGCTGAGACAGGTGGGAGGTAGATACTATGTCTGGACAGACCGCAGAAAACAGAGAACCAAAGGTTAACGGCGTAGATGTGGGCGCTGTTATAAGTACGGTTAAAGCTATAGAGGAAAATCCTAATCTCGCCAAGTCCAAATTTCGAGCTCACAACGAATGGGTGGACGGCGGATACAACCGTTCCACCATCAACGCCTTTTATGGTGCTGGTCAGGAGAACCACCGTAGCAAACCCTTTATACTGGAGGCGGATGAACCCCCGCTCTTGGCGGGAGAAGACCGGGGAGCCAATCCCGTGGAGCATCTTCTCAATGCTCTGGCAGCTTGCATGACTACCACCATGGTCTACCACTCTGCGATTCGCGGTATCAATGTGGAGGAAGTAGAGTCGGAGTTGGAGGGAGATATTGACCTCCGCGGCTTCCTGGGGTTATCAGATGAGGTGAGAAAGGGATATGAGGAAATCCGGGTCAAGTTCAAAGTTAAAACGGATGCCGAGAACGTGGAAAGGCTAAAGGCGTTCAGCAGGCTATCGCCGGTATATGATGTGGTCAGCCAGGGGACACGGGTCAAGGTTCACATAGAGAAGAAGTAGAGAAAGTTGAGATAATTTGATTTTTGTCAATGAATCGCTGTAATCACCACAATCAATAAAGGGCCGTCTTTGTTGGCGCCCGGTTTCGTTCTGAGGGAAGGTCAATCTGTCGAGAGTGGCAACCTCCAGTTTGGGACCATGAGAATATTTTAGAAAGGAGGATGTCACTATGGCTGAGGGAATTGTCAAGTGGTTTGATGACCGCAAAGGCTACGGCTTCATCGAGCAGGCGAATGGACCGGATGTGTTCGTTCACCATTCTGGGATCAATGGAAGCGGTTTCAAATCTCTCAATGAAGGCGACAACGTGACTTTTGAGATAGAGCAGGGCAAAAAAGGCCCGTCTGCAGTTAATGTAACTGTCTCTTAAGAAGCTCTGCCAAGAAATTAATCCGTTACCAACCGATGCAACCAACATCGCATTAGTATTATCGGGTATTGTAAAATTCAGGTCACCATTACCCAGTGAAATGGATGTGAAGCAGGTATCTGCCAATGTTATGTCGGATTC
>JARRNM010000146.1:0-16758 GCA_037384945.1 Deltaproteobacteria bacterium
ATTCTAAACAGGGTGAACGTGATTGCAGGGGTCAGGGTTATCTCGTCCAGTAGCTGATAGAGAGCTTTCAATCCCGGCTCAGCAAAAGCGCACAGACGCTCCATGGCTCGGATAGAAAGGAGATAATTTCCGTGTATGGCTGCAGCCACAGCCTCAATACGTTGATGCTCCTCCGGTAGTTCCATGATTAGTGCAGCCAGTGCGGCTCTTACCCCTTTGTGTGTATTTTGGCTTAACCTCATTCTGAAAAATGTGGCAGCCTCCCCTTCTGATTCTTCGCAGCTTTCCAGACAGTAAATATTGTCCAAGAGTCGGTAAAGCTCCGTGGAATGCCCTGCCCTCTTCAGTCTCCTGATGGCTTCACATAGATCTCCCAGGATCTCTTCTTTGGTTACAGGGGAATATGCTCTGAAGAACTCTTCTTTCACTGCCAGGCCATTACGTAGCAGCTTTTTCCAGTTGCGATAGTTGGTGCGGTTGACCACCCTTGATAGCTCGATCACGAGGGGGTCCTTTCTGCTCTCGGGTATGTTGTGACAGTTTTGAATTAATTGAGCCAAGTATTTGTAATTCATTTACTGTTCCTGAATTCTGCATCAGCAAGCTCTTTCGTCCTGGGAGAGGCAAGACGAAAACCTGCCTGTAAGGCCATCTCTTCTATCTCCTGAAGGCCGGAAAAGAGTGTGGTCAAGGCCGGCCTGTTTCTGAGGATTCGCATCAGATCAAGGGATGAGGGCTCGGTCCCTTTGCTCATCGATTCGATCTTCAGGTCCTTAACTGTGCGTTCAATCTCACTTCCCACCATGCCGTGTGAAATAGTGTAGACAGAATTGTCATCGGGGATTCTGACCCCATACTTTCTGGCAAAGTACTCGAAAAGTTCCTTGCGTTGCGATTTGTCCGGCAAACTAACGTAGAATACGTCATCGAAACGACGTAGGAGAGCGGCGTCTAGCTCGAGAGTATTCATAGTTCCAATGGTGTAAACATGACTCGAATCAGTTGACTCCAAGAAGTTGAGTAACATGGCCACGATTCGCCTTGTCACTTCATGGGAGTCAGCTTGAACTGCTCCAAAGAGTCTGGACAATTCATCAAGATGGAAGATAATGGGTCCGCCAAAATCTATGAGCATCCGCAGGATTCGTTCGAGATTTCTTTCGCTGGAGCCGAGAAATCGGCTGAGGAAAGTCATCTGAAGATTGCAGTAAGGTATCTGCCAGTGGTGAGCAAGGGCCTGAGCAAAAAGGGTCTTTCCCGTGCCCGGAGGACCCATCAGACATATGCCATGAAGTCTGATTTGAAAGTTTTTTTCAAAGAAGACCTTTTTTCGCATCTCGCCGTAAGCCATTAGGTGGAATAGCCGGCAACCTGGTCCATAGAAGGCAAATCAAGGGGAGATCGAATAGTAATTCCCGGAATCTTCGACATAATCTTTCCTAGCTTCAACTTTCCTACCGAAGCCGGATCGAAACCTTTTTCTTCAGAATAAGCCAAATTAAAGATGTCTTCAGCTACAGCCAGTGAGGAGCATCCAAAAAGACTGTCTGCGAGTTCTGTCTCCAACCTGTCCAGATCAACAGATTTCTGTCCCTCTATAGAGATTGCCTCGAGGCCGGAGCGCACCATTTTGCAGAGACTGGCCTTACAAGGACTGGGGTAAGGGATTTCGTGGAGATTAAGCCTGGGTACTGGATCGTAGCGAGGGAAGTCCTTGAAGCCCATAAATGTAAGTGTGTACCCGAAACTCCTCCGACTCAATATCTCCGCCAGTCTCAGGCTTACAATATCCTCGTTGAGGTAGTTGTCCACTCCATCTAGCAGCACAAGCAGTCTGTGCTTGGATCCTGTAATCTGATTTCCGAGTCGCCCTAAGAGAGTGAGGAAATCAATCCGTTCTCCATTTGAAGATGTCTTTTCTCTGCCGCTCGAGTCAACGTTTCCAGCTTGAATTCTGATGAGTCCGTTATAGGGATCGTAGGTAAGGATCTCACGAAAGGTCTCTCCGAAGTGGAAGCAAAGATCCACCTTAACCCGCTGGCTGCTAACACCATCCGGCAGGCTAATATAAATCCCTTTGATAAAGGCATTGAAATGATCATGCAAAGAGGTGTAAAAAGTCTGGAACACGTCCTGTGCCATTTCCGGTTCACCTTAAGAAAAGTAAGTGAAATAAAAACGTAGGGGAGGGGTTTATCCCCTC
Source organism: Deltaproteobacteria bacterium (assembly GCA_037384945.1). Lineage (GTDB taxonomy): Bacteria > Desulfobacterota > Syntrophobacteria > BM002 > BM002 > BM002. Next base: position 2,204 of record JARRNM010000146.1, read on the forward strand.
CCGGTGAATGAGTCCTTTTGGACGATTTCTTTTGGTCGACCGAGATGGTCACCAAGTTAAATGAGGGGTAGATCAAATGTCAAGATAAAAATTTCATAAATGAAATTTCTTATTATTTACTTGTAAAAATGAAAGAACCTGTGGTACTTAGACTTCATGGTGAATCTGAAAGATGATAGATGGCGAAAAGAGCTCGGTAGGAGGATTAAGAACCTTCTCCTCATCAAGGGCTGGACCCAGGGCGAGCTGGCCAAAAAGAGCGGTGTAACCGAGGGCAACCTAACCAAAATTATCAGAGGAGAAATTGCCACCTCAGCTGAGACCATCTACCGTTTCGCTGAAGTGCTGGGCACCACCAGCTCCCAACTCATGGGCGAGACCAAGCCCATTGTTCTCAAAAAGGACTACATACCGACCGACATCGATCAGGATTTGTTGGACCTCGCCAAAGAACGACACAAGGAGGGAAAGCCCATTCCCGTGGACATCCTCCTCGATCTCGCCAGAATAAGATTCCGGGGAGACAAGCCGGGAAAGAGCTACTACGCTTACGAGGCAGACAAACGAATAAAGAAGAGGGAATCAGCTGGCAGCTGACAGCGTACAGCGTACAGCAAAGGGGATAAGCCTGGATAATGAGACCAAACAGTCAAATACCAGCTCATCTAAAAACGGGGCGGTGGCAACATCCATCTGTACTGGCCCTTCTAGAGAAATGTGGTGCTGGCCTGTGCCCGAGGCAAATCATTCGTAAACGGGCGAATGAACTAATTAATTATGCAAGGAGATTAGGCTGGTCAGGCCCACCATATGAGCCGAGGATTCTGGCTTCTATCCTTGATATCCGGGTAAAGGAGAAAAACTTGAGTCCCGGCACTGACGGCGTGCTCCGCACGAACGGCAAAGATCAGCTAGAAATCCTGGTTAATCAAGGAGTGCCAAAGACCAGACAAAACTTCACCATTTGTCACGAAATTGCCCATACAGTGTTCCCAGACTGTTTTGAACTTGTGAGGATGCGGAAGCAAACTGGAAAGGTAGAAAATCACCACCTTGAACTGGAACTGTTGTGCAACCTGGCTGCTTCGGAAATGTTGATGCCCATGGAGAAATTTGCCCTTGATGTGGTCTACCATGGGTATTCCCTGAAAAGCGTTTATCCCTTGGCGGAACGATATGAAGCATCTCCCGAGGCGGTGGTACGGCGAATGATCGCCACAGAACTGGAGATAAGCTGTGCGGTATTCTGTCGCATGATGAACAAGCCAAGTGAAGAGAAAAGTCAAACCGGGGACACTTTCTCAGCGCCAAAGAGGATGCGGGTTGAATATACGGTACCCTCCAGCGATTTCACCTGCTTCATTCCGAAGTACAAGTCAGTTCCCGATCACTCATCTGTGAACCAGGCAGCCCTTTCTCAGGGTGTTGTATCAGCAATTGAAAAGTGGGGACTCAGGAGTGCTCCTTCCTTTCGCGTGGAAGCCCAGGCCAACCCCTCAGAAAATGGCAGCAACTCTGAAGACCATCGGGTAACGGCTTTAATTTTTCCCAGCTATTTCTGAAAATAGCTAAAGCACCTAAGGATCGGCTTGCTATTTGGTCCTGTGCTCCAGCAAATCGATATACGCTTCACTGACCAAACGCTCAGCTTCCAAGTCCAGTCTCTCCATGATTTGACGAGCAATCTCCATACCTTGTGTGACTGCCTGGTCAGGTTTGAGAACTACCTCGAGTTCCAAAAACTCACCAAGATCTTCAACCTCGTCTAAATGAATGCGGGTTTGCCCTGTTCGGAATAGTGTGCGCTTTTTTTCGGACCACCCCACGAACACCGAGGGCAGCCCTCTCAATCTGCTCAGCCAATTTCTTTACCATTGAATTTCTAAAGCTGACAGCGATAAAACTACCAGTAAACGTGTGTATGGTAGACGGGAGCTATACTATATATGGTGGCATGTTTTCAGCTCAAAAAAGTGTCCCGAAGATTGCCCGAAGGAAAAGTCTGGTAACGATTTGGTAACGATTTTTGAAAAGGTGAAAAATCGAGGTAACTTTCTGAAATTACAAAATTTATAGTACTAGGCAGGCCAAAATGGCAAATTCTGGCTTATTTCCTGTAACAAGCTAATAATACTGGATAAACTCTTCAGGAAGGATGTGTTTTTATGTGAGGGCGGCACTCTCACCACTGAGTTACCCGCCCACGCGGGCTTAGAAAAATCTACTTAATTTGCCACAACTAACTTTCATCACAAAACCACCCTCTGAACCCTTCAGAATTGGCCCAGAATTGTCTTAGGTGGAGAATTCTATACCATAGGAGTTCCTGCAGGTCAATTCGCTTGCTTTTGCCCTTTGCCCTCTGGCCGTTGTCTGAAACTTCTGACGCTATGCCAAAAGGAAAAAGGAAGAACTTGCCTCTTCCACCTTATTTTTTGAGAGCATCGGCGAAGGGATTATTGAAGGGCTCGGGACCCTTTCTCTTTTTTGTTGCTTGCACCCTGCCCTTCCGTTCACGGACTGGCTCTCCTTTTGCCTTCTTTTCCGACCTGCCAGGATTTTTTCTCATGGAGAGTGAGATCCGTCTTCTCTCGAGGTCCACTTGCAGAACCGTGACCGTCACTTGTTGCTGAGCCTTGACCACATCTCGGGGATCTTTGACAAAATGGTCAGCAAGCTGGCTAATGTGAGCCAGGCCATCCTGATGCACCCCGACATCGACAAATGCCCCAAAGGCTGTGACATTGGTGATTATCCCCGGCAACCTCATACCCGGCCGCAGGTCATCTATGGTCTGCACCTCCTTGGAAAAGCTAAAAACCTCGAATTGCCGGCGCGGGTCACGACCGGGCTTGGCAAGTTCTGCAAGGATGTCGGTGAGCGTAGGTATGCCCACTGATTCAGTCACATACTCGGACGGATCAATGCGCTGCCTGAGTTTCTCGTCACTGAGAAGCTCTTTTATTGAACAGCTGAGATCACCGGCCATGACTTCCACCACCTCGTAGGACTCAGGGTGAACAGCGGTGGCATCGAGAGGATTTCTGCCATCCCTGATGCGCAGGAAACCCGCTGCCTGTTCAAAGGCCTTGGGACCCAACCGGTCCACTTTCTTGAAATCCTCTCTGGAGAGGAAGGGGCCCTGCTCATTTCGGTATTTTATAATGTTTCTTGCCAACTGCGGTCCCAGGCCGGAGACATAGGTGAGCAATTGCTCGCTGGCTGTATTTACCTCCACGCCCACGCCATTTACACAGCTGACCACCGCATCATCCAGACTGCTCTTCAAGGCTTGCTGATCCACGTCGTGCTGATATTGACCCACTCCAATGGATTTGGGGTCAATCTTCACCAGTTCCGCCAAGGGATCCACAAGTCGTCTACCAATGGACACCGCACCACGAACCGACACATCAAGGTCTGGAAACTCCTCTCGAGCCACTTGGGAAGCAGAATACACCGAGGCGCCGCTCTCGTTGACCATGATTACCGGTATGTTGCCCGGAAGGTCCATTCCCCTTACCAAAGCCTCTGTTTCCCTTCCCCCGGTACCGTTCCCCACTGCCATGGCCTCAATATGGTAACGCTCGCACAATTTCCTCAGCGCTGTCACTGACTTCAACTTGCTGTCTTCGGAGGTGAAGGGATAGATTGTCTCGGTTTGGAGCAGTTTTCCTTGCTGATCCAAACAAACTATTTTGCAGCCAGTGCGGAGTCCCGGATCTATGGCCAGGACATTTTTCCTTCCCAAGGGCGGCGCCAGAAGCAGCTGACGGAGATTCTCCGCAAAAACCCTGATAGCCTCTAAATCGGCTCGCTCTTTGGTGGCTTTGCGGATCTCCGTTTCCATTGACTGAGACAGAAGCCGCTTGTAACTATCTAGCACGGCCATTTTAACCTGCTGGGCAGCGGCCCCATCCCCTTTGACAAAAAGACTTTCCAAAAGGCTCATTGCTTCGGCCTCAGGGGGATGGACACGGAGGCTCAACACACCTTCTTTTTCCCCTCGCCGCATGGCCAGGATTCTGTGAGAAGGTGCCTTGGATACAGGCTCCTGCCAGTCAAAATAGTCCCTGTATTTTTTCCCCTCGACCTCCTTGCCTGGAACCACCCTAGCCTGGAACATTCCCTTTTCAGCGTAGAGAGCCCTCATTTTCGTGCGGGTAACCTGATCCTCGTTTACCAACTCGGCAATAATGTCCCGCGCTCCCGCCAGTCCGTCTTCGATGGTCTCCACTCCCTTCTCAGGTTGGATGAAGGCTGCAGCCTCAGCCAGAGGGTCTGTGGTCTGTTTCTGGGCTAAAAGTTTCAGGGCAAGGGGTTCCAAACCCTGCTCCCTGGCAACGGTTGCCCGGGTGCGCCGCTTTGGTCGGTAAGGTAGATAAATGTCCTCCAAAACGGACAGACTTTCTGCAGCCATGATTCTCTTTTGTAGTTCATCCGTGAGAAGCTCCCGCTCATGGAGAGACTTCAGCACGGCCTCCCTTCTTTTGTCGAGCTCGCGGAGTTGATTAAGTCGGTCGCGGATTGTTGTTATTGCCACCTCATCCAATGAACCGGTCGCCTCTTTGCGATAGCGGGCAACAAAGGGCACAGTAGCCCCTTCCTCGAGCAGCGCCGCAGTGGCCAGCACCTGTTGTGGCTTGAGCTCAAGCTCCTCAGCGATCTTGGCAATATGCTGTTCTTTCATTTCACATCCCGTATCTCACTTCACAAATCCCTTATCCGTTATTCGTTATCTGTTATACGTTATACGTCAAACGGTAAGCGGTAAACGGTTATTGGGTCTTAGGGTTGTAGGATCATAGCATCAAGTCGTTCAAATCGTTCAAATCGTTGAAATCGTTGAAATCGTTGAAACCGTAGAAGTCGTCAAGCATTCATAAATCTAAAATCCGCAATCCGAAATCCGAAATTATCATAGTGCCTAGTGCCTGGTGCCTAGTAATCGTCTGACCTCTGTCCTCTCACCTCTGACCCTATGCCCCATGCACTCTGCTCTATGCACTATACCAGGATAGCTGGTTGGTCCGACCACGCCTCCATAGACAGCAGATTACCATCCTACTTTACAGCCTGACCCCCCGTTCCACTTCGGCGTATTTACTCAGCTCCCGCACAATGAATTCATAAGCATCGTCCACCGAATCGGTGCGGTGCAACAACATCATATCCTCAGCCCTGATCGTCTCATGACTGATCAGAGTATCGAAGTTGATCACTTCACTCCAATATTTCGTGCCGAACAGTACCACTGGAAGGTGCTTCCTCATCTTTCGAGTCTGCAACAGGGTCAGAATTTCGAAAAGCTCGTCCAGGGTACCGAATCCACCAGGGAAAACGATGACCGCCTTGGCCAGATAGGCGAACCAGAACTTGCGCATGAAGAAATAATGAAAGTGAAAGGACAGCTCCCGAGTGACATAAGTGTTGGCGAATTCCTGGATGGGGATGGAGATGGTCAGTCCCACGTTCAGTCCTTTTGCCTCAGAGGCACCGCGGTTGGCCGCCTCCATAATGCCCGGCCCGCCTCCGGTGCAGACCACAAATCGGCGCTCTTCCTCACTCAGGCCCTTGGACCACTGGGTAAGTCGTCGGGCGAGCTCTCGAGAAGCCTCGTAATAAACCGACATCTCCGCGCCTACCCTGGCACGCTCGATGTCTCCCTCACCCTTCTCGGCTGCCACCAGAGCCTCCTGCGCCTGTTCGCTGGAGAAGATGCGGGCTGAGCCCATGAACACGATTGTGTCGTTCACCTTATAGTGGCCGAGACGGCTCTCCGGCTCCAGGTATTCGGAAAGGATGCGCAGGGCCCTGGCGTCCTTGCTGTTTAGAAAGCTCTCGCAAAGATATGCTTTGACACAATTACGGCTTTTCTTACTCATAGAATATGGTCCTTCTTCTAGAAATAGGAAAATCTCTTCTTCAAGTATCAAGTGGCAACATGTATTGAGGATCGTTCAGAGATCCATTCACTACACCGCCATCCACCCTCAAGGCGGCACCGGTTGTTGCCGACGCCAGCGGACTGACTATATATGCAACCAGTGAAGCGACCTCCTCTGGCGCGGCGAAGCGTTTGATCAGTGATGTTGGCCGCATCTTTTGGAAGAATTCTATCTCGAATTCCTCAAATGACTTACCTTCCTTCTTTGCCAGTTCCTCAACAAAATCACCCACGCCACGTGACTTGGTAGGTCCGGGTAGAACGCTGTTTACCGTAATCCCTGTTCCTGCAACGTGCTCGGCTATACCTCGCGAAATGGCAAGCTGAGCGGTCTTGGTCATACCGTAGTGAATCATCTCAGCAGGTATTTGAACTGCGCTTTCACTGGAGATGAAGACGATGCGCCCCCAGTCACGCTCCTTCATGGAAGGAAGATAAAGACGGCTAAGACGCACTCCGCTCATGACATTCACTTCAAAAAACCGCCGCCAGTCATCGTCGGAAATATCCTCGAAAACCATGGGCTCGAAAATACCAAGATTATTGATTAGTATTTCTACATCCGGGTATTTTTGAGCAACCTCCTCTGCCGTTTCTGCCTCAGAGAGATCACCGGCAAAGCCCAATAATTCACCTGTCGCCTTGCGGCTTAGTTTGGCTATTGCCTGGTCCACTGACTCCTGAGCTCGACCATTAATGATGACTCTAGCTCCTTCACCGGCAAGTGTTTCGGCAATGGCATAGCCGATACCTGCGGTGCTTCCTGTAATTAAAGACAATTTAGCTTTCAGTTGCAAATCCATAGTAACTCCTTGTGCTCCAATTTCGTCTCCTTTTTTGGCTTACCAATGCCCTAACCATTGTTGCTTTGATTCTGAGATACGCAAGAAAATCGATGCAACGCTGCAATTTGTGCGTGAATCATGATTCCTTTCTTCTTGCCACTGTAACTATTTAATCAGTCCACCACTGGTTTTCAAATGGAAAACAACCCCATGCCCTGTGCCGGCGGTTTTTGACTGAAGTCAATGAAAAATGTGTGAGAATAGTTATAATTGATTTTAGTACTTCCCAGCTCGGTTTTTTTCAGATTAATAGGCAAGGAAGAGAGGCAGGAAGGCCGGATTTAACCAGGAGGGCAGCTATGTGTCAAAGTTACCGAAAACCTTGCCTTTGCGGTCAGCAAACCTCGGAGATTTTCTTCGGCAAATATGTTCTGGATGAAAAGGCCGTTGCCGAGGTCTACTGCCCCGAATGCAGTCGAAATGTGGACAGAGGACAAAGTAACCTGGTGTGGGACAATGGCTGGGTGCTGGAACTGGACATGGAGGTGTTGAGGACAAGAGCGGCCGTGATGGAGATTGCTCCGGAAGATGTGACTGCTGAATGGGTCTTTGATGAGGGATATGCCACCTGGGTGGGAATTACCCCGGATGACTTTCAGACCAGAGAGCGGGAGCGCAGCGAAATTCAAAAGATTGCCAAGGCCGATCTCAAGCAATATATGCAGGCCATGAAAGAGTGGGGTTTGCAGCGAGAGAAACGTTTTGCAGCCGAAGGTTGGCGCAAGGCGAAGTCCAGAGCCTGAGCCGACACCTCACCCCGGCACATCTATAGTAAAGAAGTATAGGCAAGTGGTCAGACCAGGCAAGGTCATTGGAAGATATTAATAGAAGTGCCACACATAGCTATTTTGAGAGCTGGGATTGCCATTTTGTTACCTACTGACTTGGTCCGACCACTGCTCGCACCATTAGGATGATTTACTCAATCACCACTTTATGACCACGGGTTGCATCTTCAAATGGAACCTGAACTGTCAAGAGTCCTGATTCAAACTTCGCCTTGGCTTCTTGGGGTTTAACCCGATGGGCTAACATATAACAGGTTTCATACCTGAAATCTTCTCCTTCGCCTTTGACGCAGAGCCCTTCTTTACCCATCTCGAGTTCCACAGTACCCTTCGATGCTCCGGCCAGGTTCACCGAAATACGTAAACCTGTATCTTTCTCGTTATGATTTATATTTATGGTGGGTGCAATGACCCTTTTTTCCTCTTCCATTTTCTTGCCCTCCTTTGACAAACTTTCCTTGAAGGGGAAGTAATAATGTCGTCCTCTCCTCCCTCCGGTTCCCTACGGGTATCCTCTATCCCATGGGAACTCGCTCAAGAGAAAAGATGACTCTCTGATTCCGCAAGTGATCGAATAGGTTTTGCCAAGTATGCCTGGCATTTTCTCTTGTATTAAAGTTGGTTACGGCACTCCCACTTGTCAATACGTAAAACAAAGAATCCAGTAGCCAGTAGTCAGTAGTCAGGCAGGCGCACGGCTCAAGGCTCAGGGCACAAGGAAAAAAAGTTTTTACTGCCTGCGCCTTGTACGTTGCACCTTGCGCCTATCATCAATCCGCAATCCCAAATCCCCAGTACTGTCTTCTGCCTATTACAACAAATAGACAGCGCAGCCTAGTGACCCAATGACGCCTCAGGCAATTGACCCGAAGCCTCAGCTGCCCGCTCTCCACTGTCTGCCGCCAGCTGTCCCGTGTCGTCTGTCATCTGACTTCTGATCTCTGACCTCCGACATCTGACCTCTGGTTTTAAACTCCATACTCCATGCTCTATGCCCTATGCCCGGTTTCCACTCACTCCCTCGTGCTCTGGGTGCGGTGCTATATTCAAAGGAACATGTTGTACGACATGCCTCCCTCTGCTATTATGGTATTGTCTAGGCGCAACTGATTGAAAACATAATCGAAACAATCGACCGCCTTAGAACCAGTCTCGGCGAAGTAGTTTGCACCGAAATTCCGATCGATAAGATTGGGAACTTGACCAATGCTGTTACACTGAGAGTGATTAGCCGGCCGCAGCCCATTGTGCTCGGGGATGTCTCTCCTTGCCCTTTGGAGGAGGTAGACGACGTTGCTGGAAAAAACTTGCTATCTTTGCGGGGCCTGGATCAGGCAAGATCAGATAAGCATTACCAGAATTCCCCTTTGGGCGACCTCCAGAGAAGATGATCCAGAACGATGGAAAGATACAGATGCGGCCCTGGCCTTTTTAAACGACCGAGGGGAAGTGGTAAGTTTTTGTCAGAACTGTGCTCTCATTGCAACCAAGCGTTGCTGGGATCGGATACAGTCAACCGCAGCCGAGTCTGAATCGTGAATTAGCCGGTTCCTGCCGCTTGCCTACTCGGCCTGTTACCCATTCGTTTCTTGATTTCTTCACCTCCCCGCATTACTTTTGCCACATAACCGAGTTACATTTCTGTTCTGCTATTTTGGCAAGGACTCCCATGTAGGAGGGCTAAAGATAATGACCCAAGCAAAAAATATTGCCCTGGTGGCCCACGACAATAGAAAAAGAGATTTGATCGAGTGGGTTGAGTGGAACTACAAGACACTGATTAACCACAGGCTCGTATGCACAGGTACGACGGGCAGGTTGGTGGAACGAGCCATAGGGAAGAAAATGGCAGAGATGGGAGAGTCGACAAAGGAATTCGCTCTGGCCAAACTGAAATCTGGTCCTCTGGGAGGGGATCAGCAATTGGGAGCCATGATCGCTGAAGGAAGGATTGATTTTGTCATCTTCTTTTGGGATCCCATGGAGCCGCACCCTCATGACGTGGATGTGAAAGCCTTACTGAGAATCACCGTGGTCTACAACGTTCCCACTGCATGCAACCGCGCCACCGCTGATTTTATGATCTCCTCTCCCTTAATGGAACAGGAATACCAGTCCGAGAGAAAGGATTACTCTCACTACCTCACCAGGCGAGTCCATCTCTCTTGAACCAGAGAGGGGCGAGGCAATAAAGGCTGTCTTTAGAATTACTTGGCAGTGTCGATTCAACTAAAGGAGGAAGGCTATGGCAAAAGCTTCAAAGGAGCAAAGAAGGCAAAAGGTTATCGAAGTGTTGAATCAGGCTCGGGCTATGGAGTTGCACGCCATTCACCAGTACATGAACCAGCACTACAACCTGGACGACATGGACTATGGCGAATTGGCCGCCAAGATCAAGCTCATCGCCATCGATGAGATGCGCCATGCGGAGATGTTTGCCGAAAGGATCAAGGAGCTCGGTGGCGAGCCGGTTACCGCGTTTGACCAAAAGGTGGTGAAAGGCCAGGAGGTCGAGAAGATCTACCCCTTTGATTCGGGACTCGAGGACGACACCATCGACGTGTACAACCAATTTCTTCTGATATGCCGGGACAACGGCGACAGTGTGACCATGGAAATTTTCAAGGGCATCATAGATGAAGAGCAGATCCACTACAATTACTTCGACAACGTCAACGGCCATATAAAGAAACTTGGAGGTACCTATCTCGCCAAAATTGCCGGAACCCCATCTTCCACCGGATTGGGCCCCAGCGGATTCGTCGTAAGCGGGGGTGGGGAGTAGGAGCAGGACGATTCGACGCCAATTAAAGGGTGGGCCTGCCAGCCCACCCCCTCCTCGATGATCCATTTAAACTTATTTTTCGCTGCTGAAGCTCGGCGCAAAAGAAAGCCCCACCGACATCGTGTCGGTGGGGGTTCAAGAAAGGAGGAGGTTTGGAAAGAGTTTGCGCTCTTTGTATTTATTATAGTCAAAATATCTTGAAAAAAGTTCCATGCCCCTGGCCCGGCCTCAAAAGCCCAAGTTTATCTGGATTCTGCTTCCGTTGGGAGAGAGGTAAAACCCAAAGTCTGAGTAGTGACCCCGACGGAAAGGCTCTGTTTTGCAGCGATGTCCGTAAGGGTAATGACCATGCCTTGGATAATTGTGAAGGTATCTGCCAAACCTATAGTTCCTGTGATCATTTTTGTAGTGGTTCATTTGACCAGGGCGATAGTGGCCATTGCCTGCCACTGATGGAGACGCCCAAGCCACCAGGAACATTACTAAAAGAGCTGTCATTATAATCTTACCTATGTTTTTCATCTCGACTCTCCTTTCATACTTATAAGTCGAACAGCCTAGGAAAAAGGTTACAGGTTTTTCAAGGAATCTACAGATTCGAAGGAGTAAGGCGGGGTGAAACAAAGAAGGCGGAGGCAATGGCTCCGCCGTGGGCCCAGGCAAGTGAAAAGTCAGATTTGTTGTTCAGTTATTTGTCTTTATTACTCAGGTTTTTGAGAAGACAGAGGCTCACCCACAGAACAAGGAAAAATGGCACGCCGATAACCACTACCTTTATCAGTTCTACTCCGCTCGCATAAAAAGCTTCTTCAACTGTGAACTGTTTCGGGTAAAAGGACTTGAGGTAATGTATTTCTTCCAGAGAGTGGTAGCACACTGCGGCGACAATCAAAATACTCATTACAATCGCCAAGGATAGAAGGAGTCTTTTCCAGAAGCCGCTCATAGTTCTAAACCTCAGCCTTAGACATGAACCCTAGCCAATCTCAGAATAGCCAGTTTCGCTATATCGTCAATGCTCCCCAACCACTGGGCTATCAGGACAATCTCCCATTTCTAAAGCGAGCATAACTCTGAGGGATTAATAGTCAATAAGCAAAGGTCTATTTGGGTGCATCCAACCTGTATCCTTATCCACCAGGATCTTATCCACTAGGGAACCATTGTTGGTCACGACATTTGCCTCAAAAACGTTTCCTTTGTCCTCGATTTTCCCCAGCTTCAGATTGGGATTCGCCGTTGACCGCAGATAATTCTCCACCATTTCCTTCGCCTGGTTCTCATTGAGAGGTTTCTGGGGGTGCCGATACTGGGGACCATACGGTCGGCCGTATTGCGGCCCGTAGCCGTAGCCCATCATGCCCGGACCCATGCCGTAGCCGTAACCCATCATGCCCGGGCCCGTACAATAACCAGACCATCCTCCCATCATCCCGGGGCCCATGCCGTAGCCGTAGCCCATCGGCCCGTAACCCATGTGGGCACTGGCGTCAGTGCCGTATAGTGTAAGCGCCAAAGCCAATGGCAGCGCCAAGCCAAATAGTAGTTTATTCATGGTCATTCTCCTTAGGGTCAAAAAGATTCAGAGAACCCTTGAAGCTCATCTGCAAGGTCCTCCTTGTATCAACTATAAGACACAAATGGTTGTGAATCAATACTATGAGATCTTTATAGTTTGCCTCTATTCGAACCCTTTACATCCTGTGTCCTCGGCATGCTTTCTTGACGTTGGATATTCCCTACAATGCTTCGGCTTTACCTCTTGAATGAGACAAATGTACTCATTTTTATTGGGTAGCTTCCGCAACCAAGGACATCTTTCTACCTGTGCTCCTGTGACCGGGCTAACCCAGGCGTGATACTTATCAAACGGGTTGTTGGTTGGAGTCACCACAACCCACGCCAGAATGTCTAGTCTAGCTTTTTTCCTCCAAAGTTCGATATCATCGGGATGAAGAGAACCGTAATAGGCTTCAAGGAGATTCAAGCAACAGTATCCACACTGCTTACATTTAAAACTTCTCGGTGACATATCGGCCCTCGATTACAACCAAGGGATAGTTTTATCAGCAAGTGCCGCTGCAGGTTAATCCTGGTCGATTGATGGGAGAACCAAATGAAATTCAGAAGAATAAAAGACAAACCTACCGTCCTAATCACGGTCTTGCTTGCTTTTCTCACCATCGGTCGGGTTGTATTGGCGGAATCTCCATCCGTGATCGAGGTGGCTGATTTTTCGGCGGAAAAGACGACCGCTTCCCTTCCAGCCCACTGGGAACCCTTTTACTTCAAAGACATCAAACGGCACACCGACTACCGGCTGGTTGAAGAGGACGGGCAGGTTGTGGTTAGGGCGGTGGCTGACGGTTCGGCCTCAGGATTGAAACGAAAAATTACCATTGATCCCAAGGAATATCCCATTGTCCAATGGCGCTGGAGGGCTGCCAACACATTGAAAAAAGCCAATATTTATCAAAAAGAAGGTGACGACTACCCGGCCCGCATCTATATCTCTTTCAAATACGATCCCCACGGGCTGGGGTTTTTTGAGAAAACCAAATACAGGATTGCCCGCATGCTTTACGGGGAGTATCCGCCCCTGGCTGCCATCAATTACGTGTGGGCTTCCAAGGCACCGGTGGGACTGGCCAAGGCGAATTCTTATACCGACCGGGTCATGATGATGGTGGTTGAAAGTGGAGCAAAGAATCTGAATAGATGGATCAACGAAGAGAGGGACATCTACGCGGATTACCGCAACACCTTCAGAAAAGAGCCGCCCATGATTTCCGGAGTGGCGATCATGACCGACACTGACAACACCGGCGAATCTGCCACTGCCTATTACGGCGACATTCAATTCCACAAAAGGCGCCGATGAAAAAAGCTTGTCGAAAGGCTGCTTACTCCATTACCTGACCGGTGAAACTTAATCTTCGCCTACATCCGCTGCACAGTCCTCGCAGATAACCACCGTTTCACGCCCCTTGAAACCCTCCGCTTTGACTTCATATCTCGCAAGGTAGGCTGCATCATCAGAGGCTTCGCTATCGGAATCCTGGACCTGAGCGTAAAAAGCTAAGGCAGGAAGCCAGCGTTTGCACAAGTTGCAGTAAAGTCTGAGAGTATTTAAGCTTTCGAGTTTTTCTTTTGAGATGCGGATGAGACTACGACTATGGATTCCGTACTTTGCAGATGACTTCTTCTGAGTTCCAGTTTTACTAATCTTTCTAAAGGTCATCGGGTTTTGCACCTCCTTTATAACTATTTATGATAATTGATTATTATGAAAATTCAAGAGGCTTTTCCGTGTCAAAGGGCCGCAATTCCCCAGTTGACCGGCCAGAATTAAGCAAGTGGTTGTCACAGAGATTGCCTCTCTCCGGTAGAGATCCGGGCTACTAATGTGCTTCAACCATATGTCTTTTGAAATCCCTTGCCGATTCAGCCACATTTCCAATCTGAATTACCAGATAATCTAACTCTCTTGCCAAAGAGCGGTCGTCCAGGGGAGTTTCCCTCCATCGTCTAACAATTTCATCTAGAATCTTTTCTACCTCACCAAGGCTGTTTCTAGCGTCCTTTAGCACATTCAACAATGTCATTGATATCTCCCTCCGAACAAGCTCAGAACAAAAAACCCCTCAACTCGGAGGGGTATTTGGCCTTTCTTTGCTCCTGATGAGCCGCATCGTCCCACTGTTGGGCTGGCTTTGGCACCTTGGTGGCTGGACCAGGTTGCCGTGACGGTCATTGAGCCAGCTCTCTCACGTCACTCTCCATGCTATGTTTAGTGGCCCCAAGCGGAAGCCCTAGTCACACCCTCCTGAATAGGCTGTTTTTGGCTAGTGGACCCTTCACGTACCACAGATCAGAAGTCCATGTCAAATACAATTAGGGAGATCCTCTTAGTTTTGTCTTGTCCCCAAAAATGGTTACCAGGCTTGAGGGTATGCTGCTCGAATTATCTGCGGGGTGAACTAACTTCTCTCAGGATATTTCGGCCCGACAACCAAAAAATTGTTTGGAATCGTGCAACGTATCCTTTCCGTTTGGCTTCCGAAACAAATCTGCTTGATCGGGCCACGTCCGTAGGCCCCTAAGATCACCAGGGCGTCGTGGGGCACCCTATAAAGGTTGTCACAAAATGTTCCCCTCTCAAATCTGTGCCACTCTCTAACCGAGTGTTT
>JARRNM010000147.1:0-2401 GCA_037384945.1 Deltaproteobacteria bacterium
GGCGGCGGAATTGACGGAAAACTCAAACCGGTGAGTCCTTCGTCGGTAAACCGAATTCCGTCCGAGTTATAGGCGCATACTTTAAAATCAAAAGTATCCGCTTTATTGGTAATCGAGGCCCTGAACCAATTTCCGGTTAAATGCTCGGGCCTCGTCGCCGTAAGGCTCCCCGGGTTCACCATGGTGAGCTACTTCAGGGGTGTTGATATCCGCGTAGCGCACCCGTTCACCGTCCGTGAGGACAATTGTGTCACCGTCAGCCACCCAGCGCACCTGGCCACGTCGCTCAGCCCCATAAACCGTTAAGGATGAGAGGGTGCAGGTTATTAAAACTAAACAGATTGTGAGTATCAAACGCTTGGACATATTTAATCCAGGTACGAGGTGTCAGGTTTCGGGTTGCAGGTGTGAGGAAAAAAGAAAACAGAAGCTGAAACCTGAACACTGAAACCTGCTAATTTACCCACGTCGGTAACCGCAACGGCGATCCACCTCTGCCATCAGTCTGCGGGAATACTGATAGGCTCACCAAAGGCTAGGCAGACCCTGCTCCAGGGTAGAGGAAGCATGGTTTTATCCCAACTGTCTCTTATGGTAATGACGCGGTTGGCTGACCAGATAAGGGGAATCAGTGGCGCCCCGGTAAGCTTGGCCAGGTGGACCATACCTTTCTTTGCCACATAGGCTGGCCCCCGAGGACCGTCCAGGACAGTGGCGCATGCCTTGCCTCCCCTCAATATGTAACTTTTCATTTGTTGCAAAGCATCATGCCCGCCTTTGTGCGAAGAGCCCCGGGCCGGAACAACACCAAAGCCGGTGGCATACTGGGCTAGCATTTCTCCATCCTTGCTTTCGCTGATCATAATCATGGGATGAAAATCTCCGAAGAAATAAAGAAAGTAGATGGAACCCCGATGCCAGGTACCTCCAACGATAGGCATGTCGGAAAGGAAGTACTCGTGGTAGATCCTCTCATTCAACATTGTGACCCGGCAGGTGCTAAACCATAGACGCACAAGGGGCACCAAAACCTTGTGGATAAGGCGATTGATGAAGGTTGCATGGGCGTAATTTCTAATTCGAAAAGTTCTTTTTCTTCGTCTCAATGCTAGTCATCCGTTGACAGGCAACTAACCAGGCCAATAAAAAGCCAGTAATCCTAAATCTAAAATTCCAGACCTCAAGTACCAATACTCAAAAACTGAGGTGTCAGGTGTCAGGTGTCAGGAAAAAACAAAAGGAAAAGCCTGAAACCTGAACACCGAAACCTGAAACCTTCCGATTTGCAATTTTCATCAACGTCCCTCTGTCGATTTCCACGACGAGAACGAGTTAAATCCGCAATCTACAATCTGCAATCCGCAATCCTTAGTGCTTGTCTATCCAAGAATGCAGGAAGACCACCTCTCTCTGCGGATAAACTCCTCGTCCAGAATGGTGGTGAGGAGATGGCGCCGTCGGATTATGGCTTTAAGGGAGGGCATAAACCGGAGGCTGCCTAGGCTGATCCAAGCTATAAGACTTGGATCTACCATTGAAAAGAGACGAGCCACAACCTCGGCATAACCCTCCCTCCACCTAGGGTAAGCCAGAAGGGGATCAAAGTGGAAAGCCAACCGATAGCCCCATTCCTGGCACCGGCGAGCCGCTGCGAGCCTCTCTTCCAGAGAAGAGGCCGTCCCTTCCTCCCGGGCAATCACCTCAGGTGGATTGAGCGACCAGGCAACAATAGTCCGCCCTCCGTGATCCAGTTTTTCAAGTAAGTCTATCTGAGAGGTCTTGGTTTTCAGCTCGAGAATCGCATTGGCTTGTTTGGCGAAAAAGGGCACCAGGATCTCGCTCAAATGGGTCAGGTGATCCAGGAGCAAACTATCAGTGAACTCCCCTGTTCCGATACGGTGCACCAGCCTGGGGGAGGTCCTCAGATGATTCTCTAGCTGCTCCATCAAGTCGTCGAGATTGGCGAATAATCTCAAGTTGGGATTGGGGAAATAGGCCTGGAGAACGCAGTAGGAACACCCGAGAGAACATTGGTTGCCAAAATTTAGTATCTGGTAGCCGCAGCAGTTGTAGAAGCGGGTTCCCGGGCAGGTTTTTACAAATCGTCCCTTGAATTTTACTATTTCCAGGGCTTTCGCTGCTGCGCTTTTTCTCTCGTCGCCGAGCTGATCCACCCATTGTACCGGAATTCCAGGCAGACCTGCCAAGATACCTTGAACCAGGGGGCTCCCAGCAACCTCCTTTTCAATTACCACCTTCTCGGGATAGTAAGTCACTCTTACTTTCCATTATACTTTGCAGATCGGTAAGATCAGCCAGTTGGGCCACGTGCCGCAGCCGCCTTGCCAACTCGTCGGCCCGCTCAAAGGTGCATTCCAAGATCCACTTGGGCCCCTCGAAA
>JARRNM010000147.1:2451-16580 GCA_037384945.1 Deltaproteobacteria bacterium
ACCTCCCTGGCAAATCTCTCTCTGCGGGCGGTGAGGCGAGGATTGCATCGGTCCTGCAGATGCTTTCTAATCTGTTGAGCGCGCTGTCGTGCCGGCCTTTTGGCAGTCTTCCTCAGTGCGCCAACTTCCCCACTACTCAAAAGTTGCTCCGGGGTGAGATTCTCTTTGCGGGCAATCTGCTCGACTGCTGCAAGTAGTTCCTCCTGCACACTCACACTGAAAGGAAGCTCTTCAAATAAACGCAAGTAAGCGAGCCGGGCTCCTTGGTTCTCCTTTGCCAGGGCAAAAGCAATACGCTCATTGAGTCTGCCCAGAGCCAGGTAATCCAGGATCACCTTTTCCAGATCAAGCAATCCTAAGTAACGGTTGAAGAGCTTAAGGCTCGGTTCCAAATCCAACAGAGGCATGAATTCATTGATTAGTTGCGGTTCTTTCAAATAATCTGCCATCTTAGTAAGAACCAAAGACTTCTCCACCGGATTAAGGGTCCTTTGAGCCACATTGTCATAGATTGCCAGCCTAAGGCATCTTTGACGATCTGTAGAGGTGGGCAACAATCGACAGGCTACCGAGTCCAAACCGAATTTCTTGCAGGCAGCCAATCTACGGCCTCCGCAAACGATCCTGAACAGGCCATTCTTTTTGCCCTGAACCAGGGGTGGCTCAATCAAACCAACGGTTTGGATGGAAAGCAGGAGTTTAGGGGGAAGAGGACCATAAGTGATCTGGCAAGAGGTGTCATTCCAATCTATGCCGTCGAGCTGGATGGAACAAGATTCCATTTCTACCACAATCTCGCTCCTAGGCTTGGGTAAGACGGTCCAGGGCCTCCAAGTAGCGGGTCCTTGTGTTTTGCACTACCTCGTCGGGAAGCGGAGGGGCCGGGGGCTTGTGATTCCAGCCGCTCTGGTCAAGATAATCGCGCAAGTATTGCTTGTCGAAGCTTTCTTGGCTCCGACCCGGCTCATACTTGTCCGCCGGCCAGAATCTGGAGGAATCTGGGGTAAGGACTTCATCTATCAGAGCAAGGTGACCACCTACTGTGCCGAACTCAAACTTCGTATCGGCGATAATTATACCTCTCTGGCCAGCAATGGCCGCCCCTTTCTCGTATAAGGCTATGCTGAGTTCACGAAGCTTTCCTGCCAAGTTAGTTCCCACCTTTTCACCCAGGGTGGCAAAATCGATATTCTCATCATGGAGACCCCTTTCAGCCTTTGTCGACGGGGTAAATATGGGCGATTCTAGGCCAGAGGACTCCAAAAGTCCCGCTGGGAGCCTTATGCCACACACTGATCCTTGTCTCTCATAGTCCTTCCATCCGGAGCCACTAAGATACCCGCGAACAATACACTCCACCGGCAGGGGCTCAGCTTTGGTCATCAGCATGCTGCGACCTGCCAATTCCCCTGCATAAGGTAGGCATTGCTCGGGAAACTCATCAACCTCAACAGTTATCAGGTGATTGTCCACCACGTCGGCCAACGCCCTGAACCAGAAAGCAGATATTTTAGTCAGCACTCTACCTTTGTCAGGAATTGGTGTGGGCATCACTACATCATAGGCAGAGATTCTGTCAGTGGCAACTATGAGCAACTTATCCCCCAGGTCATAAATGTCACGCACCTTTCCCCTTCCACGCAAAGTGAGACCAGGGAAGTTGGTCTCAAACAGCGGCGCCACCGTCATATTATCCTCCCTCAAAATCATCTTTAATGTGAGCAAAAAACTGAACCACAGAGAACGCAGAGAGCACAGAGGATCTTTATATTTTTCTCTGTTGGCGGATTTTCACTCCCATGGGTAATTACAAGAGCGGAGACTGGTCTCGTTTTAAGCTTGCTGCAGAGTATTGCCCCCTATCATCTACTTAAGGCGCCCTTTTCTCTGTGATCTCCGTGATCTCTGTGGTTAATTCCCCTTTGACTTGAATTGACAAAGGGGCGGACCCACAAACTCTTGGAGCCGCCCCTCTGATGGCAAGAGCAGATTTTAGCCAATCACTGCCAAGGTATTGCCTTTCTGAACTGAATCACCACTCTTGAAGGGTATGGACAGCACCGTACCGGAAACGGGGGCAGTAATGGAATTCTCCATCTTCATAGCTTCCAGGATGAGTACCACATCCCCCTCATTCACCGCGTCCCCCTCATTGACTTCATAGCGAATTACCATGCCGGGCATGGGCGCCTCGATGGAAGTACCCTCAACAGCAGGTTTAGGTGCCGGCCTGGCCGGTGCTGGCGCTGCCGCAACCGCTGGAGGTGCAGGAGCAACCGCCGGTGCGGCCGCTGCTTGTGGCATCATGGGCGCCACCGAGGTCACCACCGGTACACCACCCACTTCATCCACTTCTACTTCAAAATAGTCTCCGTCCACAAATACGTTGAAGGTTCGGACCCCAGGGCCCTTTTCCGGTACGGGCTTTTCCACCTTTTCAACCAGCTTGCCGGCTTTGGCCAGAGTCACCAAGCGATTAAGTTCCTTTACCTCTTCCAGAGTCTTAGGTTTGACCTCAGCAGGGACTTCCTCCAGCCCATATTTCCACTTCAAGAATCGCACACCTGTGGTGGGATAAAGTGCAACAATGAGCAGATCGTCAATGTCTTTAGCCAGATCACCCGCCAACGCCTTGGCTTTGTCCAACTCTGGTTCGAGTACGTCGGCTGGTCTGACCTTGATGGGCTTTTCCCCGCGATCGTAACCCTTAAGGGCCTTCTTACGAACCTCTGGATCAATGGGCACGGGTGTCTCTCCGTAGAGGCCATAACAGAGATCTTTCACCTGCGCGGTGATCATTTTGTAGCGTTCGTCTTCTGTGTCAAAGAGAACATTGTTAACCGTCTGAATTCCGACAATCTGACTGGTGGGAGTCACCAGGGGCACCTGTCCCAGCTCTTTTCGCACACGGGGGAGTTCAGCAAAAACCTCGTCAATGCGATCCAAGGCATCCATGTCCCTGAGCTGGTTTACCAAGTTGGAGAGCATGCCACCCGGAGTCTGGTGGAGGAGTACATTAATATCTATGACTGAAAGCTTGGTGTCATCCAAGAGATGCCTGTATTTGGGAGACACCCTTTCTATATGTTCAGAGAGCGCTGCCAACTGTTTAATCTCAAAACCCGTATCCCTGTTTGTTCCCTTTAGCGTCATTACCAGAGGTTCAACTGCTGGGTGAGAGGTCCGGTAGGCCCAAGGCGACAACACGGTGTCAACTATGTCCACTCCGGCTTCTATGGCCTTCAACAGGGCCATGCACGATTGGCCGGAGGTGAAGTGGCTGTGGAGGTGAATCGGCACCTTCACCTGTTCCTTCAGGGCCTTTACCAGCATATAGGCATCATAAGGAGAGATAAGACCTGCCATGTCCTTGATACATACAGTGTCTGCCCCCATATCCTCCAGCTGTTTGGCCTTGTTGATATAGTAATCGATGTTGTACACCGGTCCGCCCATGCGGGGCTCTGTGAGGGAATAACAGATGGCTCCCTGAAAGTGTTTTCCCATCTTTTTTATTACTGGCACAACAGTCGAAAAATTGCGCAAATCATTCACCGCATCAAAAACCCGAAAAACATCGATACCGTTCTCAGCTG
Source organism: Deltaproteobacteria bacterium (assembly GCA_037384945.1). Taxonomy (GTDB): domain Bacteria; phylum Desulfobacterota; class Syntrophobacteria; order BM002; family BM002; genus BM002. The sequence continues at coordinate 6,048 of JARRNM010000147.1, forward strand.
CTCGCTCCACGAATATCTTGGCCACATCGTCGGCGTAGTTGCGGTAACCGACTAGATTTTGCCCGCGAAGCAACATTTGCAGTGGAGTTTTCTTGACGTACTTCTTCAATGTTCGCGGTCTTTCCCAGGGATCCTCCCCGAGGAAGCGATGCATGGTGTCGAAGGTTGCACCACCCCACACACCCAAAGCCCAAAAACCCACCTTATCCATTTCTTCCGCTATGGGTATCATGTCTTCTGTGCGCCCCCGGGTTGCAAAGATTGATTGGTGCGCATCACGAAAGGTCAAATCTTGAATCTTGACCGGATTGGATACTTTTACTTCCTCTTCCACCAAGCCAGCCGTAAGTTTCCCGTGTTTATCTGCCATAATCCTCTCCTCTTAGTCTCTCCACCTGTTTTCTACAACCCTGAGCCGAAGGCTCGTGTTCCTAAAGGATCTTGCGAGATGAGTCAAATGGAACAAAAGGAAAGACAACTAGCAGAATGAGTGAAAGTGCCAGTTGTCCCAGGCTGTAAGCAACTAGTGCATCATACGCAGCTGAAGCAGCCTGCGCATATCCATCACAGCCTGCCTGCCCGAGGCGGACCACAGGCTTACCGCGCTCTGAGCCAGCGCAGAGACTGGCCTGCTAATAGCTGCCATAGCCAATTGTTGTTCTTCCTGGCTCCTTAGGTATCTATAAACCCCAGTAACCGCCGCAACAATCCGTTTGTCTTTCGATGGGTTCATTCTCTCTGGTTGAATTCCTTTCTCTGGGCCCTGTTCCGACTGGTAGCTAGGCTTGCGAGGGGGAGCGGAAAGGAGACCCAAAAGTAAAATATTCACAACATCTTGAAAAATAGACTGTTTTCATCACAAAGATCACAAAATACATTAAGTATTTATTGCTGTTTGCGAATCCCTGTTTGAACCTTGGGTCCTTTGCGCTGAGATTCTACCCGGTTATGTTGGCAGAGAATAGATATTATTCCCTTAACATGACAGCAAAACTACAGACCGAGTTGGTCGCTGATCCCCTGCATCGCCCTCAGGCTGAGCTCGGCAAATTCCGCCATGGGCACCCCGATTTCCTCACATAACCTTATTTGCTCTCGATTGACCCGCCTGGCAAAATCTTTTTGTTTCATCCGTTTCAAGATGGATTTGGGTTTAACACTCTTCAGACGTTTATCTGGATAGACGAGCGCCGTGGCAATAACCAGGCCGGTAATTGATTCGGCACAGGTGAGGGCGAAATCGAGCTTGGACTTTCTTTCCAGACCCAAGACCTCAGCATTGTGCGCTTTGATGGCTTTAATCACCTCAGTTGGCAAGTTGCTTTCGGCCAGTATATTAGCCGTCTTTAACCCGTGCTCGGAAGGATTGTCAGCTGTCTCCTCATAGTCCAAGTCGTGCAAAAGCCCTGCAATGCCCCACAAGTCAACGGGTTCATCCAACTGCTCCGCCAAAGCCCGCATTACTGCCTCAGTGGCAAGGCAGTGTTTTCTCAAATTGTCGGCCCTCAGGCGGCTTTCGACTAAATCAAGGGCTTGCTGCCGATCCATGTCGACCTCACAACCTCAGAACAGATGTGGGATGTGTGTTATGGGATGTGAGATTCAACATTTTTCTTGGAATTTATTTTCCCACATCTCAGATCGCACATCTCACATCCGGCTTCAATTTGTTTAGTCCGCCTCCGGCGGATCGATATTCGGATTTCGGATTCAGTGCAACTATGCTGCCTTGCTGGCCCGGCGGGTTTTCTTTTTCAGCCTGCTAATTCTCCTTCTTAGCATCTGCACTTTACCATATTCTCCCGCCTCCCTCATTGTCTCTTTCTGGCTCCGGAGTTCTCTTATTTTCTTCTTGATGCTGCGAACGTCGATACTCTTGACACGCTTTTTCTCGTCTTGAATTCCTCGTGCCTCCTTTATGGCGGCGACGAGCTCACTCTTATTCATGGCATGAACGCCGACGATGCCATCAATGCCAAGGGCCATCTCTCGCAGTTCCTTGGCAGTCATTCGATCTAGGGGTTTTTCCTTTTTTTCCTTTCTCTCTTTTTTAGCCATTTCCTTCCCCTCCTCCGTCTAATACCAGTCGCTTAACGACAATCGGGTGTTTCGCACCAATCACCTTACTTGTCAGAGTCATCTTTTTTACTCTTCTCAAAGACTTCCTTTAACTGAATAAATGGTTTGAACAAGTCGATTGGGATGGGGAAGAGGGTGGTGGAATTGTTTTCCGCCGCAACCTCCCTCAGTGTCTGGAGGTATCGCAACTGTAAGGCCATGGGATGTTCAGCGATTATCTCTGCTGCTTGGGCCAAGCGGTTTGCCGCCTGGTGCTCACCCTCGGCATTTATAACCTTGGCGCGTCTTTCCCGCTCCGCCTCCGCCTGTCTCGCCATGGCACGCTGCATGTCTTGGGGCAGATCGATGTGTTTGACTTCCACGGTGGTGACTTTAACGCCCCAGGGATCTGTGTGCTTGTCCAAAATCTCTTGCAGTTGGGTGTTAATTTTCTCCCGGTCAGATAGCAGTTCATCAAGCTCCGCCCCACCACAGACGCTCCGTAGGGTCGTCTGGGCTAACTGAGAAGTAGCGTAGAGATAATTTTCAACCTCTATTACCGCCTTAATGGAATCCATAACCCGGAAATAGATGACTGCATTTACCTTCACAGACACGTTATCTCGGGTAATTACGTCCTGCGGCGGCACGTCCATGGCCACCAGCCTCAAACTTATTTTCACCAGCTTGTCTACTACCGGTATGAGGATAATAAGTCCCGGGCCTTTGGCTCTGCCCATTACCCGGCCCAAACGGAATATAACTCCCCTTTCGTACTCGTTTAGGATCCTAATTGCACTGGCCAAAAAAAGAACCGCGAGTACCAGCAAAAATATAAGCGAGTAAGACATAGAGTCCTCCTGCCAAGGCAGCAAAAAAGCTGCAAATTCCTGCATCAAGAGATCAAATCATTATTTATTATCACCTATTTTTCTCACTTTCAACAACAAATTTTCAACCCCGATTACCTCAACCCTGGCACCAGCAGGCACAATGTCCTCGGAGGTGGCGTTCCACAGTTCGCCGTGGACAAAAACCTTGCCCTCTGGGGCCAAAGACTCTTTGGCTACCGCTATTTCGCCGATCAACGCCTCATATCCAGTGCGCGGTCTGGCTATGTGGGCGCGGACAGCCAGAAGGGCCACGGCGATGAAGAAGCTTGAGATGACAAGCACTGCTGGAATCAACACGCTCCAGGAAACCTGCAAATCACTATTGCCGGTGTTGAAGAGCATGATGGAACCGAGGGTAAGGCAGATAACACCACCTATACTGAGCAAACCGTAGCTGGTTACCTTGATTTCCAGAAGAAAGAGAATGGCTCCCAGAAGGATCAACAGCAAGCCGGCATAGTTCACCGAGAGAGTCTGGAAAGCATAAAAGGCAAGAATCAAGGAGATCCCACCGATAACCCCAGGGAAGATGGCGCCGGGATGGGAGAGCTCGAAATAAAGGCCTGCCAAACCGATGAGCATTAGTATGTAGGCAATATTTGGGTTGCTGACGGTTTTGAGAATTTTATCGCGCAGATTTTCTTGTATTCTTTCGATGGAAGCCCCCTTGAGGGCCAGCTTTTTTTCTCCATCTCTGGTCTGCACCGGCCAGCCTTCCAGTTTTTCCAATAAATCGTTCATGTCTCTGGCGACCAGATCGACTACATGCAGCTTGAGGGCCTCTTCGGCAGTAATCGATACGCTTTTTCTCACCGCCTCCTCGGCCCAATCAGCATTGCGGCCCCTCTTGTTGGCAATGGACTTGATGAAAGCCACCAGATCATTAACCACCTTTGTGTTCATGGTTTCATCCATCTCCTTGCCACCGGCCACGACCGGATGAGCGGCGCCAATGTTGGTACCTGGCGCCATGGCAGCGACATCGGCAGCCATTACCACAAACACACCTGCAGATGCCGCCTGGGCGCCACTGGGTGAGACATAAACCACCACCGGAACAGAGGCGTTCATGATGGTCTTCACCATGGTTCTCATGGAGGATACCAAACCACCAGGGGTGTCCAATTGGACCACCAGGAGCACTGCCTCGTCTTGTTCTGCTTCCTGCGTCCCTCTCGCCAGAAAGGCTGCAGTACCCGGGTTTATACTCTCGTCGATACTAATAACCTTTATCTGTTTGCCACTCGCCGCTGAGAGGGAAACTCCGCAGGTTACCAGTAAAACAAAAAACAACCCAACCAGGAAAGTAAAACCTCTTCTAAATCTGGAAGGTTCAGATGATTTTGCAGCGAGCCGCATCTTCATTTCCTTTCCGTGTCTCTTATGCCAAAATTGGTTTTTTTCCTTACCCCTTAGACAGGCTGCAAAACCGCCTAGCCCGGCACCTCAGCTATCCCCCCGGTCGCAGGAGAGACAGGAGCAACTGGACATCTTTCCAGGCCTGGCGCTTCTGGAGAGGATTGCGGAGAAGATACGCAGGGTGGTAAGTGGGCACCACCGGAATACCCTCAAACTGATAAATGTGGTTCCTTAGTCTGGATATCGGTTGCTCCGAGGATCGAAGGAACGGACCGCACGATTCGATTTCATCTGGCAGAGGGTCTCTGTTCCTCGGTGGTCTGCATTTGATCACGTTGCAAATGTATACCCCTTGGCGCCTGCACCCCATTGCTGAAATCATCTGGTCGAGTAGTTTGCCGGCTGGGCCCACAAAAGGTCGACCCAAGCGGTCCTCTTCCCGACCTGGTCCTTCTCCAACCAGCACTATTTGCGCCGAAGGATTTCCTTCGCCAAAAACGATATGGGTTCGATCTGAGTGAAGTCTGCAGCGAATACAGTCTCCCAAATCGACCCTTATCTCGTCTATGGTCTCCCGGTGAGCCTGGGTGATAGGTAACAACTCTGACGGCAACCATTCCAGACCAACCATGGCCTGGTAGCTGAGATGCTGGCGAAGAGAAGCTGCCAGTTGAGCGAGGTCCCGACGAGTCGAGCTCAGCACCTCTTTGTCATCATGGGTTTCTCCCCTGTGGTGGGTAAAAGGCATGCTCTCCTTATCCTCTAGATATAGATAGCCCCTTTATGGGGCTGTCAGACAACCCATCCAAGGCCCGCTACTGTCATTCTGAGCCCTTCGGGAGGCTCAGGATAAACTCCGCGAAGAATCTCATCTTCTCACGTACCTACACCTTCGAGATTCTTCGGCTTACACCTCAAAATGACGTTGTCGGCCAGCCTCTTAACTCCTGTTTTATGACAGATTTACCACGTCCCTGAGACTTGACTGGTTGTTACCTTTGCCCCAGACGCTCCACTCGATCCCATATCTCCATGGCGATCACTTCTTTGCTCTTCGATGGTAGGCTTTCCACCTGGCCTCCCGGCCACAAAATGGTAACTTCATTGGTATCACTGCCAAACCCGGCATTAGCTGCGGTGAGATCATTTGCAACAATGAAATCCAAATTCTTGTGGCGGAGCTTTACCTTTGCATTTTCCAGCAGGTCTTCGGTCTCCGCGGCAAATCCCACGAGAATTTGCCCCTGTTTAAGCTCTCCGAGACTCAGCAGGATATCCTCGGTTTTTTCCAACTCCAGAGATTCGCTGGCTTTTACCTTTTTTATTTTCTCCTCTGCCCTTTTCATTGGCCTGTAGTCAGAGACTGCCGCCGCCATTACCACCGCATCCATCTGGCTGAATCGCTCAGTCACAGCCGCGTACATCTCCTGGGCGGTAGTTACCCGGATCAGCGAAACTCCTTGGGGTGGAGTCAGAGAAGACGGCCCGCTAACCAGAGTGACCTCAGCCCCCCTCCACTTCGCTGCCCTCGCCAGAGCGTACCCCATCTTTCCCGATGAGGGGTTGGTCAAATGTCTTACTGGATCCACAAATTCTCTGGTGGGGCCGGCGGTCACTAAAACTTTTTTCCCCTGAAGGGATTGCCTTGTTGACACTTGCCCTATGCGTTCCAAAATTTCATCTACGGGCGCCAATCTACCCAGTCCCTGAACCCCACAGGCAAGGTCACCGCTTTCGGGACCCACCTGATGGAACCCCCAACCCCTGAGTTTGGCGAGATTTTCCTGAACAACCTGACTTTCATACATATTCACATTCATGGCTGGACAAATAATCTTGGGAGCGGTGCAAGCCAGCAGGGCCGTGGTCAAGTAATCATCGGCAATCCCGTGTGCCAGTTTGCCAATTATGTTGGCTGTGGCAGGAGCAATGACAGCCACTTCAGCCTCGGTGGCAACTTGTATATGACCGATTCGTGATTCCGTATCTAAATCGAAAAGATGAGTGCACACAGGCTGCCCGGAGAGTACCTGGAATGACAAAGGTTGCACAAACTCCATAGCGCTCTGGGTCATGATTACCCGCACTTGCGCCTTCGCCAGAGTCAATAGCCTGGTTAACTCCAAGGCTTTGTAGGCTGCGATCCCTCCAGTTACTCCCAGGAGAATCTTCCGGTTTTTCAAAGTTGTCATGGGTACCTCATTTTTTAGCTGGCAACTCGCAGCTGGCAGCCGTCAGCAAAATAGCGAATTAAATGTTTAGCTACCCAATTAGAAACTGCACACCAATATGGTGTTTTAAATCGGAGACCCGTCATAACTGCAAGCTGTGAGCTGACCGCTGACCGCTTCCATCAAGGCATGCCTGCACTTACCTGGGGTGCTACCCAGATTTCAACTCCGGTTTTCAAGGGGTACTCGGCCACACTTATCAGACAGCTACGCTGATCCTTTTCGAAGTTCAGGATTACTCGACGATAGCGAAAGCTGGACTTCAGAGTCCAGCCGTCCTTGGGCATATTAGTGGTAAAAAAATTTACCAGTGACTCACCCTGGACATACCCCTCGAACACCAGGACACCGGCTGAAAAAGAGGACGTACTGTAAACAAAGGAATTCTTCCTATCAAGGGAGAGTTCTGCGGGAATTAAAATGTCAGGAAAGTCATAGTAGACAGGAGCTGGACCTTTAATCTCACTTTTCTTTCCCTCTGTCTCCTTGGAGGTATCCTCAGATTTCTGAAGGCTCGCACAGCCGAGGCCAAGAAGAAGCGCAACCAAACAGACTAGTAAACCCTTTCTACTTGCAATACCACTGGCAATCTTCATAACTCCCCCTGTTTACTCCCCTGGAGTGACCCCCATTGTAACCCTGCCTACTAATTTTATCCTTTGCTCAATCATACTTCCTTAAACACCAGATCTGAAAGAGATTTGCGGTCGGACTTCTGCTGCCGATGTTTAGGGTGCCCAATAGCTAGAACCGCCATTAATTCGTAAGGCTTAGGAGCCTCTAGGATCTCCCCCACCCTCTCTTTGTTCTTCAAAATTTCGCCTAGCCAGACGCCTCCTAGGCCCAAAGCATGCGCGGCCAGCCACATATTTTGCAAGCAGGCGCCTATCCCCTGACAGTCCTTGGTTCGATCATAGCTAGCGTCATTATCGATAAATACTGCAATGATCACTGGGGCATTGCGGATGATCTCCCGGTAACGAGTATGGTTCGCAACTTCATTTTTGACTTTAGCATCTCTAACAACAGCGAAACGCCACGGCTGGTTATTGAGTCCAGAAGGAGCCCAGCGACCGGCCTCCAGAATGGTTTGCACCTCATGCGGCTCTACCGGTTCATCGGTATACTGCCTAATGCTTCTTCTGCCAAATACGGCTTCCAACACGGCTTGACCGGATTCACTCATTTGTTCTCCTATGATCCCCACCCCCTCACTTTGCCAATGAGGGTATTGAACCACAGAGAGCACAAAGATCACAGAGAGAAATTCCAAATCTTTAAGTGCTTGAGATTACAATTTTAGTCAATTTCTCTGTGGTCTCTGTGTACTCTGTGGTTTTAATTGCTTGATATTTCAGGATTATAGCGACATCCACCAAACAGGTCAATGAATAAGGCAAATCTCCATGAGCTTTGCCTTACGAGACGGGATGTCGGGCGAGACGGGAAATCGGCAATAAGAAGTATTTTATGATTCTGATGTTGCACGTCTCGCCCGTCTCGCTTGTTTCGTTGTTTCCCAGTGCATTGCCTAGTGTGAAGTTCCTACTTAGGCACTGGCTTTGAAGCGCAGTGCGTTAATCACCCCGTGGCAGCGGCAGGCGGTAGCAACTAGGATCTTCTTGTCAAAGGATTTCACCTCTTGGAGAAGCCGCCAAAGAGTTGACAATTGATAGCCGCCAACACCTGGCGTCAGTTGATAGCTGCGAACCACCAGGGTCTTATAGTCAGGGAGTTCTATTCGTTGGATAAGCTCATACAAATTAGCTTCACGGCCTTTTCGGGTGACCCTGCACATACCTTCAGGCTCATCACAGTCGTCGGGACAGCGAAAGGTGGCAAAACTCGTATAAAGGACCCCTCCTTTGCCCCTCATTGGGTTGGGTATTTGCTCGTCGAGGATTTTAGGCGCGGCCAGTGGTGTAACTTTCCCCTCTTTGTTCAACTGTTGGCAGAGCCAGGAGAATGCCACATGTTGGGGAACTGCCGGGATGATCCACTCATTCCCCTTTCCACTATGGGATGAAAGAAAGTTGACAGCGTCCTGTTTTATGATCTTCAAAGGTTTATCCCTCAGGCCATCCAGTGCATCTTCACAGTGATCCACCACTAGCAAGCTGCATTTCCTTTTTCGCCGCAAGATGCGCTTGGCAGCCAAAGAGCCAAAATGTCCTGCTCCCAGAATCCAAAAAGATTCCATGCACCCTCCCCCTTTTTGTCTTCCGTTATCTTAACAACATGATAGAGGAAACGGCAAACTGTTGCACATGTCGGATTGCAGATTTTTTGTTAGGTTGAGAAAAGTGGTTACTTCAATCTGAAATCCGCAATCCGAAATCCGCGCCCGCCAGCCTTGACGAAACATTGAGGCCAGGTGGAGGACACGCCAGGAAAAACGAGCGGAAGTTGACACCCTTTTTTCTCTATAGGAATCGATCTTCCCTCATCCAGGCGAGCAATTGCTCTGGCTGGGGACAAAGGAGAGATCTTCGCCACAGTTGGAATCCATCCTCATAATGCCAAGATTCTTTCTCCTGAAGACATCCAGGAGTTGCTGATCCTGGGAAGAAAATCGCAAGTTGTGGCCTACGGCGAGATTGGCCTTGATTTCTTCCGTAATTATCAAGCTCAATCCGTGCAAGTCGCTTGCCTGGAGGAGCAGCTTGCTTTGGCCCATCAGCTTGGATTGCCCGTCGTCATTCATGATCGCGAGGCTCACCAGGAAATCTTCCAGATCTTGCAGAGAAATAAGGTCTGGAAAATGGGCGGAACCATGCATTGCTTTTCCGGCGACTGGTCCTTTGCCAAAAAATGTTTAGATCTCGGCTTGTATCTCTCCATTGCAGGACCTGTTACCTTCAAAAAATCACAAACCCTGCAGGAACTGGCCCAAAACTGTCCCCTTGACCGGTTACTCCTTGAGACCGACGCCCCTTATCTGTCCCCCGTACCCAACCGCGGTAAAAGGAACGAACCCGCTTTTGTAGTTCATACCGCAGAAAAAATAGCATCCCTGAGGAAACTCCCCGTGGAGGAAGTGGCCAGACAAACCAGCGCAAATGCTCGCCGACTTTTTAAGCTACCGACTCCAGATGAACCGATCAGCGGTAACTAGGAGTTTAACCACAAAGGTCACAAGGCACCCAAGGAATAAAATATATCTTTTTCAGTCTGAACTGAACGTCTAGTGACACATGGGAGTTCAATGTGATTAAGGACACGACGGACACTCCCTCCAACCGACCACGCTGCAACACTGAGTCTCCCATGATCCTCCTTTGTGATCTTTGTGTTCTTTGTGGTAGAAATCTTTAATTAGTGTCCATCCATAAACTCAACATTGTCATTCTGAGCCCTTCGGCGAGACTTGTCGACGAACTCAGGTCGAGTCGCTCAGGGCAGGCTCCGCGAAGAAACGCAATGTCATCCTGAGTCCCGTCCAGGCGGGACGAAGGATCTCGAGATTCTTCGTCGTCCCGCCCCGGCGGGACTCCTCAGAATGACAACCGAAAAACAAGTCTCCCCATGGACACTAATTAATTACATGGCCACCGAAAAGATTGGGATGAGCAAAAATACAAGAAATCCGGACTTTATTTTGGCATCGGCTTCGCCGCGACGTCGAGAACTGCTGAGACAGCTCGGTATCTCTTTTGTCGTCGTTCCCAGCAGACTTCAGGAGACCAACCAAAGTGGCATGAAGCCACTCGTGCACGCCACTTATTTTGCTGAGTCCAAGGCCAAAGAGGTGGCCAATCGCCGCCCCCATAACTGGGTTCTGGCGGCAGATACCATTGTCGTACTTGGCGAGGAAATTTTGGGAAAACCCGTGGACTTTGCCGAGGCCTCTTCCATGCTCTCCCGATTAAGTGGGCAGAGCCATCGCGTCATTACGGGGGTTTGTCTTATGCACCAAAGTAAAGAAGTGATTGAGAGTGAGTGGGTTGAGACCAAGGTTTTCATGGGAAGCCTCAGTGCGGAGGATATCGCAG
>JARRNM010000148.1:0-14117 GCA_037384945.1 Deltaproteobacteria bacterium
TTCTTTTATTCCCAGGGTAGCGGTTGCAGTGGAAACCGGCTTGACCGCTGACTGCACCGGACTTGATATTGGTGACGATGGTCTCCTTTATCAGACCCGCCCGGCTTTTGGGGGAAATGTTATGGCCACTATTCTGTGTCCGCGACGTCGCCCGCAGATGGCAACGGTCCGACCCAGGGTAATGAAGAAAGTTGACTTCGACAAAGAGCGTCAAGGGGTGGTGGAACCCTTTGCTCCCAGCCCAGATGCTCTTAACTCAAGGGTGAAGGTCTTAGAGACGGTTACCCAAGACCAGGATACAGTGCGGATAACTGAGGCTGATGTGATTATCACCGGGGGCCGGGGCCTGCAGAAGGCGGTAAATTTTAAAATAATCGAGGAGGTAGCTCTCCTCCTTAATGGTGCAGTCGGCGCTACCCGCAGTGTGGTGGATGAGGGCTGGTTGCCTCACAGCCATCAGGTGGGCCAGACTGGCAAGACGGTATCTCCCAAGCTCTACATGGCTTGTGGTGTCTCGGGAGCAATTCAGCATGTGGTCGGCATGCAGGGCTCTGAGATCATTGTGGCGGTTAATAAGGACCCGAGTGCACCTATTTTTGACGTGGTAAATTATGGGGTCGTGGCGGATCTCTTTGAATTTGTGCCGGCACTGGTAAAGAAAATAAAAGAGCAGCGGGGCTAATGAGTTCCAAGTTCCAAGTTCGAGGTTTGATGTCCCTCTCCCAACTTGGAACTTGAGACTTGGAACATGGAACTGCAAAGATGGGGGGGAAAGTTATGGTTGAAAACAGCAAGAAGGTTGCGGTGGTTACCGGTGGTTCTCGAGGAATCGGTAGGGCGATTATCATGGCACTTGCTGAACCGAATTTGACAGTGGTTTTTAATCATTTCGATCCTCCCGAGGATACGGCAGCTGATGAGACCATCAAGATGGCCGGTGAAAAAGGTTGTAAGATCGAGGGGGTGCGTCTGGACGTCTCAAATTATCAGGCTGTGCAGGAGTTCATAGAGGGAATAGTGGAGCGACATGGTAGGATTGACATCCTGGTCAACAATGCCGGCATCACCAGGGACACGTTGCTGATGCGGATGAAAGAGGTTGATTGGGATGCCGTCTTGGCAGTGAATCTCAAATCTGTTTTCAACTGTACCCAAGCGGCCGTGCGCTTCATGACCAAACAACGCTATGGTCGGGTGGTCAACATCGCCTCGGTGGTGGGGGCCATGGGTAATGCGGGGCAGGCGAACTACGCCGCCTCCAAGGCAGGTATTATGGGGTTTACCAAATCCGTGGCCCGGGAGGTGGCAACCAGGAATGTTACAGTCAACGCCGTGGCTCCCGGCTTTATAGAAACTGAAATGACGGCCAAGCTCTCCGACAAGGTCAAGGAGGCTTTTCTGGTCCAGATTCCCTTGGGCCGGGCAGGTCGACCAGAGGATGTCGCCCAGTTGGTGAAGTTTCTAATTTCAGATGAAGCTTCCTACATCACCGGTCAGATTATTCACTTAAACGGCGGCATGTATATGTAGACGCAGGACTTACAGCCCTCTGCGCTAAGAGACGAGATGTCGGGCGAGACGGGAAGCCGGGTATGTTCAGCAGACCTCGTCTCGCTGGTCTCGCAAGGCAAAAGAGCCTAGTGAGAATCTGGGATGAGGCGACTGCAATGACAAACGTTTAGTTTAGATTGGGGATTAGGAGATGAAGAGAAGGGTTGTAATAACGGGTTTTGGGCTGGTCACGCCGCTAGGAATCGGAGTGGAGGAGAATTGGTCGGCCCTGGTGGCAGGCAAGTCGGGAATTGGGCCGATCACCAGGTTCGATGCCAGCCATATGGCTACCAAGATCGCCGGAGAAGTCAAGGACTTCAAACCGGAGGATTATGTCTCCCGTAAGGATATCAACCGGATGGACATTTTCACCGTGTACGCCATGGCGGCGAGCCGCATGGCAGTTGAGCATGCGAAGCTAACAATTAATGGCAACAATGCCACTAAGGTGGGAGTCGTTGTGGGAACCGGTCTTGGTGGTCTGAATACCATTGAACGATTTCACCGTGTTTTGCTGGAGCAAGGTCCCAGGAAAGTAAGCCCTTTCTTTATTCCCATGCTGATAGCTAATATGGCTCCCGGTCAAATATCCATCGCCTTTGGAGCCAAGGGTCCTAACCTCGCCATCGAAACGGCTTGTGCTGCGGGCACCCACGCGGTGGGGGACGCCTTTAAACATATTCAACGGGGTATTGCTGATGTGATGATTACCGGGGGGGTAGAGTCTACGGTCACACCCCTGGCCATAAGCGGTTTCAATGCAATGCGAGCCCTTTCAACTCGAAACGATGAGCCCCGGAAGGCTTCTCGCCCCTTCGAGCGAGACCGGGACGGTTTTGTCATGGGTGAGGGGAGCGGCATGGTCATTCTGGAGGCCCTTGACCATGCTCTGGAGCGAGGGGCCACTATCCATGCTGAGCTGATTGGCTTTGGTCTCTCTGGAGATGCCTTCCACATATCGGCTCCAGCTCCGGAAGGTGAGGGCATGGCGCGGTGCATGCAAATGGCCCTGGATGATGCTGGTGTTGCCCCCGAAGAAGTGGACTACATAAATGCCCACGGTACCTCCACGGATCTAAATGACAGTTTCGAGACTCGGGCGATAAAAACGGTTTTTGCAGATCACAGTTACAAGGTGGCTGTTAGTTCTACCAAGTCAATGACCGGACACCTTTTGGGAGGGGCCGGAGGTGTGGAGAGTGTGATTGCTGTGCTTACCATAGAACGTGGAATCATTCCTCCTACGATCAACTATGAAAACCAGGATCCCGACTGCGATCTAGACTATGTTCCCAATGTGGCCCGGGAGAGGCCGGTTAGAACCGCTCTGTCCAATTCTTTCGGTTTCGGCGGTACCAACGCTGCCCTGTTGTTCCGCCGATACGAACCTTGATAGCGGGGAGATTGAGGATGAAAGTCATTATTGGCTGTGATCATGCAGGATTTTCCCTGAAAACCCAGGTAAAAAGTTTGCTTGAAAACATGGGGTATACCGTGGAAGATGCTGGTTGTCTGAGTGAAGACTCTGTGGACTATCCCGTCTATGGCAAGGCGGTGGCCACCGGGGTTGCCAAGGGCAAGTTTGCCAAAGGTATACTTATCTGTGGCTCCGGTCTGGGCATGTCGATGATCGCCAATCGTTTCCGAGGTGTGCGTGCTGCTCTTTGTAACGACCTTTACAGCGCCATCCTGAGTCGCAGACATAATGACGCGAATCTGTTAGTGATGGGAGGAAGGCTGGTCGGTAGCGATTTGGCTGAAGAGATTGTCAGAACCTGGCTGACAACCGACTTTGATGGCGGACGCCACGAACGCAGGATAGCTCAACTGGACGAGATTCGATGATTGCGGTCCCGGACGCTTTGTCCTTTGGCCCGGGTCACGTCGCAGAGGCTGAGGCGAGAAGGGAGGTCGGGCGAGACGTGCGAGACGGGAAAAGACGCCAGAGGGCAGAGGACGGATGACAGCTGGCAGCTGGCAGGAGGCAACTGGCAGCAGGCAGCAGGTAGAACTCACAGGTCAGAGATCAGAGGTCAGCTTTTTAATTTCGGATTTCGGATTTCGGATTTGGGAACTGGAGAATTAGGGAATTAGAGAACTGGGGAATTCGTGCACTTGAAAACTAATTCTCTAATCGGCTAATTTTCTAATTGACGAATTGCCAGTGAGCTGTGAGCTGCATTGATGACTTTTACGACTTCTACGTTTTTTACGATTTCAACGACTTGAACGGTTTGATCGATTTGGGTTGATCTTTTACGTATAACCTATAACAAATAACGAATAACGTCTCGTACCGCTTACCACTTAGTGAAAAGCCTTCTTCCATTCTGGCTCCTGACCCTCCTTTTCTGAATTAACAGGACTTTCCCCAAAAATCAGTAGATCATTCTTCTAAATTGTGTTTAAGAGCCAGTATGCCTTGGTTTACAATAGAAAGTGGCCTGGCTGATGTCTCCTCTGTCGTTCCCTCCGGTCTCCGACTCTTGAGAGTCTATGACTCGGAGAGGGCGTAGGCCCCTATGGGCCGGAGGCCGGGGCTCACTTCTAGCCCGGCTGTGGACAGCCGCCTTTGCCCTAAGACAGGGAAAGCTCTTCTGCAGAGCCCATAGTCGCTGCCCTTCTCATAATCAAAGACTTCGTCTTCGTGGTAAGATTCATCTTACCGGGGTGCCACCCAAAGGATGCCGAACTGTGCTGGCTGGTACCAAGCGGATGCTCCAGATGCGCTCTGCTCCAGAGCTCTCCCTGTCACCTCCTCGTTAGGAATAGGCATCAGCAAAGCCCAAAAGGGGAAGCTGCGAAACAGCAAGCATCTGAGCAACCGCTCTTCACTCTCTCAGCCTTGCGAGGGTCTGCATGAAGATATGGTGCTCACTGAGCAGGAACCCTGCCAATAGATGGTGCGAATCATGGGCGTTGTGGAGTAGCTTCCCCGGGCCTATGTCTCTAAAATAATTTGGGGGAAATTCCTGTTGCTGAATTAACACTTCCCATTTTGCCTTTATCATTATACATTGCTGAATTCCTGCTTATTTGCTATCTCACCAATGAAGAAGCGGACAGAGGAAAAAGGTGACATAGTGTCGAACAATAATTCTACGGTTCCTGTGAGGCCTGAAATGTTGGATTTGGAAAAAATTGATCCCCAGGTTGCGGAAGCAATTCGGCTAGAGGAGGAGAGGCAGATTCAGAGGTTGGAGCTAATTGCCTCGGAGAATTTTGCGAGTCCGGCGGTCAGGCAGGCCCAGGGCAGTGTTTTGACCAACAAGTATGCCGAGGGTTACCCCGGCCACAGATATTACGGCGGCTGCGAATTTGTCGATACGGTGGAAAGCCTGGCCATTTCTCGGGCAAAGGAGCTTTTTGCTGCTGAATATGCCAATGTCCAGCCCCACTCAGGTTCTCAGGCTAACATGGCAGTGTGTTTCGCCGTTTTACAGCCGGGAGAAACCATAATGGGAATGGACTTGCGGCATGGGGGCCATCTTACCCACGGCAGCCCAGCCAATTTCTCCGGTAGGTTGTACAATGTGATTTCGTATGGGGTGAACCGAGAGAGCGAAACTATTGACCTGGAGCAAGTGGAGCGATTGGCCCGAGAACACCGCCCCAAACTGATAATTGCTGGTGCGAGCGCCTATCCTCGGAGCATCGACTTTGGTTTTTTCCAGAAGGTGTGCGAAGACATTGGAGCCTACTTCATGGTGGACATGGCCCACATAGCCGGACTCGTTGCTGCCGGGGTTCATCCCAGCCCTGTTCCCCACAGTGACTTCGTCACTTCCACTACCCACAAGACTCTCAGGGGACCCAGAGGGGGTCTCATACTCGCTGGGCAAGGGCAGGCAGACAAACTCAATAAAGGAATCTTCCCGGGCATACAGGGCGGACCGCTCATGCATGTCATAGCGGCGAAGGCAGTGGCGTTCAAGGAGGCCTTGAGTGGAGAGTTTCGCACTTACCAGAGACAGATAGTGAACAATGCTAGACGATTGGCGGCGGAGTTGCTCGAGAGAGGCTACCGCTTGGTGTCTGGGGGGACAGACAACCATCTGATGCTTGTCGATCTAAGGAAAAGGGGGCTGACCGGTGCTCAAGCTGAAGTCATTCTGGACAAGGCGTGGATTACTGTCAACAAGAACAGCATCCCATTTGATCCGGAAAAGCCGGCTGTGACCAGCGGCATCCGGCTGGGGACCCCTGCAGTGACCTCAAGAGGGATGAAAGAGGAGGATATGGCCACAATAGCTCAGTTTACTCACCAGGCCCTGGAGGCTCACCAGGATGGTGATACAATAGAGAGGGTGCGACGGCAGGTTGCCGAGTTCTGCTCCCAGTTCCCTCTCCATAAACCAGTGTACGAGAGGGAGGGGAACTGAATTATGCAGCGACCGAGTTGGGATGCTTATTTTATGGAAATCACCGGGTTAGTAGCTCAGCGTTCCACCTGCCTTCGTCGTAAAGTGGGAGCCGTGCTGGTGAAAGACAAGAGGATATTGGCCACTGGATATAACGGCGCTCCTTCAGGACTACCCCACTGTCTAGAGGTTGGCTGTATGCGGGAGGAAAACAACATACCCTCGGGCCAACGGCATGAACTATGCCGCGGCCTCCATGCGGAACAGAATGTGATCATTCAAGCAGCCCGCCACGGAATACCTATTCAGGGCGCTACTTTATATTGCACCACGCGGCCATGTGTTATTTGCGCCAAGATGATCATTAATGCTAATATTATTGCTGTCTATTTTGACGAGGGGTATGCTGACGAGCTCTCTGACCAGATGTTGCAAGAGGCAGGAGTAAATTTGCTTAAATGGAGGTCCTTGGAGGAGGGTAGGGAATGAAGTGCCAAATGTGCGGTCACCCTAAGACTCGGGTGCTTGACTCCCGACCCGGAAAGGACAACAACCACATTCGGAGACGGCGACATTGCCCCGGCTGCGATGGAAGGTTCACCACTTTCGAGAGGTCAGAAGAAAACCTGGCACTGGTTGTCAAGCGTGACGGGCGTTTGGAGGTCTTTGATCGGCGGAAAATTTTAAGTGCCATCAAACAATCGTGTACCAAGCTTCCCATAGGGGAGGACCATCTCAATAAGATAGTAGGATCGATAGAGAGCCGAATTCAAGAAAGCCGACGACGTAAATTGCGCAGTCAAGTCTTGGGTGACTGGGTTGCAGCCGCTTTATATGAGATCCATCCTGCAGCTTACATACGCTACAGCATTGTGCACCGACAAATCCAGGACCTCCAAGACCTGCAAAGACTCTTGGATGAGGAGTTACCCTAGAGGGTAACCATTCAGCAATTTTGGTCCAGAGGACCTATACTCCCAGGTGGGCAAGTTTTGCGCCACAAAGTACACAGGGAACATTCGAGATTTGAGATTTTAGCTTGCAGAAGGACAAAAATAGAAACTGGAAAATCCGGCATTCTGCAATCCTGTCTTTTTGTGTTCTTGGTGCTCTTTGTGGTTTCATGAGTTGCCGCGAAAGTGGACTAGGCTTTTTTCTAAGGATCGCGGCTGAAAAGCGAAAATTGTGAGCAAGCAAGGATCTTTGACAAAGGAAGATGAACGGTTCATGAAGCGAGCCCTCCGTTTAGCCGCCCGCGGCACTGGGCACACTTCCCCTAACCCCATGGTGGGAGCGTTAGTGGTAAAGGGCGGCCAAGTGGTGGGAGAGGGTTACCATCGGCAAGCAGGCTGCCCCCACGCAGAGATAGATGCCCTGGATAATGCCGGCGATCAGGCTAAATCTGCTACCCTGTATGTGACCCTCGAGCCCTGCAACCACCAGGGCCGGACACCACCTTGCACAGAGGCAATTGTTGGCAGCGGAGTTCGTCGGGTGGTGGTTGGCTGCACCGATCCGAATCCTCGAGTCGCCGGAGGAGGAGCCGAATATCTGCGAAGGCGGGGGATCGAGGTAGATGTTGGTGTTCTGGAGGAGGACTGCCTTCGACTAAATGAGCCGTTCATCAAGCACGTGACCACTGGCCTGCCCTTGGTAATCGCCAAGATGGCTGCCAGTTTAGATGGTAAAATTGCTACCCATCTGGGTGATTCCCACTGGATTTCCAATGAGCGCTCGCGGCAGTTTGTCCACAATTTACGTCATGGGGTGGATGCTATACTGGTGGGGGTCGGGACAGTTGTTGCAGACAATCCTCAGCTTACTGCGCGGTTTTCCTCAAGAAAGGGCAATAATCCTCTCAGAATAATTCTGGACACCCACCTGAGAACTCCGGTTGACAGTCTGGTTGTTTGTCAGACCAAGGAAGCTCCGACTATCATTGCGACTGGACCGAAGCCATACAAGAAAAGAAGGGAAGGATTGGAAGGGAAGGGAGTGGAGGTGCTGCCTCTACCCTTGGTGCGGGGACGGGTATCACTGCCGGAGCTTTTGAAACATTTAGGCAATCGCGACATTACCAGCCTCCTGGTGGAAGGCGGGGCCGAAGTTCACGGATAGTGCTGTACCCATGGTAGGGGGTTTTGGGGTTGGAAAGGTGGCCGAGGCTTTAACTCTCACGAATCTCAAAATTCGCCGATTCGACGATGATATAATGGTTGAGGGATATATGACAGACTCAGCGCTATTCAAAACAATATCAGCCAGGGCAGATTCAGTGGGTGTTTCGCTATGAAATGCAACGTTCAGAGCCCGATGGCGCCTCGTCGGAGTGATGCAGTGTTGGAGTATTGGAGTGCTGGAAAAATTCTCTCGAAAAGGCTTCTATCTGCATTACTCCATTACTCCACTACTCCAGTACTCCGAAGATGTTTGCTTCAAAGCCAAAACTGAAGCCGAGGGGAATATGGCTCTGAAAAGATAATCGGCCTTTCGCCATGGGGAAAAGAGATGTTCACCGGGTTAATTGAGGGAACCGGCAAGCTAGTGAAAGTAGAGCCACGAGGCAAAGACGTGCGTCTGAGCATAGAGGCTGGCTTTGAACTGGATGGGCTTCAGGAAGGCGAGAGTGTCTCGGTAAGCGGCGTTTGCCTCACCGTTGTATCTGGGAACGAGAGAACCTTTACAGCAGACGTTTCTCAAGAAACCTTGAGCAGGACCACTATTTCCCACCTAAGGCTGGGTGATGAAGTCAATCTTGAACGGGCCCTCAGACTCGGAGACCGGCTAGGCGGTCACCTGGTCAATGGTCATGTGGACGGCAAGGCCAGAGTAATCTTACGGAAGAAGAGGGGCGATTCTATCGTCTTTGCATTCGAGGTGGCTCCTGAGCTGGCTCGCTACTTTATTGAAAAAGGATCTGTGGCAGTTGACGGCGTAAGTCTTACCATAAATCGCTGCGATGAAAAGAGCTTTGAAGTAAACTTGGTGCCTCACTCAGCCCGAGTTACTAACATGGGGAATTTAAAGGTAGGTGACCAGGTGAATATAGAAGTTGATGTCATAGGCAAATTTGTTGAGAAGTTCGTCCGTAACCTGCGAAAGAGTACTTCTGATGCTGTGGATGGTGATTTTTTGGCCAAGCACGGGTTCATTTAACATTTTTCATGTGCCGTTGCCGTGTCATTTTGGCCGCAAGGGGGAGCTCACTATGGGAGAAACCTTTTCATGACAGGGGGTTGTAAAAATTAGTCGTATCGAGGGGTCGCACCTAGGTGACGGCTTATTCAACCTTGAAAACCTGGTCCTTAGGGCCAGGTCAGAGTTCAATGGCTTTGCCGGCTCAGGTGCGAACCGTTTTGGAGCACTGGAGCATGGCAAAATATCAAATTCCAAGCACCAAATAACAAGTAAATCTCAAATTCCAATATTCAATGACCGAAACAGGTTTGGAGTTTGGAATTTTGGTCATTGTGATTTGTTTGTTATTTGAGATTTGTTATTTGGAATTTTTGCTACTCCTGTATTCCAGCAGACTGCCGCTAGGGGGAAAGACTATGGAAGTCCCCTCAGGGGGCAGTGCAAAGCCGGGTCCTCTGGGTCCGGATTCTTTACTTGAAGATGGGCAATAATGAATGATCAACTATACATGATTGGGAGTTTATGAAATGGTAACCGCTAAAATTACTGAGGCTCTGGAAGAGATCAGAGAAGGTAGAATGGTCATCCTGGTAGATGATGAGGACCGGGAGAACGAGGGTGACCTCTGCATGGCCGCGGAGAAGGCAACTCCGGAGGCTGTAAACTTTATGGCAAGGTACGGAAGGGGGTTGATCTGCCTGTCCTTGGTCGAGGAAAAGGTTGAGGAACTGCAGCTGCCCATGATGGTGTCCGACAACAAATCAAGATTCGGGACCGCATTCACCGTCTCCATCGAAGCCCGGCAGGGGGTGACTACAGGAATTTCCGCAGCTGACCGGGCCACCACCATTTTAACAGCGGTGGCAGATGATGCTAGGCCAGAGGACCTGGTCAGTCCGGGACATGTTTTCCCTCTGCGAGCTCGTAAAGGGGGTGTCTTGGTGAGGACGGGCCAAACCGAGGGTTCGATTGATCTGGCAAGGTTGGCAGGCCTGACGCCTGCGGGGGTCATCTGTGAGGTGATGAAAGATGACGGCACCATGGCTAGGATGCCGGACCTGGAGGTGTTTGCCGAGGAACACGACCTAAAAATTGTCACCATAGCTGATATTATCGAGTACCGCATGCGTAACGAGAGTTTCGTTCATCGGGCGGCCACTACCATGCTCCCCTCAGTTCATGGCGGTGAATTTGTTGCTATTGCCTACACCAACGATATTGATGCCAGTCAGCATATCGCTCTGGTTAAAGGTGAGATAAACTCCGAGGAAGAGGTACTGGTGCGGGTTCACTCCGAATGTCTTACCGGCGACAGCTTGGGTTCTCTTCGTTGCGACTGTGGAGATCAGCTGCACCGGGCCATGGAAATGGTCCATGAAGAAGGCAAGGGCATAGTTTTATACATAACCAATCACGAAGGCCGGGGCATCGGCCTGGTAAACAAGCTCAGGTCATATGCACTTCAAGATCAAGGCAAGGATACGGTTGAGGCCAATGAAGCACTGGGGTTTAAAGCCGACCTCAGGGAATATGGCATAGGTGCCCAGATTCTGGTGGATCTTGGGGTTAGAAAAATGCGGCTTATGACCAATAATCCTAAGAAGATCATCGGCTTAGAGGGTTACGGGATCACCATAACTGAACGAATTCCCATTGAGATTCCACCCAATCCCTGCAACCTCGATTATCTGAAAACTAAGTGTTCAAAAATGGGACATCTCATAAACCTGGTTGGAGAAAAAGAAAGGGAAAACTATTAGTTCAGATCTTGGACGGAATCTCAATGCTATTATTTTTGATATACGGTTATTGTTTTGCAAAGGTACTAAGGAGTGATGGAGTGATGGAGTAATGATAAAAAGGGCTAGAAAATTTGCAATCTTCCACTATTCCAACACTCCAGTTATCCAATACTCCAGTACTCCAAATCGGAACAGGAAGGGTGGCCGCTATGGGGCCGGACGAGGAATCTGATGAGCAAAGGGAGGTTAGAATGCCGAAAATAGTTGAGGGCAAGCTGGAGGCGAAGGGACTGCAATTCGCTATAGTCGTCAGTCGTTTCAATGACTTTATTTGCGACCGACTATTGGGGGGCGCCTTGGACGCCCTGCTCAGGAGTGGCGCCAAGGAATCGGACATCCAGGTGATCAAAGTCCCCGGCTCTTGGGAGATTCCTCTTATTGCCAAAAAACTTGCTGAGCAAAAGAAATGTGACGCCATCGTCTGTCTGGGAGCCGTAATTCGTGGTTCCACCCCTCACTTTGAATATGTAAGTGCCGAGGTTTCGAAAGGAATAGCTACTGTAGCTCTGGAACAGTCAGTGCCTATAACTTTTGGCGTTCTTACTACCGATAGTCTCGAACAGGCTATTGAACGGGCTGGTACCAAAGCAGGTAACAAAGGCTTTCAGGCAGCTCAGGCAGCTATAGAAATGGCCAATTTAATGAGGCAGCTGGGGTAGCCATCGATTGGGATTTCGACCCGCCTGCTTCGCCTTGCTTGCCTGGCGGGCAGGTATTCGGATTCAGGATTTTTCCACACGCACCCCGGCCGCGCAAGTTTTGAAGGATGTCGAGTGGTTACAGATCGTCAGGGCAATTGAGCAGGGAAACATGAGTAGCCGACGCCGCTCTCGAGAAATGGCCATCCAGGTACTTTACCAAGTTGATATGGCCCAAAGTGACCTCACCGAGGCCCTGAGATTATTCTGCGAGCATTTCAAAGCTCCAGAGTCGATCAGGGATTTTGCCTCTGACCTTGCCAGAGGAGCACACGAGCATCAGCAGGAAGTCGACACTTTAATCAAGCGGTTTTCAGAGAACTGGCGACTGGAGCGCATGCCGGCTGTTGACCGCAATATTCTCCGCCTTGCCATCTATGAACTTCTTTATCGGCCGGATATCCCAGCGAAGGTTTCTATAAATGAGGCGGTGGATCTAGGGAAGAAGTACGGTTCGGAGGATTCTGGGTCTTTCATAAACGGTATCCTGGACAGAATTCGTTTGCATCTTGAGGAAACTGGCAGACGTAAGCCTCCTTCAAATAACGGTCCTACTTTAGAGCCTGTGGGAGACATTGCGGGATGAGCAGCCAGTAACACTAAGCACCGAGGACTATTCCTATTAGATTTTTCATTTTGCATTTATCATTATTACCTTTTCACTAATGATTTGATGAATTGCGACTCAATTTGGACTATAACAAGTTGCCAAAGGAGAGATGAGCAAGGTGAAACGAATAGTGCCGGGTGCATACTGCTTGCTGCCTAGTTATGAATGACGCGGGAGGAATAATGGAGGCCAGATACGATCCGAGGGAGATCGAACCTAAATGGCAGCGGATTTGGGAAGAGCAGCGATTATTTTACGTAAGCGAAGATCCCCACAAGCCTAAATATTACCTGCTAGAAATGTTTCCCTACCCATCCGGGCGCATCCATATGGGACACGTGCGAAACTACACTATTGGAGATGTAGTGGGCCGCTATAAAACCATGCGTGGGCTCAATGTTATTCACCCCATGGGCTGGGATGCCTTCGGTATGCCTGCCGAAAATGCCGCTATCAAGGCGGGCAGCCATCCGGCTACCTGGACATACAATAATATCGCCCAAATGAAAGCACAGTTGAAACAGATGGGGTTCAGCTATGACTGGAGCAGAGAACTGGCCACCTGTGATGTCTCCTACTATCGTTGGGAGCAGCTGGTGTTCTTAAAGATGTATGAACGGGGGCTGGCATACCGGGCCGAATCCTACGTCAACTGGTGTTCCACTTGTCAGACGGTGCTGGCCAATGAACAAGTCGAGGCCGGCCTGTGCTGGCGTTGCAGCCAGGTGGTTGAACAGAAAGAAATGGCCCAGTGGTTTTTTAAAATCACAGACTATGCTGATGAGTTGCTGGAATATTGCGACAACTTGCCGGGGTGGCCGGAGCGAGTGCTGACCATGCAGCGCAACTGGATCGGCAAGAGCCACGGGGCAATTATCCATTTCCCCCTGGAGGAGTCGGAGGAACCGATCAAGGTTTTCACCACAAGGCAAGATACAGTCTTTGGCGCAACTTTCATGAGTCTGGCAGTGGAACATCCCCTGTCCCTGGAGCTCTGCCAAGGCAGACCGGAAGAATCAGCCGTAAAGGCATTCATAGAGAAGACCAAGCGTATACAGCGAAGTGAGAGAACTTCTGAGATTCTTGCCAAAGAGGGTGTCTTTACCGGAGCTTATTGTCGCAACGCGATGACAGGAGAACGGATGCCCATCTATGTGGCTAACTTCGTGCTGATGGAATATGGGACAGGGGCAGTTATGGCAGTGCCCACCCATGACCAGCGGGATTTTGAATTTGCCAAGGTTTACGATTTGCCTTTAAAGGTGGTAGTTAACCCCGTGGGAGGCGAACTGGACGCTGCCAGGATGGAAGAGGCTTACGAAGGAGATGGGATTCTGGTCAATTCCGGTAAATTTAGTGGAATGGAAGTAGGGTAGCCCGAGAAGCCATTAACCAATACCTGGAGTCAAAAGGGCTGGGGGAGGGTGCCATCACTTACAGGCTGCGCGATTGGCTCATCTCCAGACAGCGTTACTGGGGCGCTCCCATTCCCATAATCTACTGTGACAAGTGCGGCATAGTACCGGTGCCTGAGAAAGATCTCCCGGTGGTCCTACCTCTGGATGCCAATCTCACGCCCAGTGGCGGTACCCCGCTGCCGACCCTCAAGGAGTTCGTGGAGACCACCTGCCCAGGATGTCATGGCCATGCCAGGCGGGAGCCAGACACTATGGACACATTTGTCGAGTCTTCCTGGTATTTTAACCGCTACACCTGCCCAGATTACCAGGAAGGACCTCTAGACAAGGCAAGAAATGATTACTGGATGCCGGTGGACCAGTACATCGGCGGTATCGAGCATGCAGTACTCCATCTGCTTTATTCGAGGTTCTTTACTAAGGTTCTCAGAGATATGGGATTGGTGGGACAGGATGAGCCTTTTGTCAACTTGTTGACTCAGGGGATGGTCTGCAAGGAGACTCTCCGTTGTCCCCAACACGGCTGGCTTGGCCCTCAT